>JAWOAW010000093.1:0-26717 GCA_046498345.1 Thermoplasmatota archaeon
CAGCGGGTCAAACTGATATGCCAGCCGCAGCCTGTTAGCTTCTATCCAGAAGAAGAAATCCTCACTTCGATCATAGGGGGTCAGGTCGTCACGGGTGTCAATCGATACATTGTCAAGTTGCTCCTCTGAAATCCGTAAGGGCTTGTATTCACGATTGGCAAGTAATACCACCTCTAGCAAATAAAAGCCACCTCGTTTATCAAACTTCTTTACCTCAGCCTTCCCCTTGAAAAACGGCGCCGTGATAATCTGCCCTTCATACAAGTCCATTTTGTGACCTCTATCATAGGCCTAACGACTATGAATTTAAAAATATTGGTGTAAGGATGCTGTGTTGAATATTTGAGAGCGGCGTTCCTCTCTGGTGAGAAAAACCCGCCTCTCACCGCATCATGAGCGTGTCATACAGGATAAATTTCGTCATGACTTCCTGGAACATCGCTTCCTGTGAGTGGGCTCTCACGGTTTCTCCGAACATACGTTTCACTCCTGAGAAGTAGCTCTCTGCCATCCACCGTTGGCCATAGCGATATTTGTCTCGCCAGCCGTCGTAGCCCAGCTGCCGTCGTTCTCGGACAGCTGCAGCTCGAGCAGGTGATCCACGGGCTCTGGTTGAGGAATCCTTCCGGGTTTTAACCACCGCCTTGATATCGTGTCCATCGAGATAGTTGAAATTGGCTTTGCTGTCATAGGCGCCATCACCCAACACATGTTTTACCTGCCCATCGGTATGCCGTTGAGCCTGCTCGATCAGTATTGGCAGCATTTTTCCAGCTCCGGTTCGTTCATCGGTCACATACAAGGCCAGCAATTTCTTTGTCTTGACATCCACTGCGATATGGACCTTGATCCATCCCTTGCGCACCTTCCATTTGTGGCGCATCCATTCACCTCGTGATGAAACCTTCATGCCCGTCGCATCGACAGCAACGATGACATCGTTCGAGATGTCCTGGAGTGAGATATCCAGCTCAATGC
The DNA here is from genome assembly GCA_046498345.1 of Thermoplasmatota archaeon. GTDB lineage: Archaea > Thermoplasmatota > E2 > UBA202 > DSCA01 > CAZESS01. Next base: position 979 of record JAWOAW010000093.1, read on the forward strand.
GTTGCAGTCGCTTGCAGATGGTGGTATAGTCAGCCGCTTCAAGCTTCGGGATATATTCTGATAGCTTCCGCAGGAATCCCTCCATCTGCCGATACGGCAGAAATGCGACATGTAAAAACGCAAGAAACTCCATCAGTCGCTCCGGAAACTTGAACGGCCGCCCCCGTTTTCCCTCGTTCATCCGGGCTATCTCGTCATCCCAGTGGTCAACGAAATCCAGCGAGATATACAGTTCACCCCGCCGGACCAATCGGTCGTTATACTCCCGCCAGTTTCTCTCCGCTGACATCCCGCAGCCCTCCTCCGGAGGGATGGCTTTCAGCGTATAAAAAAGAGTATGGTTTATTCAACACAGCACTTTTTTTCTCCTGCATACTGCGTTATGAAGAAACCATTTTCATGACCTTTGAAAAAGCAGCGAGCATACACAGCAAGACAGCGTTGTGATTATTTTAGTTCTCTTAGTAGAGAGCCAAAACCTTATTTAGGGGTTTGTGTTTCCCGGGATAGGTGCTCACATGAAAGACGTGGTCGAAGTCAAAGACTTGAAAGAAGGACGCTACATCATCATCAACGACGAGCCATGCAGGATCGTCAGCATGACGACGTCAAAGCCGGGAAAACACGGAGAAGCAAAGGCCCGCATCGAAGCCATCGGCCTGTTCGACGGGCAGAAGCGAAGCATCGTCAACCCGGTCCGCCACAAGGTCAACGTGCCCATCATCGACAAGCGCCGCGGCCAGGTTATCTCCATGTCGGGCGGCACCGCCCAGCTCATGGACATGGAAACCTACGAAACATTCACCATCGACGTTCCCGACGAGTTCCAGGGCAAGCTGGACAACGGCCAGGAGGTCCGCTATCTCACGGCCATGGGACGCAAAAAGATAATGCAGGCGTAACATCCGTCGCCTGCCCCTCTCTTCTACAGCATTTCCAGAAAATACCGATGGATGCAGATGTCGTCGGTGAGCTCGGGATGAAAGACCAGCGCCAGCCGGTTGTCCTGCCGGGCCATCACGATGCCCTCCCCGACAGATGCCATCGCGGCACATCCCTCCCCTACGCTGCGTATGAGCGGAGCCCTGATAAACACCGCTGGCACGTTCCCGATGTCATCTATCTCCAGCCGGCATTGAAACGACTCCCTCTGGCGTCCAAACGCGTTCCGCTCCACCGTCATGTCCATCAGCCCGAGCGGCATGATATCATTGCCGACGACCTCCGTGGCAAGCAGGATGCAGCCGGCGCAGGTCCCCATGATGGGGATGTCGTCGGCCCGTTCCCGTATCTCGTCAAAGACGCCGGTGCGATGCATGCGGCCGGCGATGGTGGTGCTCTCCCCACCGGGAATGATGAGCGCGTCAACGTCGGCGATGGTGTTCCGCACCGGGACCGCCCTGCCCGCCATGTCGAGCGCCCGCATGGCCCGCTCCACAGCGTCGAGGTGCTCCCCCACGGCGCCCTGGAAGGCTGCCACCCCCACGGTTATCATAGCAGCTCCTCCACGTCGCAGCCGCAGCGCTCGCTCAGCTCGTCGTGCAGCCGCTGTGCCCTGTCAGCCGCTACCTCGCCCGCATCCCGCCGGAGCTTTTGCACCACGGTGTCAACGTCCCGGTATTCCATGCCGGTGAGATTGTCGGCGTGCGCCACGATTTTTTCCTCCAGGCGCTGCGGCACGTAGTCTCCCGGTGGAAGCCCGAGTCTTTCCGCCTCATCGGGGTCGATGCCAGCGCCGCCGTGCCGTTCGATGACCCGGACGACGTTTTCGGGCAGTCCGAGCTCCCGGGCCAATCTGACGCCGGCCGGGATATGGCCGATGCCATGAGTCTCGGAGCGGCCCAGGTCGTGGAGCATGGCCCCGATTTTGACCGTGGCCAGGTCCACGTCGCCTCCCCGCTGCCGGATACGCTCTGCGATGGCCACCGCCAGACGCTGCACCTTCCGCGCATGCTCGACGACCTCCGGCTGGCAGCCGGCGTCGCGGAGCAGGCTCTCGTAGTCACGCTCAACGACCTTTTTCCCCCGGGGCTGCGGGATGACCTGGTGGGTGCCGTAAAACCGCCGGGTGGCCCAGCCGCCGTCGGTGACATAGTGGAGGAAGAGCGCCAGGGCGGCGACCTCGGAATGCGGCTGGTTGCCGACGGCGACGTTGTAGTCGGCTTCGCCATAAAACCGGCCGGGAACCTTCTGGGAGCCAACCAGGGCGATGACCCGCTCGTGTCGGCGGATGTCGTCGATGACGTCGTCGATGTGCTCGCCGTACATGGTGAGGTGCACCACTGCGCCGTCTCGATGCCGGCGGAACCGTCGCCACGACACGCCGGTTTCGATGGAAAAATCGTTGCCGAACCGCTCGTTCACGTCAGCGACGGTCTCCTCCAGTCCCTCGTCCTTCGTGTCGACAACGATTTCACGGGCGCCGAACGCCCGGGCGACGAGCGCGGTATGCGTGGTGATGCGCTTGTCGCGGCCGAGGCGGTGGCCGTACCGGTACACGCTGACGGCTACCATATCTGTTCGTTGCTGCTCCGGGATTCTTCAACCGGCCAGATGAAAAGCAGGGTGCTGGCTGCGGCCAGGAAAAACGAGGTGACGGGATGGATGGTTTCGAACAGGCTGAGGCTGCTCATCCATCCGAGGTCTTCCAGCCGGAAGGACACGATCATCAGGATGATGGCCACCATGGTCAGGATGCCGCCGCCGAATCCACCGGCGTTGGGCGGTATCTCGATGCGGACTCTGACAAACGAAAACGCGATGGAGAGAAAGTATACGACGACGCATCCAAGGACGCTGGTAATAATGGAAAACAGGAGGATGTAGTTTGAGAGGAGCAGGTAATCCATCTCAACGAACGTGAAAAACACGAGGTAGAACACCAGCCCCATGAATCCCAGCCCCGAGATGAACGATAGCAATCCCTTGCTCAGTTTTAGCATACGGTGAGTAAGAACAAGCAATTAATAAAAGTTTTCAAATATCTACGATTCGCTCCCGTTTCTTGAGCTCTTCTATCTCCTTCTGCATTTCTATCAGCATCGACATGAACACCGATTCCATGTGGTTGAGCCGGGCGGCCTCGTGGCCGGCGGAGGCATGCTGCCGGGCCTTGTGCATAAGCCGGTCGTACATCTCCTGATCGCTCTGTCCGAGGGCCCTGCGGTACGGGCGCCATTCCTGCTCGACTTTGAACTGCTTTCTCTGGTAGAGTGGTACTGTCATACCCATTGTATCACATTCGTAAAGCACACCGTCGGTTAAAAAGGAGAAGAGGGGGCCACCGCTAGCGGTTTTTAAATGTTGCGCCGGACGGAAACGTGCAGGAGATCATGGACGACTGTAGCAGTGAACAGAAATGTCGGGAAAAGAGGGGTTACGCCGGCACCCGGCTCAAAACCATGGCACCGGACACCCCTCGTGTGTTCCGGATGGTGTCCATCACCCGGTGTTCCTCCCGGCTGTCCGCCACGTCGAGGCGGGCCAGCAGGTTATAGGCGCCGTTACCCGCCAGATGGCGCAGGCTGCCCACGCCATGCTGCGTTGACAGCGCGTGCTGCACATGCTGCAGTTCGACGGGCGGGACCCTGATGAGGGCATACGTCGATGGCATGGACAGCCAACCAGCCACCTAAATATATACTTTATCGCATTAAAATATATATTTATATATAAATAATACACAGCATGTATCCGCTGCTGATTCGCCGGGACCCCCTGATCCCTCTTATTTTTAAACCAACCTTAACAGACAACCAAGGGACAGCTCAGGACTTTGGCAAATCGGGACCGCATCCTGGCGTGTTTCCGAGCCTTAAAAAGAGACAGTGTGGGGTGACATACAGCCGGAAAAACACGGCTGCCAGCCCTTCCCACACTGCCGGTACATGAAACCCGGCTGCAATATAAATGGTCATGTCGGGCGGATGTCCGCACCCGTAACATTAATTTGGAGGCGCCGCATTAGGGGTGGGTAACAGCATGAAGCCAGAGACGGCGCTGGTAAGCGTCTACGACAAGACGGATATTGTGGATTTTTGTTCCGCGCTTAACGAGGCAGGGGTTTCCATTGTGTCGACAGGGGGGACCGCCGGAGTGCTCGACGATGCCGGCATCCAGGTTGTCCCGGTTGAGGATGTCACCGGCTTCGCAGACCTCATGAACGGGCGGGTGAAGACGTTGCATACGGACATCTATGCCGGCATCCTGGCGCGCCGTGACAGCGAGGACATGGACCTGCTATCGCGGGAGGATATCACGGCCATCGACATGGTGGTCTGCAATTTCTATGACCCGGAGCTTGGCCTCGCCGGGATGGACATCGGCGGGCCCTGCATGGTCAGGGCTGCGGCTAAGAACTGGCGTGACGTGGTCGTGGTGTCGCATCCCTCGCAGTATCAACGCGTTGCGGCGGCATTGCCCGATGTCGACGAGGCGGTGCGGCAGCAGCTGGCATATGAGGCGGTGCGGCGTACCGCGTTCTACGATGCAACGATTGCCGGGCAGCAGGACAGCCAGGGGTTTCCGGAGCTGTTTGTCCCGCCGTATCGCCTGGAAAACGTGCTGCGCTACGGGGAAAACCCGCATCAGCGGGGTGCGTTCTACCGCGGCGCCATTGGGGAGCCCTGTGTGGCCGGCGCGGTGAAGCTGCAGGGCAAGGAGATATCGTATAACAACATCCTGGACGCCAGCGACGCCATCGAATGTGTCAAGGAGTTCGAGGAGCCGACCGTGGTGATCATGAAGCATGCGACGCCCTCCGGCGTTGCCTCGTCCAAAAACCTGGTGAGGGCATGGGATGCGGCCTATGCCACCGACGAGTATTCCCCCTTCGGCGGCGTGGTGGCCGTCAACCGCGATGTCGACCGTGATCTGGCGGGGAAGATGACCCAGATTTTCCTCGAAGTCGTCATCGCTCCGAGATATACGGAGGCAGCCCGGGAGATACTGGAGCAGAAGGAAAACCTGCGTCTGCTCGAGGTCGAGGGATTGGACTGCCCGGAACGCCGGCCGTCCTTTGAGCTGCGGAGCGTCGGCGGCGGGCTGCTGGTCCAGGACCGGGATATCAAGCCGTTCAACCCGGGTGAATGGGAGGTGATGACGGAGGCGGAGCCCACGCCGGATGACATCGAGACCATGGTGTTCGCGGTGAAATGTGTCAAGCACGTCAAATCCAATGCTATCGTGTTCGCCAAGGGCACCCATACCGTGGCTATCGGCGGCGGGCAGACGTCACGGGTTGACGCAAGCTGGATCGCCACCAAGAAAGGCGGCAAAAATGTTAAAAAATCGGTGATGTCGTCAGACGCGTTTTTCCCGTTCCGTGATGCCGTGGACGTGGCAGCGAAGGCGGGGATCCGGGCCATCGTACAGCCGGGCGGCTCCATCCGGGACGACGAGGTCATCAAGGCGGCCAACGAGCACGGCATCCCCATGGTGTTCACCGGACGCCGATATTTCCTGCATTGACACCGCGGCTATCCGGTAAGCTCGTGGACCAGGGCCACGGCCTGCTCTATTCCCTGTTTTACTTCCTGGCTCATCTCGCCGTGGCCGAAGTGTTTGCAGGACACGCCGATGAAATGCAGTATGTCGGGAAACCGGGGCATGACCTTCCGGAGTATCTTGAGGCCTTCGCCGACGCCGAGCAGGTGGGCGTCGGTGGCCACGTCGTTGAGCTCCGAGAACACCTCCTCGCCCGTGAAATGGATCATCTCGCCGGCGGCATGCTGTTTCGAGTAGACCGCGTCGACCACGATGACCACTGGCTCGCCGTGGTAGGCGTTGCTGAAGCGGAAGATGTCGGTGCCCAGGTAGACGAGCCGGGCGTTGACCGCGTCCTGCAGCGCCTCGTGGACACATTGCCCGACGGCGTCTTCGCCGGCGAGCGGGCTGCCCAGCGTGACGACTAAAGCCTGGTCACGTGGACGCTGCATGATATGCAGGGGTCGTAGGCCCGGGACACCATTTCGACCTTGTTGGCAATGGTCTTTTCGTCCTGGCAGCCGTCCTGCCAGAGCCCGGTTGCCATGTCGGCGATGTCGACCTCCATCATGGGGAGAAACATGGCCGTAGGCGTGATGACATCCGCGTCGACCACCAGGCTGTCTTCGATGTTCAGATAGTAGATGAGGAGTCCCCGGGGTGCCTCCGTCACCGCGTAGCCTTCGCCGGTATCCCGGGCTGGCTCAGCCGGTTTTTCCTGCTCGGGTTCGCCGATGATGTCGATGAGCTCCTTGATGCGCTCCAGGAAGTATACCATTTCGATGGCCTGGGCGAAGTTGTTGGCAAACGGGTTGTCCGGGGTGACCAGGCTGCGATGCTGTTCCAGGAGCTCTCCGGCGCGGCCGGTGAGCAGCTCGCAGTTGTTGACCAGGCGGGACTGGGCGCCGACCATGTAAGGCTCGTCCTTGTAGATGCCGCGCTTGGCGAACGAGTAGGGGGCCACGTGTTCCTGCAGGTGGTACATGTAGTCTTCGACGTTGAAGGAGTCGCCGTCCGACGTCACGATTTCGTCTCCGTATACACCGTAGCTGTCGGGGCAGGCGATGGAGAGATGCCGGCGCTGGCTGTCAACGTATGAGGGATATTCGTATTCCGCGAAGAATTCGACGGCTCGCTCGGCTTTTGCGATGCCCCGGTCGGCCATGTCATGGATTTCCCGCATTTTTTCCATGCCGGGGAGCTTCCCGAAGCCGCCGACGAGCGCTGACTCGGGGTGGATGGAGCGGCTGCCCAGCGACGACTGTATCTCGGCGCCGATGTCTTTGAGGAAGATGCCGTCTTTGACCAGGCCGCTCTGTTTTTCCGCCACCGCGAAGGCGTCCGGGTAGCCGAGGTAGTCCGGAACGACCAGGAGATAGAGATGGAGTGCGTGGCTTTCGACGACGTTGCCGAGGTAGAGGAGCTCGCGCAGCAGCCGGGTTTGCTCTGAGGGTGTGACGTCCAGGGCCTGTTCGACGGCTTCGATGGGGGTGAGCTTGTGCGGGGTGCAGCAGAACGAGCAGATGCGGGGGAAGATGGCGACGGCGTCGCGCCAGTGCTTGTTTTTGGTGATGACCTCGAAAAAGCGGGGGCCTTCGGTGACGTTGAGCTTTGCCTCGACGCTGTCGTCGCTGATGTCTACCTCGATGCCTGCCTTACCCTCGATGCGGGCGAGGTGGTCTACCGTGATTTCCTGGGTTACTTTCATGCTTGTTCCTCCGTTCCATAGATCTTTTCGAGCATCTCCTGCATGTGGGGATGCCTCGCCGAAAAGATGGCCATGCGTTTTTGCACGGTGTCGCGGTCCATGCCGATGTTTTTGAACGTCCGGGCCAATGAGTCGAACCATGCTGTCTCGTGTGGCACGGGACCGCGGCAGCCGACGCAGGGCACGTCGTAGGTTATGCAGCGGGCTTTGCAGCCGGCGACGGTGACCGGCCCCAGGCAGGGTTCGCCGCGTTCGATGAGAATGCAGGGGTTGCCGGCGCGGCGGCATTCCGCGCAGACGGGGTAGTCTTTTTCCTCCGGCCAGCTGCCCATGGCCAGGGTTGCCATGTAGTACATGATCTCGGGTTCCTCGGGCGGGCAGCCGGGCAGCCGGTAGTCGACGTCGATGATGGTGTCGATGGGTTGGGCGATGCGGCCCTCGTAGTCCATCTTGCTGTCGCCGTATACATCCTGGAACGCCTCCCGGTAGCTAATGCCTTCGTCGGCCAGGATGCCCTGCACGCCGCCGTGGATGGCGCAGGAGCCGACGGCGACGACGATGTCTGCGTTGTCGCGTATCTTGCGCAGCTCCTGTTCGTCCTGGGTGGTGCTGACGCTGCCTTCTACGAATGCGACGTCGACGGGGGATATTTCGCCCTGGCTCGACAGCATGTAGAAATATTCGATGTCAAATGTTTCGGCAACGTCGAGGATGCGTTGCACGATGGCCATGCTGAGCTGGCATCCGTAGCAGGAGGTTAACCCGTGTATACCTATTTTTGTGGTCATGCTATCACTATATCAGATTTGGAGTGGAAATGATGTCATAGTAGCCGAACACCGGGCCGTCGATGCAGATGTATTCCAGGAAGGTCGACGAGCCGGCGATGCAGTGCCCGCATTTGCCGACGCCGCATTTCATCCGTCGTTCCAGCGTTACATAGATGTTGCGGGGGTCGTATCCCGCCTCGATGACTTTTTCGAACACGCTCCGGTATGCCTGCGGGGGGCCGCAGACGACGACGTATGCATCGTCAGGGTCGGTGTTGGCGTCTTCGACGTGGTGCTGGGCTCTGCCGGTGCGCCCGGGCCATTCCGGGTCCCGGGTGACGGTCTGCAGGATGTTGATGTCTTCCGCCTCGGCGATGTCCCGCATGGCCTCCAGCTCCTTGCGGAACAGCAGCTTGTGGCCGTAGCGGGCGGAGTTGATGACCGTGATGTTGCCGAACTTCCACCGGTTGTCCATCGCGTGCAAAAAGACGGAGCGGAGGGGCACCATGCCGATGCCGGCGGCGATGAGCAATAAATCGTGGTCCTCGAACTCGTCCATGGGGAAACCGTTGCCGTAGGGGCCGCGGATGCCCAGGTAGCCGCCGGGTTCCATGCGGTGGACGACCTCGGTGACCTTGCCCGCCCGTTTGATGCACAGCTCGAAGAAGCCCCGGCGCATGGGCGACGAGCACACCGATATGGGAATCTCGCCGACGCCGGGCACGGACACCTGGACGAACTGGCCCGGGGTAAACGTCCATTCCTCGGCGATGTCGGAGTCCTCGAAGCGGAGGAGAAACAGCTTGTCCTCGTCGGTCATCTCGTAGACGCGGAGGATGCGGCACTTGTAGAGGTCGTATATGTTTTCCTGGCTGTCCTCATTGCTCATACGTTTCCTCCGCGATACCGCGTATCTTCATCAGGTTGTCCAGGAAATCGATGTCGGCCGGGCAGAAATACGTGCAGTTGCCGCAGCCCACGCAGTAGCTCGTCCCCAATGGATAGAAATACGCGTTTTTGCAGACATACCGGTTGATGAAACGGTCCTTTTTTGTCTCGCGGAAGTTGTGACCGCCCGCAACGAGACCGTGGCTCCGGAACTGGCAGGAATCCCAGAAGCGGATACGCTGGCCGTGGCGGCCGTCGATGTCGGGGATGTCCTGGACGTCGTAGCATCTGCAGGTGGGGCAGGTCATGGTGCAGTTGCCGCAGCCGAAACATTTCTCGCTTTCCTTCTCCCAGAGCGGGTGATCCTTGGTGAGCTCGAGCATGTACCGCAGGTTGTCGAAGCTGCCCTGGTACTGGAACAGCTCATGCCGCTTTTTCTCGAACTGCTTGAAATGCTTGATATCCTCCGGGGTCACCTCGACGAACAGGCCCGGGTTTTCATCCACGATTTTGTGGCCTTTCTCGCTTCCCACCCGTATGAGGTAGCCGTCGGGGAGCTCGTGCAGGAACAGGTCGAAGCCCACGTCGACGAAGTCCGTCCGGCGGAGATTGCAGAAGCAGTACTCGTCGGGCAGGCAGCTCAGGCCGATGATGATGCCGGCATCCCGCCGGACCTTGTAGTATTTATCCGGGTATTCGTTCAGGTAGACCCCGTCGAGAATGCGCAGTCCGACGATGCTGCAGGCATGCAGCCCGAAGAGCACGAATGGTTCGACGTCGTTGAGCGTCTCCTCGTACTGGCTGGTCTCCATGTCGAACTTGAACATTTCCTGCTCGGTGGGAACAAAATATTTTTTTGCCGGGGTGATCGTCCGGGTGTAGTCGAAGGCGACGTCGTCGACGTCCTCTATTTTCCGGTAATCGTAGAATTCCTCTGATATCCTCGTCGGCGCATACAGGTCGCCGTAGGCTGAAAGCTGTTCTAAAAAATCGTTGACCCTGCCGTTTTCCAGCTTGAGGTATCTCATTGCAGTCGGGATATGAAATGCACGTATATATCAGTTGTGGGAATCATGGCGCATGGGCAACGATAGAAAATGAAAACGTATTTAAGCCCATCGAAGGATTGCACCTGTGGCACGAAAGGACAGCTACACCGTCGCGATTATCGGCGCCGGGCCGGCCGGGCTGTTCGCAGCCCACGAGCTCGCCGCTCATGGAATCGACGACGTCGTGGTCATCGACAGGGGAAAAGACATCACGGACCGGCGGTGCCCGATGAAGCAGTACACGAAATGCTTCAAATGCGAGCCCTGCGCCATCCTGTGCGGGCTGGGCGGCGCCGGCGGCCTCTCAGACGGCAAGCTCAACCTCCGCGCCGACGTGGGAGGCAACCTGTACGAGTTCACCGATGACGCCGACGAGCTCGTCCTGCGTATCGACGAAATCTTTCTGGAGCACGGCGTCCCCGACAAGCTCTACGGCCGCGACCTCGACGAGCTGCAAAAAACAGCCGGGCAGCACGGCATCCGGTTCGTACCCATCCCGCAGCGGCACATCGGCTCCGACCGCCTCCCCGACGTGATTTCGTCGCTTCGCAGGGCGCTGGAAAAGCAGGGCGTCTCGTTTCTGCTGGAAACCGGGGTCGAAAGCATCGAACGGGACGGCGGGTTCCGGCTGCATCTGGACGACGCCGTCGTCGAGGCGGCATATGTCATCGCGGCCGTCGGACGTTCAGGCGCTGCATGGCTGAGCGGGCAGGCCGAGCAGCATGGCATCGCGACGCGGCATGCCCCCATAGACATCGGGGTGCGCGTTGAAGTCCCTGCCATGGTCATGGAGGACATCGTGGCCCAGGCCTGGGACCCCAAGTTCCACATCTACACGTCGACGTATGACGACTTCGTGCGCACGTTCTGCGTCTGCCCCCGGGGCTTCGTGGTCATGGAAGACTACGGCGAATACGTCTCGGTGAACGGCCACTCAGCCATCGACAGCGTGTCGGAAAACACCAACTTTGCCTTCCTGGTCAACGTGGCGCTCACGGAGCCCCAGGAAAACACTACCACGTATGGCAGCTCCATCGCGGAGATGGCCACCATCCTGGGCGGCGACATGCCCATCGTCCAGCGGCTCGGCGACCTTCGCTCCGGACGGCGTTCCACCTGGGAGCGCATCAACCGTTCATATGTGGAGCCCACGCTCACCAGTGCGACGCCCGGAGACATCTCGATGGCGCTTCCCCACCGCGTGGTCACCGACCTGGTGGAGGGGCTGGATGCCCTGTCGGCGGTGATACCGGGCGTGGCGCAGGATTCCACGCTGCTCTATGCGCCGGAGATCAAGTTTTATTCGATGCGCTTCGAGGTGAACGACGGCCTTGAGACTGACATGGACAACTTTTTTGTGGCGGGTGACGGCGCGGGATTGTCGCGGGGTATCGTGGCGTCGGCGGCAACGGGCATGATAGCGGCGCGGGCCATCGCGGAGCGACTATGAGGGTGCTGTTGTAGATGTCGCTGCGGGATGCCATCGAGCGGCTGCTGTCCAGCTTCACGTTGATGGTTTCGCTGGCCATCGGTGCCGGCCTGCTCGTCGGCGGCTATCCCGCTTTTACCTCGGAGATTTCCACTGTCTCGCTCATGGTGGCCATGACGTTTTCGCTCATCCCGGTTCGGCTGCGCGAGATCGAGCTGCGCCGGGAGGGACGGCACATAATGCTGCCGTTTTTCCTGAGCTTTGTATGGCTGTCCGGCCTGGCCGTGGTGCTGGGAATGCTGTTTCAGCCGCCCATCCGGTATGGGTTCGTGGCCATGGCGGCGGTGCCGCCCGCGGTGGCCGTGATCCCGATTACCCGGGCTGTCGGGGGAGACGTGGCGTTTTCGCTGGTGTCGCTGTCGTTTCTCTACCTTTGCTCGCTTTTTCTGACGCCGTTCATCATTTTTCTGTTTGCCGGGGAGGCCATCGACCTCTGGGAGGTGATACGGACGGTGCTCCTGCTCATCCTGCTGCCGTTGCTGCTCTCCCGCGGCGCCAGACGGCTGCCATTTTCGCAGCGGCAGACGACGATGCTGACCAACGTGTGTTTTTTCCTGCTGATGTTCGGCATCGTCGGCGCCCGCCGTTCCTTTCTGTTCCACGAGTGGACGGTCGTGGCGGTCATCGCCGCAGCCGTCGCCCTGCGGACGTTCGGCAGCGGCATGCTGATACAGGTGGTCGGCAAACGCGCCGGCGTGCCCCGCGAGAGGCTGCTGCCGCTCACGCTGTTCGGGTCGTTCAAAAACGAGGGATTGGCCATCCTCATCGCGCTGCCCCTGTTCGGGGAGACAGCCGGCGTCCCGCTGGTGGTCGCCATCATGTTCGAGATGCTCTGGGTGGGATGCCTGGAAGCCCGGCTGGTGTAGCGTTCAGCAGATACGGGGGATGGGGTCGCCGACAGGTGCCTCCAGCAGCCGGGTGCCACCCACGCCGGTTTCAAGCACGACGCGTGTTTCCCGGGTGACATGGCCGATGACAGCTGCGTCTTTCCCGAGTGGGTGACGGCGCATGGCCTGGAGGACGTCGTCCGCCTTCTCTGCCGCAGCGGCGAGCACGACCTTGCCCTCGTTGCCCACGGTGTAGGGGTCAATGCCCAGCATCTCGCAGGCCGCCATGGTGCCCTCCCGGATGGGGATATGTTCCTCCAGGATGTGCATGCCGACCGCGGACTTGGACGCCATCTCGTGCAGCGTGTTGGCCAGGCCGCCCCGGGTGGGGTCCTTGGCGGCGACCACGCCGCCGGCCTCAATGCACTGCTGCATCAGGCCGTTGACCGGCGCCACGTCCGACGTTATCTCGGTTTCGAAGCCGTAGCCCTCCCGGAAGGAGAGCAGGGCGATGCCGTGGTCGGCGATGTGGCCACTCAGGATAATAGCGTCGCCGGGCTGGAGGGCGCTGTCCCGGAGCCATGTCGTGCCCCGTCCAAGCTCCTGGAGGTTTTGCTGCAACACCTCGCTTGAACGGCCGATACCCGCCGTGGTGACGATCATGTCCTGCAGTGCACCGTGCTCCAGTACCTTGGTGTCCCCGGTGACGATGGGCACGTCTGCCCGGCGTGAGCAGGACGCCATGCTGTCGAGCACCCGCTCGATGCTGTCCAACGGCAGGCCCTCCTCGATGACCATGGCCGCGGCGAGCCCGATGGGCTGCGCGCCCATGACCGCCACGTCGTTGACGGTGCCCGCGACGGCCAGGCTGCCGATGTCTCCACCGGGAAAAAACAATGGCTGCACCGTATGGCTGTCCGTGGTGAACACGACGCCGTCGACGACGGCTGCGTCGTCAAGCGCCTGCAGGGGTACCTCCGTGTCGGGCTGCTGAAACCGGGGGAGAATATGCTGTTTGATGAACGCCTCGGTTTCGCTGCCGCCGGCTCCCTGGGAAAGCTCGATTCTGTCCACCATGTCAGTCCCGGATGCCATCCTCGTTGACCATGAACACTGCCTCTCCCTCGGGCAGGTGGGGCGAGTCGATGAGGCGGGCGATGCGCTTGCCGCCCTTTGACTTGCGGAGGTAGATGCGGAACATGGCCGTGTGACCGACGATGTGCCCGCCGATTGGCCTGGTTGGGTCGCCGAAAAACGCGTCGGGCTTCGCTGATACCTGGTTGGTGACGCATATGGCGGCGTTGTGGAGACGGCCGAATTTGAGCAGGTCGTGCATGTGGGTGTTGAGCTTCTGCTGCCTGTCGGCGAGCGTGCCGCGGCCCACGTATTCCGCCCTGAAATGGCCGGTCAGGGAGTCCACGATGACCAGCCGGACGGGATGTTCCCTGACGATCTCCTCGGCTTTTTTCACCAGCATCATCTGATGGTTTGAGTTGTAGGCCGTGGCCACATGTATCTGCTTTAACGCGTCATCCGGCTCGACGTCCATCGCGTTGGCCATCTGTATGACCCGCTCCGGCCGAAACGTGTTCTCGGTGTCGATGAAGACGGCGTGGCCGTCGAGTCCCCCCTCTTCTTCGGGGAGCTGCACGGTCACCGCGAGCTGGAGGGCCACCTGGGTTTTGCCGGAGCCGAACTCGCCGAACAGCTCGGTGATGGCCTGGCTTTCGAATCCGCCGCCCAGCAGCTCGTCGAACGACTTGGAGCCCGTGGTGAGCTTCCGGCGTTCCCGCATCCGTTCCATGATCTTGTCTCCGCTTTCGAACCCGCCGACATCGGCCTCGTCGCGGGCTGCCTGTATGATCTTCATGGCCGTGCTTTCGCCGATGTCGCCCAAGCTGGCCAGCTCGCCGGGCGAGGCGACCGCGAGTGCCATCAGGTCGGTGAACCCTGATTCCTCCAGTTTTTTTGCCGTTGAGGGGCCAACCCCCGGGAGATCTTCTAGCTCGGTCATGTGTCTCGTTGGTCAATGCCAGCAGCATTTATAAACATACTGCCAGGGGCGCGGCGACGCTATTCAAATGTTTCGGTTTTATTCAACGGCCACGTCCAGCACGCCGTGGACGACGCCGGGCGCATACGACTTGACCACGCGGTGCTGCAAAAGCTCCGCGCTCCGCCCCGCATTGTGCGCCGCCTGCTGCACCTCCTGCATCGGCTGGCCGGGAAAATCGTCCGCGGAGCAGACGCAGTGGTAGTGCAGGACGCCACCCGCTGGACGCAGCACCTCCATGGCCGTGGGCAGAAACGGCGCCGGCTGGAGATATCCCATGACCACGCGCTCCGCCACGCCACGCGGCGCCACGCTGCGGCAGTCGCCCTCCCGGACCTCTACGCGACTTTCGACATCATTGAGTTGGGCGCTCTCCCGCAGGTATCCTGCTGCGACGGGGTTGAGCTCGCAGGCGTATACTCTGGCAGCGGAGTGCACGGCCAGGGGGAGCGTGAAGTAGCCGATGCCGGCGAACAGGTCCACGATGACCTCGCCGGGCGATGCCACAGAGGCCATACGGATGCGCTCGTCTATGTTGCCAGAGGAAAACATCACGCACTGCGGGTCGAGCCTGAAGACGACGGCGTTTTCAAGGTGCGTGGTCTCTGTATCGGGGTCGCCCCAGAGATGCCGCACCCGCGGCTGGCGCATGACACCGGCGATGCCACCGACGTCTTCCAGGACGGCCCGGCAGCCCAGCACCTCGGCATATATGGCGGCGGCTTGCTGTCTGTCGGGAAACCCGTCGGGGAAACGCATGACGAGTATGTTGCCGATTTTTTCCCATGAATCGGGCAGCATCGCCGGGTCAGCCGAGGGCTGCTCTTCCTGGATGCGGGCGCGTATCTCGGCCATCGGCGTCGGAAAGTCGCGGGGCACGACCTCCCGCTGCTCGACGACTTCAAACGAAAAAGGAAAATCCTCCGGCGGCTCAGATACCGGGAGCTTGACTGCATCGTGGGTGCGGCTGATGCGCCGGCCGTCGTCCAGCAGCCCCTGCTCTATGAGCTGCTGCAATGCTGCCTGGGCGTCACGGGGCCTGACTGCGATGGCCGTCCGGTTCACGGGATTACATCTCCGGAACCATTTAAAGATTGGTGGGGTGGCAGCGCTATCCGAAAGCCCGGGAACCATTGATGCTGCTGCCCGTCCCAGGGCCCGCCGTGATCCTTTCCGGGTGTCGCCCCGGGGTGGAAAACGTTTTAACGTCCCCGGCGTTTGCCGTCCGATGGACCGGATACCGCTGGTGCATGTCGAAAACGGCCAGGCAGTCGTCGGAGGAGAATGTTCCAGCGCGGTGGAGGCGCTGCGGGAGCTCCGCGACGGCCATGACCTAGTCTACGTGGTCGATCTCGATGGGGTGAGGCGCAACCGGGCGAACATCGACGTGTACAAGGCGGTGTCGAAGAAGGCGTTTCTGTGGCTGGACGCGGCACCGCGGCGCGTCGAGGATGTCATCGACCTCGTAGTGGCCGGGGCCAGCCGGGTGACCCTCGGCGATGCGGTGCCTGACGGCGACCTCCGGCAGCTGGTGGACATGGTGGAAAGCGACCTGTATCTGCGCTCCGAGCGGCCATTGCAGGCGGAGCGCCGCGTCCGGCGGTTTGAGCTGGCCGGCCTCGTCGTCGACGATATATGGCGGGAAACCTGGAACGTTGAAACCTGGCGCCTGGACGACGACCAGGGCGTGGCGGAGCGGATATCATGATAACGGAGGCCAGGAAGCTCATCGCGTTTTTGTTTCAGCGGAGCGGCAAGGAACATCTCGACGAAAACGAGATATACATGACATTGTCCTACGAGCTGGGCTGGCTGACCCCGGCGGAGGCCAAGCGGTTTATCCAGCGCGGCCTCGAGCAGGACCTGCTGCAGGAGACAGATGCGGGCTACACGCCCACGTTTGACACCGCATCGGTCGACGTGCCCCTGGGCTTCGAGGTCGACGGCAGCATCGTGCAGACCGAAAAGGAGGACCTGGTAACCGTCATAGCCGGTGTCCTCGCCGGACGGGACATGCGCGAGGAGCAGGCCCGCGACCTCATCCAGAAACGAGCCGAACAGGAGCACGTCATCCCCGAGGTGGCGGCGTTGCTCGTGGCCCATGAGCACGGCGTGGACGTCCAGCCCTATCTCGAGCGGGCGCGGAAAGCAGTAAAGGATATGTAGGCCTACGGCCGCGGCGTGATTGCCAGGGCTGCACCGAGGCAGAACGCCGGGTCGGGCGCGCCCTGGACGGGCACGATGATGTTGATGATGGTGCCGACGAATCCGACGACGATGTGGGTGGACAGCTCATCGGCCGTGATGACCTGCGTGCCGTCGAGCCCCCGGGTGACCAGTTGCCCGGCGGAGCCGTCGAGCACCGTCAAAAACAGAAACGGCGCGGCGAGATGCACCGGGTGCAGTGCATGGGTGAGCACCGACCAGAGCAGGAACAGGCCGATGGTGCTGAAACCGTTGAACAAGGATAATATGCCGGCGACGGCCAGGTCCAGCGGATAGGAAAACAGCGCCTTGGAAAAATAGCCGTACATGACACAGAGACGGTTTGATATCGGGGTTGCATCGGCATTGGCCAGCACGTCGGGTATCTCCACATCGACCCCATGTGAGCGAAGCTGTCCAGTCAGCTCCCGTATCCTCTCGTCGTCACCGGCGTGTACGGCGTCGGCGAGGTCGTGCAGCAGACCGTCGACAACGCAGGCGGTCTCCATCGACACCCTGATGCGCTGCTCTCCCTCCCCCGTCCGCACCATGACGACGGGCTGCGCGGGGTCGGCGGGGACGAGCGCCTGTGACGCGCCAACCGTGGCCAGCAGGAGGGAAAGACAGACGGCCAGCAACTGTCTGAACATCATGTACCGGCATCGGCCAGACCGTATTTAATGCTTCGTGCCCTATAGCAGCAGGGCGGCAGCCAGCGCGATGGCGGTGACGACGATGGCGAAGATGAGCAGGATGGTTCCCGCGCTTTCCTCCGACCTCGCGATTTCCATTTTTTTCACCTCCCATGGTACCCAACGGGCGGTTTTTGAAAAACATTATCGTCAATACATGGTTTACAGGTAGTATAACAGTATGGGGACGAGCAGGACGCCCATCAGCACGCTCCGGCGTACCCGCCATTCCAGGCAGAGCAGGCCGATAAAGGCCCCGGTGAGCAGGCAGAGGATGCCAACCGGCCCGGTGAACAGGAACACCATGACGGTGATGCCGGCGATGGTGGCCTGCGCCACCCGGCGGTAGGGCACAGCGGAGATATGACGGGCCGCCATCCGCCCTGCCATCCTCGTGAAATAGTACGAGGTCACGGCGGCGGTTACCACCGCGATGAGCAGCCACGGCAGCGCAGACGGCGGCAGCATCCCCGTCCAGATTTCACCGGACAGCATTTCCTGGATGACGGTGGCGCTTCCGCTCCGGGCCCGTCCGATGACATACAGGGCGGCCAGGACGAAAAAGGCGTTGGCCGTGTTGACCGCCGAAAGGGTCACGATGACGCTTTCAGCCTGCCTGCGGCCCCGGGCGACCAGGGCCATGACCGTGGCCACGGCAGCGGTGACCCCAGGCAGGACCGACACGGCAGCTCCGGCGGCGGCTCCAGTTCCCACGTCAGCCATCCGGGGAGACAGCTCCCCGGGGTCGTCCGTCTGCTCGGGCACCGGCGCCGCCTCCATGGAATACAGCAGCGTGGGCACCGCGAACAGGCCCGACAGCGCGGGAAACAGCAGCGACCCCGGCAGACCCAGCAATGGAGCGGGTCGAAGGTCAAAGACAGCCATGCCGAACACGCCGGCCAGTCCAAACAGGGCCAGGGCAGCCACGACATGGCGGACATCTTTTTCCGTGCCGACGAGCACCACGGAGACAGCCAGCAGCATCCAGGGCATCACGTCCACCAGCAGGTCATAGAGTCCGACGGGCGAGCCGAGCAGCACCCTGAACGGGACCACGAACGCCAGGCCGACCGCGACGGCTCCGGCACTCCCCGCCGCCGACAGCGCAACCGCCCGGTAGCCCTGCCCCCGGCGGAGCAGCGCATGCGCGGGCAGCATCACCAGCGCGGTGTCCTCCTCCGGCGCGCCGAGAAACGTGGAGGGAACGATGTTGACAAAGGTATGCGAGATAGCGGTAGCGGCGACGACAACCGCCAGCAGCAGCGGCGCCATGGCAGCGCCGACCCCGACGGCTCCGGCGAGAAACGATGACAGCACGCCGGCCAGGGAGAGCAGCAGCAATGCCACGGTGTTGACATGCAGGCCGGGGACCAGCCCGGTCATCCAGCCCAGCAGGGTGCCGGCGGCCGCGCAGGCCACGATGGTAAGCAGCCCCGCCATGTCATCCCCGCCGCGCTATCCAATGGTCGTCTCGCTCGATCGACAGGTAGAAGCACAATATGTCGGGGTCGTAGCGCAATGTCCCGGTCACGGAGACCTCGATGCCGGCTGTCAGGTTGCAGGCCTGCTCGGGATGCCGGACCTCGATGCTGTGGGAGCCGTCAGCGAGCCGGAACATTTCCGGGCCCACGCGGGCAGCTGAGCCGTTGACGGTAACCGTGGCGCCAAGAAAATCATCATAGCATCCGGCGAGCACGGACAATGGAACCATACGGATGGCGGATGCAAGCACGGTGACGTTGTCCGCCATGATTTCCAGCCTGCCCTGGTAGCGCTGCACGGTTCCGGTGACCCGTACCCGGTCGCCCTGCCGGATGTCGGCGCCGTGGGGCGAGAATACCCTGGCTGAAACGGAGCCGTTTCGGAGCACGAAGCTGGCGGCCTGGCTATAGCGCTGCACGTGGACCACGAGCCCGGCGGCCTGCACCGTCTCGCCTTCATGTTCATCGAGGTCGGCCAGCGAAATAGACGAGGGCTCCGAAGCCGTGCCGACAAGATAGAGCCCGGCGATGCAGACCACGGCGGCGGCCAGCAGCAGATACTGCCTGGTATCTCCACGGTTCACTATCGATATAAATGAGAAAACGGTTTAAAAATATTGAGCGGTTTTTTATATCCCCTGGGCCGCTTTTTCGAGATATCCCGTGGGGTCGACGAGCATAGTTGGCCGGCGGTCGCCGAACCAGTTGCCCCCCAGGTAGGCATGGCTGTCCACCGGTGGCTGCCGGTAGAGTTCGAAGTGCAGCATGGACAGCTTATCACGGTCAGCCAGCCGCCGGATGTAGGCCGGCGCTCCGGCGGTGATGGCATCCCTGTTGAGGACGGTCCCGACGTGGCCGATGACCTCGCCGCCGGCCACCCGGCCTCCGGCTGTCACGCACATGTCGTGCAGCTCCGCGTATTTTGCCACCAGGGCGCCATGGCCAACGAGCACGTAATAGGTCTTGTTCCAGTAGGGGAGCGCGTCAGGCGACGTCATCACGCCCGTGTCCAGCACCCGTCCGTCTTCCACGGCGCAGACGTCGCTGCCATGGGGCGCATACAGGTCGACACCGCAGTGCCATCGGTCGCCGCGGTTCTCCCAGAACGAGCCAGCCATACCCGTGGACGGAGGCACCATGGCGTAGCTGTCGGGCACCGGCCAGTATATCCCGGTCATTCCAGGCCCGCCTCGGTGATATGAAACGTGACTGTTTCGCCGCCGGGGCGGGAGCGATGCTTGACCAGCTCGGCCAGCCGGGTCTCGGTGCCGTCATCCCGCTGCCCGTCGGCCTTGCGCAGGCAGACCGTCGTCTTCACCATGTGGTCGATGCTCCGGCCGCCGAAGGGACGTATCTGGCCGTTCGTGGCGTAGATCTGCGAGGTCACCACCACCGGGATGCCCCGCTTCCGGGCGGCCACCTGCAGGGTGACCAGCTGCCGGCTGAGCGACCGGGTGGCAGCGCCCTCGTCGCCGTCCATGGACAGCCGGTAGAACAGGTTGACGCTGTCCACGACGATGAGCCCGGCGTCGATCTTCACCGCTTTTTCCACCATCTGCTCCTGCTCCTCCATCGAGTAGGGTTGAAAAAAAAGGATTTTCTTGGTCAGCTCGGTGCTGCCATCGCATATCTGCGCCAGCCGTTCCTCCGACACCCCCTCGGTATCCACATAGGCCACCTTGTCGCCCCTGGCAGCGCAGTTACAGGCCGCCTGCAGGCAGATGTTGGTTTTGCCGCTGCCGCCCTCTCCGTGTATCTCGGTGACGATGCCGCATTCCAGGCCGCCGCCCAGCAGGCGGTCGAGCGACGCACAATCCAATGGAAGGGTGCACTCGTCCACGGAATGCAAGCCCCGGCGGGCTAAAAAGGTTTTCGCTTATCTGTCGAGGATGCTGCCCGCCCGCCGGATCTCCATCAGGTTGGTGATACCGGTCACCGAGTTGGGGACACCGGCGGTGATAACCAGGACATCGTCGTCCGTGACCGTTCCCCGCTCCTTCAGAAACAAGGTGGTATCGTAGATGAGGTCGTCAAAGTATTCCTTGAAATCGATGCGGTACGGGCGGACTCCCCACACCAGCCTGAGCTGCCGCTGCACCATCCGCGAGTTGGTGAACGCTATGATGTCGGTCATCGGCCGATACTTGGATATGTTCCGGGCCGTCGAACCCGACGAGGTATGCGCCACGATGTAGTCCACGTCGATCTCGCTGCAGACCTGCCAGACGTTCTTGCAGATGATGTCCGCCACGGTGTTGCTCCCGCTTTCCACGGTCCGGTGGACGTTGTCCCGGAAAAACGTCTCCACTTTTTCCAGCACCTCGGCCATAAACAGAAACGCCTCCACCGGATACGACCCCACGGCGGTCTCCGCGGACAGCATGACCGCATCGGTGCCGTCCAGCACCGCGTTGGCCACGTCGGAGGCCTCCGCCCTGGTCGCCCGGGGATGCTCGGTCATCGACTCCAGCATCTGCGTCGCCGTGATAACCGGCGTGCCCCGGGCGTTGCACTTCCGGATGATGTTTTTCTGGGTCAGCGGCACATCCGACGCGGGAATCTCCACGCCCAGGTCCCCCCGGGCCACCATGACGCCATCGGCAGCCGCGATAATGGCATCGATGTTCTCCAGCGCCTGCATGCTCTCAATCTTGGGGATGACCCCGGCCTCAGAGCCCTGGCTGCGGAGCAGCTCCCGTATCCTGCGAACCTCCGCCGCGCTCTCCACAAACGAGGCAGCCACATAGTCCACGTCTTTTTCCACGCCATACCGGATGTCCCGGCGGTCCTTCTCGGTCGGCGCCTCCAGGTCCAGGTCCCGCCCGGGCACGTTGACGGACTGCTGGCCGGACACGGTGCCGCCGTAGCGCACCTGGCAGACTGCCACGCTATCGACATGCTCGACGTTCAGGGCGACGGTGCCATCCGCTATCAGAACGGTGTCGCCCTCCCGGATGTGCTCCAAGAACCCGGGATGGGCGACGGGCAGCGTTGCCCCATCTGCGTGGCCGCCGGCGGTCAGCGTGACCGTGTCGCCCTCGCTGAGCTCCACGGGCTGCTCCATGACCCCGAGGCGTATCTCGGGCCCCTGGGTGTCCAGCATGATTGCCACCTCACCGCTGAGCTCCCGGATGCGGTCGATATTCCGGCCGTGCTGCTCATGGGTGCCATGCGAAAAGTTGAGGCGAGCGACGTCGAGACCGGCGTCAATGAGCTGCCGGAGCACCTCCATGCTTTCCGAGGCGGGCCCGATGGTGGCCACGATCTTTGTTTTTCTCATAATCACATCTCAAACAGGAAACAGCAAGGCATTATTTGTTTTTATCCCGCTGCCAGGCTACGAAAAAATCTATGTAGCACGGCACGATGACCTGTGTGAAACATGCCCTCGTCCTCCTGCTGGCTTGCCTGCTCATGCCCACTCTGGCCTTGGACAGCTCGGCCGCACCGGCGGAGGTGCTCCACGTCGGCGGCTTCGGCAGCGGCAACTACACCTCCCTCGAAATGGCAGTGGCAGCCGCGGCACCCGGCGACCACGTCATCGTGCATCCGGGGAGCTACCCGGGCCTCACCGTCGACAAACCCCTGACCCTGGAGGGGCGACGGGCCGTCCTCCCGTCCATCGACATCACCGCGGGCAACGTCACCGTCACCGGGTTCATCGTAAACGGCGGCACCCACGGGGTCTCCATCCAGGACAGCCATGTCACGGTGTCCAACTGCAGCGTGCTCAACCACACCTACGGAATCACCGTCGAGGCCGACCATGCCCGCATCACGGACAATCACATCTATAAGAACGCCTATTACGGCCTCTGGCTCAGACACTGCGAGGACACCGTTATCGACCGCAACAGAATCTACCGCAACCAGGAGGGCATCTATTCCCATCGCTCGGACGGCGGTGTCATCACGAACAACTCGATAGAGAACAACTCCGTCGGCGTCCACCTTGAAAGCACCACCGGGACCGTCGTATCCCGGAACGACATCGTCGACAGCAGGAAGCGCGGTCTATATTTCTGCTGTGAGAGCGAGGGAAACCTCATCTACCGCAACATCTTCATCCGCAACGACCAAAATGCCTGGGGCTACAACGGGGCAAACACGTGGGACGACGGCGGGACGGGCAACTACTGGGACGACCACAACGGCAGTGGAGCCTACGTCATCGACGACGACAACGTCGACTGTCATCCCCTGCGGCAGCCCGTCACCGTGCCCTCGCTCCCCGACGCCATCTACATTCTCTCCCCGCCGCCGGGGCAGACGATGAGCGGCACCGTGGTCATCCGGGGCGTCTCGGAGCAGGCGCGGCCGGTAGAGATACGGGTAGACAATGGCTCCTGGAGCCGGGCCCAGGGCAACCTTGTATGGCACATGTCGCTGGACACCACGAGCCTGGCAGATGGCAATCACACCATACAGGCGAGATGCGGCGACGCCACTGCAACGACCACCATGTACATCGAGAACGAAGACACAGATTCAATGCCGGCTGCGGCTCCAGTGGCCATCCTGGCAGCGTTGTCCCTAGCGTTTATGTTCCATCGACACCGACCTGGCTCCCGAGGCAGGCAGGATTAGCCCTGGACGGCGGCGAGCTGCAGCGACGGGTCGCCGAGCAATACCCAGGCGGAGACCGTCTTGCAGTCCCAGATGTCCAGGTAGGCGTTGTTCCATTCAACCGGCGCCGTATTGAGATACTCGGTGACGGCGGCGTCGCACATCTCGCCAGCCACCGAGATGCCGTTCTGGCCGTACTGCTTGAAGACCAGGATGTCGAGGTAGCCGCTGGCGTATTCGATGATATCCGGCTCGCCGTTGCCGTTGACGTCGTCGTCGGCGCCCCAGGACAGGCTGGTGAACCCCGTGGTGGCAATGGCACCCTTGTTGATGGCGCGGACCAGCTGCCAGGCGAAGCATTCATAGGTGTGGCTCATGTCGGCGATGTGGCAGCCGCCGAGCACGACAAACGGCAGCTTGCCCTTGTTGCCGAGATCGGGGATGTCCTGCACCTGGATGCCGACCCAGGTGTTGTAGTCATGCGGGGGATGGGTCGCCCAGGAGAGATAGTTGCCGTGGCCCTCCAGGTTGACGAAGCCGGCCCCCTGGCTCCACTCGTCGATGATGTTTTCCTTTGTCAGTCGGCCGTTTGACCCGAGCAGCTTCACCGGCGTAAACCCGTCCATGTAGCCGACGGAGGCGTTGACCGTGATCTCGCCCTCATAGTAGTCGGTGCCCCACTGCGGCATGTCGTTGAAGGAGTCACCGCCGGCCACGATAAAACGATTGTACCAGTCGCCGGCCGCGCTGCTCTCGTATGAGATGATCTTGTCGACGGCGAACCAGGCTTCGATGACGCTGCGGCAGGCCAGGCGGCCCACGTGCACGTCGGGATACAGGTCCATTTCGTCGATGTTGCCAGAGTGGTTGTATTCCCCGTAGTAGCCGTTGTCGTTGCTGTCCCATGAGCTAAAGCCGCCGCTGCCGTCGTAGATGTCCCCATAATATAAATCGCTGGTAAACGTCTCCGAGCTGTCCGCCGCAGGCTGGGTGTACACGGTCCGCATGGGCACGCGGCCGGGAGCCCCCATGATGAGCACATACCGGGTGCCCCATTCCTCGACGGCGTTTTTGATGAAATATTTTATCTGCTCCGCTGCATCGCTGCCCTCCGCCGGGAAATAGGTGCCGCGGGATATCTGCATCGGCGTCGCCCACTGGCATGACAGCCCCAGGGATTCCTTGTGCTCGACGAGACGGGTGACAGCCGGATAAAACGTCAGCGGGCTGACAATGACCATGTCGTAGCTGTCGCCCGTCGGCAGGCCGGTCCCGGGCTCATAGGTGACGGTGACCTCGATGTCGCGGATGTACTCGATGCTGTCCTCGGCGGGATGATACCGGGCCGGGTACACGTTGAGCGTGAAAAACGCAACATGTTCGCCGTCCTGCAGACCGCTGTTGGTCCGCCATCGGGCCCACTCGCCGGGGTACACGCCGCTGCCCGTGTAGACCGGGCCCTCCCAGACCTCGCTGGAAAGGTCGCCGTCCCGGGATATCAGCCGGGGGGCGGGCATCGGCCTGGCGGGCAGCTCCATCGTGGCGACGGCGCCCGTATCGACCTGGACGTCGGTAACCCGGGTGCCAAACGGAAAGGTCAGCGTTTTCGTGGCCACGGGCAATATCGGCTGCCCGGCGCTCCGGGTGAGACGGCAGCCGTCGACGTTGACGTTGACGTAGCCCTGCTTGTCGCCGAGGGTCGGCGCATCGAACGTCAGGGAAAGCTGGCGTGTCTGCGCGCCGTCAGCCGGCGATGGCTCGTGTATGGATGTATTCATCACGCCGGGGATGCCGACGCTGACCGCGCTCGCTACAAAGAGTGCTGCTACAATGAGTGCCAATAGCTGTGCTCTCAACCTCATATACAGTGCATCGCCCGCCGGTTTTTAAGGATTGCCCGCTGGCAAACCGGTTTTTTCGGGAGAAAAGCCCTTACCCGCTGGCGGGGAGGATGCAGTCGTAGAATATCTGCATGCTGGCGCTGCCGGTGTTGCCGCTGGTGTCCTCCGCTGTGACCGTCAGCGTGTAGATGCCGAAGCCAAGGCCGAGGGAGCCCTGCCATTCGAAGGTGTTGTCGCAGGGGACGAAGTAGGCGCTGACGGCGGGGTTGCCGTTGAGGGAGACGGTGACGTTGAGCTCGCTGGCGTGGTCGACGTTGTCCAGGGCGACGGCGCGGCCGGGCCGGAGCAGGAAGGCGCCCATGGTCATGGTCAGGCCGAGCGGGTTCTGGAACAGCTCTATGCCGACGAAGTGGATGTATCCCTCGCGGGGGCTGAGGATGGTGACCTCGGGCGGCGTGGTGTCGTCTGCCATGGCTGTCGTGGTGTGGGCGGATGCCAGTCCGCCGATGACGCCGGCTGCCAGAAAGATGGCGGCGGCCGTACCTGCCAGTATTTTGTGTTTCATGTGATGCCTCCCGTGTTAATCGGCTTCATGGTTATTATGCCTTGTGGTGTGCCGTCTGACTCCGGCCCTATTGTGGGAAACAATTCTAAAAAACAGCTTATCAAATAAAATAGTGAACCGG
>JAWOAW010000096.1:0-10370 GCA_046498345.1 Thermoplasmatota archaeon
TCGCGGTGCAGACATCCATCCCGCCGATCTTCGGCAGCATCAGGTCCAGCAGTACGAGGTCAGGCTACCCGCCCGTATACATCGCATCATTGCCACCGGTTTGTCATGAACCTCCTCAAAGAGAAGGATAACCTCTTCGAGTTTGTTAAAAATCCCCAGGTGGATGGCACCAACAATGCCGCTGAACGAGCACTACGTCCTCCCGTGGTGGCCCGGAAGATAAGCGGTGGAAACAGATCCGTTAAAGGAGCCAAAACCTACGAGGTTTTACTCAGCGTGGTACAAACGCTCCACCAGAATGGAAAAAACCTGGTAGAACATGGCCCTGACATCCTGCTTGCTTCAGACGGCTGAACAGTATCGTAACGCCGTTATTCCCGTTTTCGGAAGACCTGCCGGAACCAGCGGGTGTATATGGCGCGCTGCAGCCTGGTCAGCGTGATGTTTTCGATGTTGGGCTTGACCACGCGGTGGAGGTGCAGCCGGATGGCCTCCTTGGTAAACTCGGCGATGGTGTCGTAGCCCCGCCGGGGGTCGCTCACCATTTTTTTTATCTCCTCGTGCAGGGCCTTTCGCACGGAGATGGTGCTGTATTCGGGCATATATATGCCTCCCATCATGTAACATGACCAGCCTATTTATTGGTTGTGTCGTCCGGAAACCTTTTTATCCGGCCTCCTTTTGCATCTCATGCGCAAGGCCGTCCCTGCCGTCCTGCTGGCTGTCGTCCTGCTCGCCGGCTGCACGTCGTGGCCGTTCGAGGACACCACGCGGGAGGGCTTCCGCCCCGGGGACCTGGTCACCCCGGACGTGTCATCCTATGAGCGTCTGCAGTCCACGCCGCAGGAGCAGCTGCCACATCGCCCCGATTTTGTTACGCCGTCGCTGTCGATCACCGTGGCCCCGCTCTACGCCCGCTACGGCGGCACCGTAAAGGTGACGGTGCCCAACGGGGGGAGCAACGACCTGTTTGTGTACAACGCCGCGCTGGACATCGGCGATGACACCTGGCGGTGGACCGACGGAAGCGAGGGCATCGAGATACCGGCCGGCGGCAGCCGGGACATCTATGTGGCGGCGGGGGACGGCCTGTCCCAGCCAGGCCTGTATGATTTCTCGCTGGAGCTCTCGTTCATGGTGAACAACCGGGCCGGCACGATGCCGTATCCGTCGTATCACTGGTACGACCTTGGCACAAGGACGTATAGCTCGTTTTCCAATCTGTCCGGCCTGCAGATTCGCCCCTATAACAGCAGCAGCAACCCCAAGGTGTCATACAACTATTACCGGGATTTCGACAGGGTCAACGACCTGGTCGACCCCAGCCAGTTCCAGATTTTAACGAAGGCCCGGGAGGTCGCCGGCCCCTATGGCTCGCCCGGAGAGTACAACATCGCCATGGTGTGCGCCGTGTTCGACTTCCTGCAGAACAACCATAGCTACGTGGATGACCCCGACAACGTGTGGCAGCGGCCGGCGACCACGCTGCAGCGGGGCGGCGACTGCGAGGACTACGCCATGCTGTTTTCTGCGCTGGTATCCAGCCTGGGCGGTACGACCCGTGTCTACGTCACCGATACCCATGCCTTCCCGGGCGTCTACATTGGCGGCACGGCGATGGAGGCCCGCCATGTGGTTGAGGGCATCCATGCCTACTATGGCACGGATTTCTATGTCGCTACGCTTGAGGACGACCTGGGCTACTGGCTGGTGGCCGACTGCCTGACCTCCGGGTTTTACCTGGGTAATCTGCCGGTGGGCGGCGCCCCGGTCGGTCAGCCGCTGCAGGACCCGTTTTATAACTGGGATTTTGGGGGGACGAATGCCCTGAAGGCCATCGACGTGATGCCCGACTGACGTCCTTCCGCCCGGGGTGCGGCGGGGCAATAGATTTAAATGAGACCGGACATTACCTGTTGATTACCATGAAGCTTGACCTCGAGCCCAAACTGGTCTGGAAACATTTTGAGGAACTCACCGGGATACCCCGCTGTTCTAAGCACGAGGAACGTGTCGCCGAATATGTCATGCAGGTGGCCCGTGAGGCTGGCTGCTCCGTCGAGCAGGACGACGTGGGCAACGTCATCGTGCGGAAGGAGGCCACTGGCTCCTCTGATGTGCCCATGGTCACGCTTCAGGCTCATCTGGACATGGTCTGCGAGAAAAACAGCGACGTGGACCACGATTTTTCATCCGACCCCATCGACGTGTACGTCGACGGCGACATGGTCAAGGCCCGGGGTACGACGCTGGGTGCCGACAACGGCGTCGGCGTCGCCGCCATGCTCGCCCTGATGGAGGCAGATGTCACCCATGGCCCCCTGGAGTTTTTGCTGACCGTGGACGAAGAAACCGGGATGACCGGCGCCTTCGGCCTGAAAGAGGGCACCCTGGACGGCGACATGATCATCAACGTCGACAGCGAGGAAATCGGCTCCGTGTACATCGGCTGCGCCGGCGGGGCCAATACGACCATCCGGCTCCCCGTCTCCTTTGAGGATGCCGACGGTGCAGGCCTCAGGATACACCTGCGCGGGCTCAGCGGCGGTCACTCGGGCACCGACATCGACGAGGGGCGGGCCAACGCCATCAAGCTCATGTCCCGGCTGCTCTTCAACCTCGACGCCCGGATCAGCCGCATCGAGGCCGGCGACAAGCACAACGCCATCCCTCGGGAGGCAACCGCCATAGTAGCGGCGGATGACGCGGCGGCAATCAGGCAGTTTGCCGAGGAGTTCCAGGAAACCCTCCGCAACGAGTATTCAGAGACCGACCCGAACCTGGCCATCGAGATAGCGGAGCACGACGTCGCCAAGGTCATGGACGAGGACAGCCACGGCAGAGCCCTGCGCATGCTCCTGGGGCTGCCGCACGGCGTCTTGGCCATGGACCAGCAGGTCGACGGCCTCGTTGAGACCTCGACAAACATGGCCGTGGTCCGGGTCAACGAGCAGCTTGAGGTACTGATGAGCTCCCGCAGCTCCGTGGAATCAAAGCTCGACGCGGTGCTGCAGCACATCAGGGCCGTTGCCAAGCTGGCCGACGCCTCTGTCGAAGACGAAGGCCGCTATCCGGGATGGAAGCCCGACCTGAGCTCCCAGCTCCTCCAGATATCGAAGGACGTATGGAAGAACATGTACGGCGAGGAGCCCGCGGTCAAAGCCATCCACGCCGGGCTTGAGCCGGGGGTCATCAAAAGCATCATGGGCCAGATGGAAACCATCTCCATCGGCCCGCAGATAGAGCATCCCCATAGCCCCGACGAAGTCGTATACATCTCGACCGTACAAAAATTCTGGGACTACCTGCTCGGCATCCTGGCATACATCGAACAGGGCAGCTAAACCCCGTTTTCCCGTTTCACGTTTCGGGCTCGCGGCCCCTTCTCCGTCTCCGCAACCTCGAAGCTGAGCCGCTGCCCCTCACGCGGGGTGAACGCGACATCGTCACGGTGCAGGAACACGTCCTCATCCAGCTTTTTAACGTTGAGAAACCCGTAGCCCCGGTCGCCGAACCATTTTTTGACGGTGCCCCGGTGCCGCTGTCGTCCCTCCATGGCCAGCCAGCAGTCCCGGCAGAAAAAATCGCCGCAGACCGGACACTCGTACACCTGACCGTCGTAGCCGTAGAGCTGCCGGTCGCAGCCGCCACACCGCATCTCGTCCAGGAGTCCGTCGGCACACCCGGGGCAGATACCCGTGTCCGGCTGCAGCAGATCCCGCACCTTGTGGTTCATGCTATCCAAGTGTAATGCTCTGCTGTCCTTTATATTTTCCCGCATAGCGCTTCCGGGGCGCCGACGCCATCTCTTCGAACACGATCTGGCAGACCGTGTCACCCCGCCGGAGCTCGAGCTCCCCGCCGGTGTTGTAGAAGGAGAGCGTGAGCGTGCCCTCGAACCCGACGTCGACCTTGCCGAACGAGGCCAGGACCCCCCGACGGGCGTAGCTGGAGCGAATCCAGAGCTGCGCCGCATGACGGGGCAGCTTAAGGTATTCACGGCTGGCCACGGCGAACCAGGTCATCGATGGCACCACCGCCTCATGCGCCGTCGTTCCGTCGACCATTATCTCCCGTATGGACAGGTCGTAGCCGTTGGGTGTCAGCTGCCCCTCCTCGAAGGGCTCTATGGACAGGTCACCATGCTTCCGGGCCCGGACGATGTCCGCGTCGGAGAGAATCATAGCCTGCTATGCCCCGGCTGGTTTAAAGTATTTTGTTCGGCCACAAACCCCATAAAGCAACAGGTGATATATCTCCATGAAACGGGAAACCCTCTGCGTCATGGAATCCACGGACGAGCCATCCCGCCCGGTCAACACCCCGGCCTATTATTCTTCCACCTACCATCTCGACGACGAGACATATCGCAGCATCGCTGAGGGCGAGGGACGCCGCAGCTACGTCTACAGCCGCTGGCGGAATCCCACCGTGGCAGCCCTGGAACACAAGATGGCGAAGCTGGAGGACGGGGAGAGCGCCATTGCAACGGCATCGGGCATGGCCGCCATATCTGCGACGATGCTCTCGTTTTTGGGCGAGGGCGACGAGCTGGTGACCAGCCGCGACCTGTACGGCGGCACGTTTTCATTCATCGAAAAAGAGCTGCGCACCCTCGGCATCGGTATCCGCTACGTGGACTGCACGTCGCCGGACGAGGTCGCCATGGCCATATCCGATGATACGGCTCTGCTGTTCTTCGAATCCCTGACCAATCCATTGCTCAACGTCATCGACATCCCCGCGATGGCCGCGGTGGCCCACGACCACGAGCTGCCCCTTGCCATCGACGCCACGTTCGCCTCGCCCGTCAACCAGCAGCCGCTCCACCGGGGGGCCGACATCGTGGTGCATAGCACGTCGAAATACATCGGCGGGCACTCCGACCTCATCGGCGGCATGGTCGTCGCATCTGAGGAAACCTGCGACGACATCTGGGGCACCATGACCCGCTACGGCGGATGCCTGGACCCCCATGCGGCGTTCCTGCTGCTCAGAAGCCTCAAGACGCTGCATCTCCGCATGCGGGAGCACAACAGCAACGCCATGAAGCTCGCCCGGTTTCTCGAAGGCCACGAAAAAGTGGAACGGGTCTGGTATCCCGGCCTGCCGTCGCATCCGCAGCATGGCCTGGCACAAAAAATGCTGGGGGACTACGGCGGCATGATAACCTTCCGCATCACGGGCGGCGACAGGGACGGCATCCGGTTCATGCGCTCCCTCCAGGTGGCGTCCGAGGCAGCCAGCCTGGGCGGCGTCGAAACCCTGGTGAGCATGCCCTACAACACCTCGCATAGCTACCTCACCGATGAGGAGCGCGCCGCCATCGGCATCCTGCCGGGCACCATCCGGCTCTCGGTCGGCGTCGAACACGTCGACGACCTCAAAGCAGACCTCTCGCAGGCGCTGGATGATATTTAACAAGAGATATACTCTTCTTGGAGTTTCTTGTGTCAGGCAGGCGTGTTTTTTCCGAAAAGCATAATAAAAGCGGAGATGTTGGTAGGTTGACATGGACAACTGGCTGTCACAGCTCGCTGCATTTTCTGTGCTCGGGCTGCTGCTGTTCACCGGCGTGAGCACTGCCACATCATCATTTTTGGGAGATGATGAACAGGCGGATGGAGACGACGTTGTCTTCTCGCGGGATTACATCATCATCGGGCAGCGACCGTGGACATGGAACGAGAGTTTTTCCACGTCGCCGGACTGCGAGTCCGTCCGACTCAACGTGACCATCGGGCCGATGATGACCGGCAGCTTCGGCGTATATATCAGAAGCGTTGATTTCGAGAAGGATATCGAACACACAATATATGGCTCGCCGTTCCAGATACTCGGCTTTCCCATCCTGGGCACCGGCGGCTACTATTACACTCATTCATGGTTCGTCCCCGGCGAGCAGATAATACAGGTGGGGTCAGTTTTCTGCTTCGGCGCCTTCCACGTCGAGGTCACCGAGGCACCATGGCCACCAGCACCACATGGCACCATGGCAAACCCTATCTCTACTCTTTTATAATCTGGTACACTCAAACTCCTTAAACCACAGCCAGCAGTCTGTTAACAAGAGCTAAACTGCCACTTAAGCAGGATATCGTTTTGCCTCTTCCTCCCGGTTCGGGGCTACCCCAAGTTGGCTATCCAGACGTCTCGGGTGTAGGATGCCGTGGTGTCGCCCTGCGCGGTGACCTCGATGGTATGCCGGCCGAACGCTCGCTCGGTCCAGGTCCACTGCCATGGCTCCTCGGTGAGCGTGGCCATCGTCTCGCCGTCGATTGCAATGGAAACCATGTCGGCGCCCGGTGCCTGCGTCTCAACGGTGACATCGCCGAATATGATGGGGATGTCCCGGGGAAGCGGCATTACCTCTTGGTCGTTGACGTAGAGCATGCCCGGCCGGGGTCGGTCGATGCCGCCTATGCTGAGATGGAGCACGTCCGAGTACCACCATGTCTGTCCCTGGATGGTTTCCACGCCGTCGGTGCCATTTATTGTTTCATGGTAGGAGGCATTGGTGCGCTCCTGGACGAGGCGGAGGTAGGGCTCGCTGCCATATGTTTCAGGTGCAAGGGTGTCCCCGTAGACCTGGTCGACCTGCGCCCGGGCGACGACGTAGAGGTCAGATGCCCCCGGGGGCACCTGGATGGTGTCCTGCCAGGTGACGCCGCTGGTCCGGCCGTTGCGGGCGTCGTCCCATCCGGTGCCGCCGAGGTATTTTCCCTGGTAGTCGTCATGGTTCACGCCGGTTTCCATCGGATGCTCTATGACATCGGGATTGGTGCTCCACTGGAGCATGGTGTGGTCGACGACCAGGCTGCCGTTGACCTGCCACTGCAACGTGACGCTGCTGTCGGTGATACGCTCCGGCGGATTTTTCCAGCGGAGGTAGGGCTGCGCCAGGTCTACCTGGTGGAGCATGTAGCGACGGGTGTCGATGCCGTAGCCAGGTATGATGTCGCCGCCATACTTCCACTGCGGCGGGTCCTTGACTACGGAGAGCTCCGGGGATATCCACATGATGCCCGCACCTGGATAGCCGCCGGAAAGATTGACAAACGCCTCCTCGGCGGGATGCCGCGCCACATCTGCGCCGTAGGCCCATGGTGCCAGGCTGCCCGCTGCGGGGTAGCCGACGGTCTCAGGTATCGGCCCGACGTTGTCCGCGTTGAGGTCGCCGCCGTAGTCGCCCATGTAGCTGCCCAGGCGGAGCGACGCCGCGTCGTAGAAGTAAAAGTCGGGCGGCGCATACCAGTATGCTTTGCCGGAGATGGGGCTGGTCGCCTTGACCATGGTATGGGTTGACCCCCAGGGGTAGAGCAGCATCCGGACGCCGCCGTGGAAATCGGTGCCCACCCGGATGGAATGGTTGTTTACAAACCGGACCAGCGTCCGGCCGGGGACGCTCTCCCAGCATGTCGGTGGCCCGCGTCCGCCGGGGCCGTCGTAGTCTGCCTCCCGGTTGAGATCCCAGCCGTGGCTGTCGGTGCGCTGCCCGTTGTCATACCCGTAGGGATTGTGGGATATCTCGATGTATATCTCCCGGTGGTCGATGAGCCAGCGGAGCCATGCGCTGCCGGGGGCATGCCGCATCAGCCAGTCGGTGAACCAGTAGGCGGAGATGGTGCCCACGGTTTCGTCGCCGTGCGGGCCGCCGAGGAACAATACCTCTGGCTTGTCCAGCCCGCGGCTTTCGTTGGTGATGCGGACGTACCAGCAGTCGTAGCCCCCGGCCACCCTGCCGGTATCGTAGAGCTCGTTGGCCTTGAACACCTCGAGATATCCGGGGTGCTGCTGCTCGAGCGCCTGATACCAGCCGACCAGCTGGCCGTAGCTGTCGGGTTTTTTGTACCAGCCGGTGCGGCCCCGGGATGCTTCGACACCGTGGAACACGCCGGCGATGAATAGGAGCACGATACAGCAGGTGGCCATCCGGGATATACGTCGGTCCATGTACCGCATCTCGGTGGAACACTTAAACGTTCCCCGGCTAAAAGCTTTTTAAAGGATGAGCGTATACCCATTGCAGGTGATTCAGTGGGTAACGTACGTCCAACATATATCAAGCGGGTCGCGGAGAAGCTGGTAGCGGAGTTTCCAGACGCATTTTCGAGGGACTTTGTCTCAAACAAGGAGCTCCTCGGGCGGTACACCAACATCGACAGCAAGGTGATGCGAAACCGTATTGCCGGCTACATCTCCACCATGATGGAACAAAAACAACACAAAAATGAAATGCAGCCGGAAGCTTGAACAGGCGCTGACGGCGCTCCGCGACGGCGACTTCGTTCTCGTCTACGACGCGAAGGGACGGGAGGAGGAAACCGATTTCGTGGTCGCCGCCGAGCATGTCACCCCTGCCCATGTTTACCAAATGCGGCGCGACGGCGGCGGGCTCGTTTTTTTGATGGTGCACCATGCTATCGCGGGGAAGCTCGGGCTCCCGTTTCTCGCCGAGGTGTTCGCCCATGCCGCCGGCCGGTGGCCATCGCTGGCCGGGCTCGCCCCGGACGACATTCCCTACGATACGAAGTCATCGTTTTCCCTGCCGGTCAACCACCGGGAGACGTTCACCGGCATCACCGACAACGACCGGGCCCTGACCATCCGGAAGATGGCAACGCTGGCCCGCGACGTCGAAGCCATGACCGAAGATGACGCCCGGCGGACGCTGGGCGAACGGTTCAGGGCGCCGGGACATGTCGCCGTCTGCCGGGCGGCCGAGGGACTGCTCGGGGAGCGACGCGGTCACACCGAGCTGTCCGTAGCGCTTGGAGAGATGGCCGACGTTGTCCCGGTGATGGCGGGCTGCGAGATGATGGACCACGGCGAAGCGTTATCCCGCCGGGATGCCATGGACTACGCCGACGGACACGACCTGGTATTCCTGGAGGGGCAGGACATCGTGGAGGCCTGGAAACAATGGTCCGGGTGATGGCCTCCGGGGTCTTCGACCTGCTGCACATCGGCCACCTCCATTACCTGCGGGAGGCCCGCGACATGGGCGACGAGCTCGTCGTCGTGGTCGCCACCGACGAAACCGTCCGGCAGCGGAAACATTCACCGGTCATCCCGGAGGACATGCGCCGGGAGCTCGTCGCCTCGTTGAAACCGGTCGACATGGCCGTGGTCGGCCACAGCGACGACCCGTTCCGCATCGTCCAGGAGCTCAAACCGGACGTCATCGCGCTGGGCTACGACCAGGAGGTCGAGGGCCTCCAGCGGCAGCTCAGGAAGCGTGGCATTGACGCCGAGGTCCGGCGGTGCACCCGGTTCCGGGACTACGATCTCAACGGCACCCGCAAGATCATCAGCCGCATCGAGGAAAAACTGGAGAAAAACGAGCTGTATAGGGGAGACAGCAAGAGGTAAACCCTCTTTTTTGAATTTGTAACAGTGGCGGTAAAACCACGCCCATCTGCCCACCATCTCCAACATATCTGTTAAAAACCAGGGCGCCACCCAAAAAAACCGGCTTCATGGAGGATGACGGGGCATTGCCCTTTTCTCCATTATTAAATCCGGATGTTTTCGATGATAAACGCCGCTATAGCTGTACTCCTCTATCGGCGTAAACGCTAAAAGGCCAGCGGTGTTTAAGGAGCCGATGAAGCGTATCGGCGTGGCGGATACCACGTTCGCCCGGTATGACATGGCCGCGGCGGCCATCGACGAGCTGAAAAACAATGCCACTGGATACAGGATAGAGCGGTACACGGTGCCCGGCATCAAGGACCTGCCCTGCGCCGCCAAAAACCTCATCGACAACGGCTGCGACATCGTCATGGCCCTGGGCATGCCCGGCCCTGAGCCCATCGACAGGCAGTGCGCGCACGAGGCATCGCAGGGGCTCATCCAGTTGCAGGTTATGACGGGCGTCCACGTCATCGAGGTCTTCGTGCACGAGGACGAGGCGGACAGCGACGACGAGCTGCGCTGGCTGGCCGACCGGCGAAGCCGCGAGCATGCCGTCAACGTGGTCAACCTGCTGTTTCACCCGGGGCGGCTGCGGCGGCAGGCGGGCACCGGGCAGCGGGAGGGCTACGAGGACGCCCCGTCATTGTAGCCGCGTTCTCGTTTTACGATTTTTATCCGGTTGTATGTCTGATACTAGGTCGAAGCGGCGGCGAGGCAGGCGGATGAGCAAATATTATAAAATGTTAGTTAATTTAACATGTAATGATGAGCAAATATGTTCTCATTGCGGCAGCGCTTGCAGCAGTCCTGGCCGCTGCTGCCGTGCCCGC
Organism: Thermoplasmatota archaeon; assembly: GCA_046498345.1. Taxonomy (GTDB): domain Archaea; phylum Thermoplasmatota; class E2; order UBA202; family DSCA01; genus CAZESS01. Next base: position 10,248 of record JAWOAW010000096.1, read on the forward strand.
TCCGCCCACCGGCATTACAGCGCCTGTGGACGACGAGATATCGAGCAGTCATATGCCGGGTGAAAGCGGCCTCCGGTTCCACGGCGAAGGCAACGGGAGCTGCTACGTGGTCACCGTGTTTTC
>JAWOAW010000103.1:0-22215 GCA_046498345.1 Thermoplasmatota archaeon
CCTCAACATATACCAATAAATAGCTGCTTCGTAGGGATGTAAAAGAGGTTGTAAGTAATCAATAATATTGCATATAATCTCTGGTAATTCAAGAAAATCAAAATGTTTGCGAATGTCCGTACTATTTTCTTCTATGTCCTTTTCTAAATCGTCTAAAAGCTTTCGAATATCATCAATTTCTTTATGCATAATCTCAGTTTACAATCATAAGTAATGTATTAAAGGTTTACCCGATAAATTCCTATTAACTCTAAGATTTAGAGATCCAGAGATTTTCTGGAATTAAAAATAGGGTAGAATATCTTACGTGTCTCAATTCAATGGGCGTGTCTCATTCCCAGTACACCATTCCGTGACGTTATTTACAGATTAGCCGCAGGTCGAGTAGCCGCAGTTTTTGCAGACCTTGCAGCCTTCTTCGAAGACCATTGGGTTGCCGCAGTCCGGGCAGACGCCGACCGGGCCGATGGGCGCCTGCACAGACCTCTCCTCCATTTCATGTTCCATGCCCTCGTGTTCCTCGAACATGTCCAGCTTCGCTGTCTCCGGTGGCATCTCACCCTTCATGTATCCCTCCAGCGCCTTGGCCACCGCGTCCGGGCAGGACAGCATGGGGCCACCCCGGGCCAGCAGTGGCGACGGGCAGCGTATGCCCTTGAGCTGCCGGACGATCGACCTGAGCTCGACGCCCGAGCGCAGCGCGATGGACACCAGGCGGCCGATGGCCTCCAGCTGCGCGTCGGCGCATCCCCCGGCCTTGCCCAGCCGGGCGAACACCTCGAACAATCCGGAGCTGTCCTCGTTCATCGTGACATACAGGTTGCCGCAGCCGGTGCCGATTTTCCGGGTGACTCCCCGGACGGCTACAGGACGAGGCCGGGGTCGCGATTCATCTTTTTCCTCCTCTTTTTCCTCTTCTCCGGTGGAGAGCACCTGCCCTTCCCGGCTGCCATACCGGTACACGGTGACGCCCTTGCAGCCGAGGTCGTAGGCCAGCCGGTAGACCTCACGGACGTCCTCCTGCGATGCCTCCTCCCGGAAGTTGACGGTTTTCGAGGTCGCATTGTCCGTGTGCTCCTGGAAGGCCGCCTGCATCCGGATGTGCTCCTTGGGGGTGATGTCCAGCGCCGTGGCAAACAGCTCCTGCACGTCCCCGGGTACCTCGTCGACACCCTGCACGGAGCCCCGGTTGTCCGCGATTTTTTTCATGACCTCCCGGCTGTAAAAGCCCCGTTCCTCCGCCACCGCCTTGAAATAGGGGTTGACCTCGACCAATCGGTCCTCCTCGTCCAGAATGTTGCGGATAAACGACACGGCAAACAACGGCTCGATGCCCGATGAGCAGCCCGCGATGATGGAGATGCTGCCCGTCGGCGCGATGGTGGTCACCGTGGCATTCCGCATAGCTTCATAGTCGCCGTCGTAGACGCTGCCCTCGAAGCTGGGAAACGAGCCCCGCTCCCTGCCGAGCTGCACGGACGCCTGCCGGGCCTCCTCCTGCACAAACGCCATGACCTCTCGGGCCAGGTCGAGCGCCCTGTCGCTGTTGTAGGGCACGCCCAGCTGGATGAGCATGTCCGCAAAGCCCATCACGCCCAGCCCCACCTTGCGGTTGGCCAGCGTCCGCTCCCGTATCTCCTCCAACGGATACTGGTTCCGGTCGACCACGTTGTCCAGGAAATGTACCGCCGTATGCGTCACATCCCGCAGCCGGTCGTAGTCGACCTCCCCGTCCGACACCATGTGCGAGAGATTGATGGAGCCCAGATTGCAGGATTCGTAGGGAAGCAGCGGCTGCTCGCCGCAGGGATTCGTGGACTCTATCTCGCCGACATGCGGCGTCGGATTATCCTCGTTTATCCGGTCCAGGAACACGATACCCGGTTCCCCGTTCTTCCAGCTCATCTCCACGATCTTATCAAACACCCGTCCGGCATCAAGGTCGCCCTCGGCTTCACCGGTCCGCGGGTTCACCAGGGGATACCGCTCCCCTTTTTTGACGGCGTCCATGAACCGGCCCGTGGCCGCCACCGAGATGTTGAAATTGGTGAGCTCCTCCTGGTCCTGCTTCGCCGTGACAAACTCCATGATGTCGGGATGGTCAACCCGGAGGATGCCCATATTGGCCCCCCGCCGCCGCCCGCCCTGCTTGATGACATCGGTCGACGCGTTGAACACCTTCATAAAAGAGATCGGGCCAGAGGCCACGCCGCCCGTCGAATGCACGATGTCCCCCGCCGGACGGATACGCGAAAACGAAAACCCGGTGCCCCCGCCCGACTGATGGATGAGCGCCGTGTTCTTGATGGCGCTGAAGATGCCCTCCATCGAGTCCTCGACCGGCAGGACGAAGCAGGCCGACAGCTGCTGAATCTCGGTGCCCGCGTTCATAAGCGTCGGCGAATTCGGCAGAAAATCCAGGCCGGCCATCAGCTCAAAAAAGGCCTCCTCCGTCGCCTCCACGTCGTCCCCGTACTGCTCGTCCGCCCGCGCGATATCATGGGCCACCCGCCGAAACATCTCCTCAGGCGTCTCGATGACCTCGCCATCGGCGTTTTTCTGGAGATAGCGCTTCTCTAAAACAGTCCTCGCATTGTCAGTCAAATCAAGTTCTATACCCATCTTGCCCTATAATACAGCCGGCCTTTTAATCGTTATGCTGCCCGGGCTACGCCAGCCGTTCGTGGCAGACGTCCCGTCGGCTGCAATAGATGCACTTGCCCTTGCGCTCGTGGTTGCGGTGGGCTTCGTCCCGCTCGCGGTCGCGGAGCAGCTTGTCGCGGAGCTCCATGACCGTCTCCTGGAGCTCGTCGCTGTTGTCGATGCTGTATTTTTTTTCCTCGTACTCGATGACGCCGTAGGGGACGGGCCCGAAGGATTCCTCGACGAGCATGCAGTAGGCGATGAGCTGGACGATGTGCGAGAACAGGGGTCCCTTGGGCGTCCGCCCGGTCTTTTTTTCCACGGGCATGTAGCTGCTGTCCCGCCGGATGATGTAGTCCGGTCGCCCCCGGATGCCCAGCCGCTCGGATTCCAGCAGCGGGCTCTGCCGTTCCATGCCCACGTAGGCGATGTCCTCCTGCGGCGACACATACTGGAGCTTCCGCATCAGCATGCCCTCCGACAGGTTCAGCGAGCGATAGAAATACAGGTTGGCGGCCACGATCCATACCAGGGCCAGAATCTCAAGGAAGATGGCGACGTCCCGGTTGGCGGGCAGCGCCGACAGGATGACGACCAGCGCGATGACCATGGCGCCCATGGAGGAAAACAGGACGGTTTTCTCGTAGCGCAGCCGGAGGATGTCGATAGCGATTTTTTCTGCCCTGTACAGAAAATATGTGGAGTAGAGCAGCCAGAGCAGGGCAACTGCGATAAATAAATATCGTTGCCATTCGGTTTGGACGTATTCATCAGACAGAGATACTCCAACCAAGGCCAGCAGGGAGGCGGCGCCGATGAGTCCGATGATGATGTTGTTGTACCGCCGTCGTTTTTTCTCGTCCCGCCGGATGTTTTCCAGCTCCTGTCCCGCCTGGTCGTGCCGGCGGACGCCCGCCGTGGAGTCGACCACGTCTTCCTGTGTGCTCAGCCACCATGAAAGCGGGCAGTATGCATATTTTTCCAGGTCGCCGGCTGCGACCATCTCCTGCTGTGCATCATCCATCGTTGTACCCGTAAGTCGTTATCCCAGTATAAACTTTTCTTCACCCCGGCTGTTTGCCCTGCCCCTCCCCCGCAGGAGGCGAAAAAAATAAAAAACTTTAAGTGTAAGGACATGCATTCTTTAGAGCAGGTGTTTGCATGAAGCGAGGGGTCGGGATCGCGTTACTGCTAATTGTAATTATAATCGTAGGGGGGGCAGGTGTTATTGTCCTGTCACATGGGACCGCATCGGCTGCATCCTCCGGGAAAATCATCTTCGTGGACGACGACTTCGTCGACGACCCGGAGAACCACAAGTTCAGCAGCCTCCAGGACGCCATAGACCATGTAGATACCAAACCCGGGGACACCATCGCCGTGTTCGCCGGCACCTACGACCACATCGCCATCAACAAGGACGACCTCACCATCTCCGGGGAAAGCGCCGGCAGTGTCACCATCACCGACAGCGCTGCCTACGCAGTGCGCGTGTTCGCCGACGGGGTCACCATCCAGAACGTGACCATCAGAGGGGGAACCTCCGCCGCGTTGTACACCAACCACGACCATCTGACGGTCCGGCATTGTACCATGACGCAGGGGAGCCGGCAGAGCGGCAACTGGGCGGCACAGATAAGCGGCGACCATGCCGTCATGTCCAGCTGTACGATATCGCAGGCCGGCTGGGGGCTCAACATCCGGCAGGCCTACAACTGCAGCGTTCGCGACACCTCGTTCACCGACATAGAGAACAAGGCGGTCGTCGTGGAGCATTCATCGGCTGTTTTCATTGACAATATCACTGCCACGAACGTCTTCTGCGGCGTTCGCATCCTCGAAACAACCGGCGCGTGCCTCGTGAACAGCACGTTTGCCGGCAACAAGGTCGGTCTCATCCTCGACGAGGACGCCACGGGCAGTGACATCCGGAACTGCCGATTCGAGGGCAACGGCGGCGTGGGCACCGACTTCGGCTACGGCATCTACCTGGATGCCTCCTGGGAAAACAATATCACCAGCTGCCACATCGAGGGAAACGACCGCGGCGTCTTTGCGGAGGCTACGTCACATGACAACCTCATCCACCACAACAACTTTATCGACAACGGTATCAACGCCGTCGGCCACGGCACCAACGCCTGGAACAGCACCATCGGCAACTACTGGGACGGCTACACCGGCATCGACACAGATCACAACGGCATCGGCGACACGCCGTACACCCTGGCGGCCGGCGCCGCCATGGACCATCGTCCGCTTGTCGCCCCTGTCCAGAGCCCGCCGGCCCAGGTATGGGTCGACGACGGCTTCACCCCGGCTACGCCGGGCTGGGCCCTGGACCATTTCGACACCCTGCAGGCAGCCCTCGACGCCGTCACCGCGGGAGGCGGCTGCTACGTCTACAACGGCAGCTACCAGGGCTGCAGGGTCACCAAAAACGTCTCGCTGGTCGGCGCCGGAGACGCCCGTGTCGCCGGCGGGAGCGACGGCATCTATGTCACCGCGGACGACGTCTACATCAGCGGGTTCGTGGTAACCGCGAGTGACGCCGCCATCAAGCTGCAGAACACCGCGCGGGTCACCGTCGCCAACTGCAGCGTCTCCCAGGCGGTGTTCGGCGTCTACCTGATGGACACGTACGGCTGCGAGCTGTACAACCTCTCCATTCATCATACCCAGAAGGGCATCCTCCTGTTTGACGCCTCGGCGTCCACCATATGGGGCAGCCACATCCACAACAACACCTATTTCGGCATCGAAATGAGCCATACGTCGCTGGGCAACGTCGTCGCCGACTGCCACATCTCTCACAACGGCAACTACGGCGTCTACCTCGTGCAGCAGTCCAACGACAACAGCTTCTACCATAACACCTTCATCGGCAACACCGCCTACGACGCCTGCAGCAACCAGTGGGGCGGCGCCTACGACGAGGCGCTCGGCAACTACTGGAGCATGCATCCGGGTGCAGACGTCCTGAAGGGCGCGGCCCGCAGCATGCCCGGGCAGGACGGCTACGTGGACAGCCCGTATACGATTCCCGGCGGGTCCGGGGCAACCGACATGTATCCCCTGCGGTACCCGGTTACCGACCACCCGCGCTTTGTCTGGGTCAGCAGCAACGCCTTTGTCCCGGGATACCCCGGCTGGCAGCATGACCATTTCTCCTCAATCCAAACGGCGGCTGACGCGGTGCAGGACGAGGGCGGCTGCTTTGTCTACGACGGCGCATACCCGGAGCACGTCTCGCTGGACCACCCGCTTACCATTACGGGGCAGACGGCGGCCGGCACGGTCGTCCGGGGAAACGACGCCCCCGGATTTGCCATCATCGGGGACGGGATAACGCTTCATAACGTTACGGTGCGCGACTGCTGGAACGACCCCGGTATCCACGTGGCGGGTGACAACGCCACGGTCAACGGCTGCAGGGTCGCCGACAGCTACTACGGCATCGTGGTCGCCGGCAACGACACCTGGCTCCACAATACCAGCATCTACAACAACGCGTACGTCGGGGCCTCATGGCGGCAGGCGCAGCGCCCCGTCATGCGGCACTGCAGCGTGTACGGCAACAACAAGGGCGTCGTGCTCAGGCAGGTATCCGACGGCCTGTTCACCCACGTTGAGGTTCACAACAACTCGGTGAACGGTCTCGAGCTCTCCGCCTCGGACACCAATATCTTCCATCACGTGTACTGCATAGACAACATGTACGGCGTCTACGCCGACAGCTCGGTCGGCAATCTTTTCTATTTCAACGACTTCATCGGCAACAGCCAGCATGCCTGGGACAACGGCAACAACAGCTGGGACAACGGCACCGTGGGCAACTACTGGCAGGGCTTCGACGGCGGCAGCCGCAGCCGGGGCACCTACACCACCCCGTACATGGTACCCGGCGGCAGCAACGCCGACCACTATCCGCTCGTCCGGAGGGCCGGGCTGCCCGTTCCCATGTTTACCTATACTCCGGGGCTTCCCTTCACCATGCAGATGGTGACCTTCACCGACACCTCGATAGACCTCGACGGCGTCATCGTGCAGCGATACTGGGACTTCGACGACGGCTCAAACGATACAACAGTTGATGCAACCACGACGCATGTCTATGGCGACGACGGCGTCTACACCGTCATGCTGACCGTCACCGACGACGACGGACATACGGGGACAGCAGCCAAGACAGTCACCGTTCTCAACACGGCGCCCACCGCCTCCATGGCATGGGAGCCGCTGGAACCGACAGACCTTGATACCATCATGTTCAACGGCAGCGGCAGCACCGACCCCGACGGATATATCGCGAACTACACCTGGCACTTTGGCGACAACGCCACCGGATACGGCGAAAACGTATCCCATCGCTACATGGACAACGGCACCTACACGGTCACCCTGACCATCACCGACGACGACGGGGCAACCGACACCGTCTCAACCGATATACCGGTCGGCAACGCCCCGCCCATCGTTTCCTTCGACTTCTCGCCGGAGGAGCCGTCAACGGCCGACACCATATCCTTCACCGACACCAGCACCGACCCCGACGGCTCCATCGTCAACACCACCTGGACGTTCGGCGACGGCATCACCAGCTACGCCGGCAATACAACGCACAGCTACACGGACAACGGCACATACACCATCACGCTCACGGCTCGTGACAACGACAACGACACCGCATCGGTCAACCACACCATTACGGTCACCAACGTTGCACCCCAGGCCGGTTTCACCTACACGCCGGCCAACCCCAGCGACGTCGACGTGGTCGACTTCGCCGACGCCAGCACCGACCCCGACGGCACCATCGCTGCATGGCACTGGGAATTCGGCGACGGCGAAACCAGCGCCAAACAAAACCCCCGCCACGTCTACCCCGATAACGGCACCTATACGGTCAACCTGACGGTTACCGACGACGACGGCGCCACCAGTACCACGTCGCAGTCCATCGAGGTATACAACGTGCCGCCGCGCTCCCGCTTCAGCTACACCCCCATGGAGCCAACCGTCATCGACACCGTGACCTTTGTCGACGACGCCAGCGACGTCGACGGCAGCGTCGTGGAATGGGAATGGGACTTCGGCGACGGCAACACCAGCACCGACCGGGACACCATGCACACCTACGCCCACGACGGGCTCTACACGGTCACCCTGACCGTCACCGACGACGACGGGGCAACCGGCACCACCACGGGCTCCCTCTTGGTGGTCAACATGCCACCCATCGTCAACGTCAGCTACACGCCATCGGAGCCCACGGACACCCAGGACATCTCCTTCACCGGCAACGCCACCGACCCCGACGGCTCCATCGCCAACTACACCTGGACGTTCGGCGACGGCAACACCAGCTACGGCGTCAACGCCACACATCGTTATGCCGACAACGGGACATATACGGTCACGCTCACCGTTACCGACGACGACGGAGGAACAACCACCCGCTCATATACCGTCAACGTCTCCAACGTGCCGCCCACCGCCTCGTTCACCTACCAGCCCGACGACCCCAAAACCGGAAAATATACCACCTTCCGCGACACCAGCACCGACCCCGACGGCTTCATCGTCAACGCCACCTGGTACTTCGGCGACGGCATCAGCGACCAGGACGGCGACCTCCTCAACCACAAATACGACAGCGAAGGCACCTACCAGGTCACGCTCGTCGTCACCGACAACGACGGCGCAACCACCAACACCACCCAGACCATCGAGGTACAGGACGAGGACGAGGCAGCCGGCTTCGAATTCGTCGTGCTCGTCGCAGCAATCGGCATCCTTCTCTTCATGTGGAAGCGCCGGATGGGAGTGTGGCGCCGTCGATGACCACCCAGAAAACCATCCGTGACTCGGTCTACGGCAACATCCACGTCGCCGATTTATTCCTTGAGCTGCTCCACCGGCCGGAGCTGCAGCGCCTCCACGGCATCCGCCAGCTGGGCCTCACCTACCTCGTCTACCCCGGGGCCAACCACACCCGGCTGGAGCACTCGCTGGGCACCTGCCACGTCGCCAGACGGATGGCCGCCTCCCTCGACCTGGGCCGGCAGGAGCAAACCAACGCCGCCGTGGCAGCCCTGCTCCACGACATCGGACACGGGCCGTTCAGCCATACCCTCGAGCGGCTGCTCCACCAGGCGACCGGCAACGACCACGTCGAGATCACCCGGGAAATGGTCGCCGGACGGCGAACCCTGGACGACGTCGACGCCGAGCCACTGCCAGCCCTGCTCCAGCAGCACGACATCGACCCCTCAGACATCGTCGCCATCCTCTCCGGACAGCGCGGCCATCTCTCCGACATCATCCACGGCCCCATCGACGCAGACCAGATAGACTACCTGCGGCGAGACGCCCATTACACCGGCGTGGCATACGGCGTCATCGACTTCGACCGGCTCATGCAGACCATGACCCTGCACGACGGCCACGTCATGGTACACAAAAAAGGGGTCAGCGCCCTGGAAAGCATGCTGGTCGCCCGGTCGCTCATGTACTCGTCCGTCTACCTGCACAAGACGGTGCGCATCGCCGAGCTCATGCTGCTCCGCGCTGTCGAACACGCCCCATCATTCGATTTTTCGCCGTTGACCGACGGAGAACTGCTCCACCATCTCCGGCAGGAGGGCCCGTTTCAGCGGGACATCGTCCGACGCATCAAATACCGGCGGCTGTTCAAGAGCGCCTACCGCCGCGACCTGGCGGACATGAACCCGGGGGAACGACGCCGTCTCGCCGAGATGGACGCCGCACAGGCCGAGCAGGACATCGCCGGCCGAGCAGGCCTCGACGAGGGCTACGTCATCGTGGACGTACCCGGCCGGGACGTCCTGCTCAGCGAGCCCCGCCTCAGACAGATGGACGTCCCCATCCTGGACGGCGGCAGCGCCGCGCCGCTCAGCGACTACACCCCCCTGGTCAACGCGCTCCAGCTTCGCGGGGTCACCGACTGGGGCGTCATGGTCATCTGCCCCGAAGACGCTCGCTCCCGGGTGGCGGAGATAGCGCCAGAGGTACTGCTCGGTTAGCCGACCGGGATGGTACAATGGCCCGTCGTTCCGCCGTCGCCATGATATGCCACCCCTGGCCAGGGTTTGAGCTCCTGCGTTGTGATACCGCCGGCAGCTGCGGCTCTCAGTGTATGACGACCGGGTCGCCCCGCTCGGCCTGCAGCGATTGCTGCGCGTTTCCGTTTCGCCGGGCTATCTCGAGCAATCCGGCGCTGGACACGGTGAGCAACAGTTCCTGCTTGTCTGCATGGCCGTAGCTGGGGACAAACGGCAGGTCATGCCGGCTGCCGGCTACGGTCACGGCGACGGTGTCGCCATAGGCGGCGGAGATATCCTCCGGGCGCAGGCTGGTGATGAGGTTGCCGAAATGGTCGATGTAGACAACGACGCCGTTCTCTGCATCTGACGCTTCTCCAAAGTCCAGGGTTTCGTAGTCGCTGCAGGATACGCCGAGCTCGTCGGGCGGCATCCCGCGGAGCAGGTGGGCTGCCACCGGTGCAAAAACGTCCCGGCCGTGGAACGTGGGCGCTACCTCGTCCGCCGTGTACCCCTCGGCGGTTATCTCGAATACCCGCCTGAGGCCGAGCTCCCGGGCCGCCGGGATGAGCACGCCGTTGTCCGGCCCGACAAGGCAGCCATGCTCGCAGACGGCGACGACGGCCCTGCGGGTGGTGCCGACGCCGGGGTCGACGACGGCGACGTGTACCGCACCCTGGAACTGCGGGGCCGCCGCGTAGAGCACGAACGCTCCCTCCAGGATGTCCTGCGGCGCAACGTCGTGGGCGATGTCCACGATGGCAGCCCCGGGCGCCATGGACAGGATGCGCCCCTTCATCTGGGCCGCATATCGCCAGCCGATGTCGGTGGTCAGCGTCACCGTGTTCATGCCACCGCCCCCTCCAGCCAGGCGAGATAGCCGGCGCTGCCGTCGCCGACCGGCAGCAGCAATACCTCGGGCACATCGTAGCTGTGCAGCTCCAGGATGCGGTCGCGAAGCCCTGGCCAGTGCTCCCGCGTGGTCTTCATGACCAGCAGGGTTTCCTCTGTCTCCTCCACCTCATCCTTCCAGGTGTAGAGCGATGTCACAGCGGCCAGGTTGGCGCAGGCGATGAGATGTTCGTCGAGCAATGCCCGGGCGATGTCGCGGGCTTCCCCCGGAGGGCAGGTGCAGAGGACGACCACGTGTTCCATGGGCTATAAAACCCGGCGGGCTTTAAAACCATGGTGGCATCTATTTAAGCAAATGCGGGATAGGGAACCATGAAGGGTATGGCTGTGCTGCTGGCATTGGTGCTGCTGTCTCCCGCCGTGGCGCTCCCATACGACATGGAGCATCCGGCGTCATCTACACCGTCATCCCGGCCGCTTCGAACCGGTGCAGACCCCTATTTTGTGCCCCGGGACATGACGCTGGCGGACGACGGGTTTCACCGGGAACGGCCGCTGCACGCCGAAACCTGGTACTATGAGGCACTGCTCGACGGCAACCGGAGCATGGTGTTCATCGTCACCGTGCTGTCCCGTCCCGACGGCCACACCGGGCTGGCCATGGCCGGGCTCTACCATTACCGGCAGGGACAGCTGGTGGCCACGGAGCGACATGCGACAGCGCGGTTCAAGGCTGCATTCGACCGCCCGCATATCACGCTTGACGATGTCCCGGTTGTGGACGGACGGCTCGACGCCCATGGTCGCCTGGTCTACACCGTCGCCTTCGAGCACAACGGCACCGGCATAGCCCTCCGTTTTGTCAACCAGACCCGGGGGTGGATGGGCGACATGGGGCGGGGCTGGTGGCTGGCGGTCCCCGAGCTGCAGGTCACGGGCGCCGTCACCCTGGACGGCCGGAGCCATAGGGTAACGGGAACCGGCTACCACGACCACAACGTGTTTTCGCTGCTCAATCCGCTGCTGGAACACGGCTACCTGGACGGCAAAATGATCTCCGAGCATTTCTCGCTGGTCTGGGGCTACATCATGGAACGCCGCACCCTGGCGCACAGTCTCGCCGTGGCCAGCGAACACGGCGACTACCATCCCATAGATTCCGACGCCCTGGGCCTCACGTTTTCCGCCCACATATGGGACAACGGAAGCCGGATACCCACCATCTGCACCATCTCCATACACGACAGGGAGCACGGCATCAGGGGAAAAATATGGATGAACGCGACGGCGGTACACCACATCCGGCTGCCCCTGCTCCGCTACTGGCGCTACCATGTCAGGGTGACTGGATGGCTCAGCAGCCCGACACATCACGAGGCGATCGACACCCGGGGCATGATGGAATACATGCGCTACTGAAAAAAATGATATAAGCTTTATACCGGCAGCCCTATATCCCGGTGGATGGGATTCGACACGAACACCTGCGTTATACCGCCGGGCACCCGGTTCGACGGCGGCACCATCAAGCTTGAAGGAGACGCGGTCATCGGCAACAACTGCACCGTCGACCACGTCATCGCAGCGGAACGCTGCTTCATCGGCGAGCGCACCACCACCGGGTCGCTCAGCGCCGCCGGCGACGTCCGCATCGACCATTTCTCCACGGTCAACGGGGACGTGCTCTGCGGCGGCGACGCCTACATCGGCGAGGGCTGCGTCATCGACGGGATGCTCCGGCTGCGGGGCGACCTCGACGTCGGCGACAACGTCAAGATACGGGACGGCTTCGAAGCCCAGGGCTGGATACACATCCGGAACCCGCTGCCCATGGTCATCTACATCCTGCTCTACCTCTTCGAGCTCATGAAACGGGGGCACAGCGACGAGGTCGAGCGCATCCTCAGGGAATACGAGGCGGAGGGCGCCGTTATCTCCATCGCCGAGCACTACCTGTTCATTCCCCATGGCTCCCGCCTGGGGGACGACTGCAACATCGCCGGCGGGCTGCACATCCATGCGGGCTGCCACATCACGGGCAACATGACGGCCAAGGATGACATCATCGTCGAGGACGGCTGCGTGGTCGCCGGCTCGCTGCACACCGACGGCGCTGTCTGCATCGGCGACGACGTCCGGGTCGAGGGCAGCATCTCCGGCGGCAATGTGCAGGTCGGCGCAGCCGCCATCGCCGGGGGCATCGACGCTACAACGGTAGAGCTTTCGCCGGCGGCATCGGTCACCGGGAAAATACGGGCCGGGGACGGCGTGGTGTTCGCCGACGGAACCAGGCAAAAAATGGATGAAGCGGTGGAACGGTTCGAGGAGCAGGTGGACGTCGTGGACGGCGTCTCCGAGCTCCTGTAGTCAGTATTCGAGTCCCCGCCGCGCCGCGCCGCCTTCGTCAAAACAGTGTTTTAGCTTCTCCATACGGGTGGCGACGTCGGCTGTCTCGATGAACGACGCCGGGGCACCGCGGCCCGTCAGGACCACATGGGTCGCCCCGCGTTTTTCGAGCAGCCGGAGCACCTCGCCGGCGGTGAGCAACCCGAGCGATACGGCGACGTTGACCTCGTCAAGCACGAGCAGAAACGGCTGCCGGGCCAGCGCCTGTTCGGCGGCCTGGAGACCCTGCCTGGCGAGCTCCCGGTCGTGGTCCGTGGGCTCCCGGACGAAATCGGCGCTGCCGTATTGCTCGACGTTCAAAAAGGATAGCCTGGTTTCGCCGTAGTCGCCTTTTTTGAGGAACTGGATGACGGTAACGGGTTTGCCGTGGCCGGCTGCGCGGGCGGCGAGGCCGAGGGCCGCCGTGGTTTTCCCCTGGCCGTCGCCGGTGTAGACGTAGACAAGGCCGGCTGTGCTCATCTGCCCCGTTCAGCTCAGGGTGTCCTCGGTCAGGATGGTCAGGGACTTCGGGACCTTGGAAAGCTCTCCCTTCCGTCTGCCGACGAGGACCTCCACGTTGTTGTCGGCGGCGATGTCGACCAGGCGCTGCGTGATGATGCCGTCGAAGATGACGGTGTGGGCTTTCTTGTTTGCGAGCGTGTCAACCAGCTTGTCGACGCCGATGCTGTCGATTTCCTTGCCGTTGCTGTCGAGCAGTTTTGCCTGGTTGTTTTCTTTGACGGCTTCGAGGATTTCCTTGTACTGCTGCTGGTCCTTGTTGAGCTTTTTCCCCTTCTGTTTTGATTCCTTCTTCGTTTCCTTTTTTTGGCTGCCTTTTTTGTTGTTGCCGCCTTTGCCGTTGCCGCTGTCGGGTTTCGTCATGCCGTGGCTGTCCATGTACTGCTCCATGGGAATCTTGTTTTTCAGGGACTTCATGATGAGCTTGTAGGGCAGCTCCTCGACCTCCCGGGTCTTCGGCGCCTGGGCCACGAAGTCGATGTCGGCTACCTGCAGCAGCTCTTTCAGGATGAGCTTGCCGCCCCGGTCGCCGTCGACGAACGCGGTGGCGATTTTTTCGTTGCACAGGCTGGCGATGCTCTTGGGGATGCTCGTCCCTTCGACGGAGACAGCGTTTTTGATGCCGTGTTTCAGCAGGTTGAGCACGTCGTTGCGTCCTTCGACGATGATGACCGCGTCGCTTTTGCCGACGTGTGGTCCGGCTGGCAGATGTTCCTTGCCGTAGTGCTCGATTTCTTCGACCTGGACGGACTGCCGGATGGTCTCGGCCATGTCCTCGATTTCCTCCTTGCTTTCGCTGATGATGCTGGTCACGATTTCCTTGGCTCGCTCGATGACCTGTTTCCGCTTGGAGACGCGGACGTCTTCCACCTGGTCGATGGAGATCTCGGCGGTGCAGGGGCCGATGCGGTCAACTGATTCGATGGCCGCGGCGATGATGGCGGTTTCCACCTTTTCCAGGGCCGATGTGAGCTCCAGCGTTCCCTCGCTTTTGCCCTTTTTCTGGTGGATGTCCACCTCGATGCGCCCGATGCGGGCCGATTTCTGCAGGTCTCGCAGGTCGAGGTCCTCTCCGATGAGTCCCTCCGTCTGTCCGAAGATGGCGCCGATGACGTCTGATTTTTCGACGGCTCCGTCTACCTTTATTTGTGCTTTAATTAGATATTTTGCTGATGATGGATCCATAGACATATGTATCACTTCCGTACAATTAGCACACCATGCAGGTGCTCCTACACGACAGGGGGTAAAGGAGGAAAGATATGAACATGATGCACTAATTTCCGTGTTACTATACAATCAACATATTAAAACCTTGCGGCATCGCCGCCCTCGATATGGCTCCGTTCCATGTCGAATATGAGTAAACGCTAAATAACGTTCCTGTTTTATCCATCCGTTGAGCTACCATGAGCGACGAGGAAGCAAACGGTGAGCGCATATTCATCGGGGTGGCCTGGCCCTACGCCAACGGGCCGCTGCATCTGGGCACCGTGGTGGGCTGCCTGCTGCCCGCGGACATCTTCGGGCGATACCACCGCATGCAGGGCAACCGGGTGCTGATGGTGTCCGGCAGCGACGAGCACGGCACCCCGATCATGCTGAAAGCCGAGAAGGAGGGTGTCACACCCCGGGACATCGCCGACCGCTACAACAGGCAGCACGTGGAGAACATCGCCGCCCTGGGCATCGAGCTGGAAAACTTTTCCCGGACCAGCGGCGACTTCCACAAGCGGGTGGTGCAGCAGTTTTTCCTCCGGCTCAACGACAACGGATACATCTACCCGGAGACGATGGAGTCTCCCTTCTGCGAGAGCTGCGGGCGCTTCCTGCCCGACCGCTACGTGGAGGGCACCTGTCCCTACTGCGGGGGCACGGCCCGGGGCGACCAGTGCGATGCATGCGGGAAAACATTGGAGGCCGGCGAGCTCGTCGACCCGCGCTGCAACCTCTGCGGCGAGCCGCCGGTGATGCGGGAGACGGAGCACCTGTTTTTCGAGCTGTCCGCCTTCCAGCATGAGCTGCTCGACTGGCTGGAGGACAAGGACTTCTGGCGGGGCAACGTCATCACGTTCACCCGCAACTGGATACGGGAGGGCCTGGAGGACCGGGCGGTGACCCGCGACCTCGAATGGGGCGTCCCCGTGCCCCTGGAGGGCTACGAGAGCAAGCGATTGTACGTCTGGTTCGAGGCCGTCATGGGCTACCTGTCCGCCAGCCGGGAATGGGCCGAGCAACGGGGTACGCCGGAGGCGTGGCGGGACTGGTGGCAGGGCGACGCCCGGCACTACTATTTCCTGGCCAAGGACAACATTCCCTTTCACACCATCATCTGGCCGGCCATGCTGCTGGCCCACGGCGACCTCCGTTTGCCGTATGACGTGCCCGCCAACGAATACCTGACGTTTTCCGGGGAGCAGTTCTCCAAGTCCAAGGGCATCGGGGTCTGGATCCCCGACGTGCTGGAGCGCTTCGCCCCCGACGCCATCCGCTACTATCTGTCCGTCAACATGCCGGAGAAGCATGACACCGACTGGAACTGGCGGGATTTCGAGGCGAAGACCAACAACGAGCTGGTCGGCACCCTCGGCAACTATGTGCACCGGGTGCTCACCTTCACCGCCAAGCATTACGGCGAGATACCCGAGATGGGCGAGCTCACCGCCGACGACGTGGCGGTGCTTGACGCTATCAGGGAACGAGGCGGGGCTATCAGCCAGGCCATCGAAGCGGTGCGGCTCAAGCAGGGCATGAAGGAGCTCATCGGGCTGGCGCAGCGCGGCAACCAGTACCTCAACGACATGGAGCCCTGGAATCTCATCAAGCGGAGGCGGGAGCGATGCGCCACGGTGCTCCATGTCGCCCTCCGGCTGGTCAAAGCCCTGGCCGTTTACGCGACGCCGTATCTGCCCCACGCCGGGCAGCGCATCTGGGACATGCTCGGGCAGCCCGGACGGGTGAAAGAGCAGCGCTGGAACGCCGCCCTGGAGGACGTTGCCGATGCGACGCTGGACACGCCGTCGCCGCTGTTCGACACCATCGACGTGGAAGACCTCATGGATGATACGGCGGAGGGCGAGGCGGCGGAGGGCTGTGAAAGGCTGGACCTCCGCGTGGCGGAGATAACCCGGGTGCGGGAGCATCCCGACGCCGACCGGCTCTACGTGCTCGATCTGGACGTCGGCGAGCTGGGCGGGCGGCGCATCGTGGCGGGTATCCGCCCCTGGTATGACGCCGCCGAGATCGAGGGCCGCCGCATCGTGGTCGTCGTCAACCTGAAACCAGCGGTCATCCGGGGGGTACGGTCGCAGGGAATGCTGCTCGCCGCCGACGACGGGACGCCGTCGCTCCTGTTAGCCGGCGGTGAGTCGGGGCAGCCGGTGGCCCCGGCAGGCGTGGAGCCACAGCCATCCGGCGAGGTGGACATCGAGCTGCTCGAAGACCTCGGGCTGACGGTAAACGAGGACGGCGTAGCGGCCTGCGGGGGACGTGAGCTGCGGGATGGAAACGGCGTGGTCAGGCCGGACCGGGACGTGCCTGCGGGGACGCCCATCCACTGAGGTGACGGCGCCACAATCCGGACCCACGGCGGGACAAGCCTTATATAGAAAAGTACATTATGTGTGCGTAATTAGCATGTCGAATTACAGTACTATCTCTGTTCCCAAAGACCTCCACGACGAGCTGCGGAAAAACGTCAAGGACAACCCCCGCCTCGGGTACTCCAGCATCGCCGAGTTCTGCAAGGAGGCCATCCGCCTCCACGTCGCCAACATACGCACCGAGCGACGGGAAGCCTTCCTGCAGCGCGTCGACCTCGAAGGGCTGCTCAGAAAGGTAGACATTGTCTCCACCGTCGAAGGCGGCGAATACAGGCGCATATTCGAGACCTGCAACGACCCATCCTTCGTCATCGCGACGGACGGCAGCATCCTCAACTGCAACCAGCAGCTCATCGACCAGCTCGGCTACAACGAAAAAGAGAACCTGCTGGGAAAGGACGTGTCCATCCTGTTCGCCAGCCAGGGGCAGCTCAACGACGTCATGATGCAGGCGCAGCAGGATGTCGTCCGCGACCGTGACGTTGCCATGAAACGCCGCGACGGCAAAGTGCTGGACTTCCTCCTCAGCGTGGGCACCATCACCCACGACGGCGCCACCCGGTACGTGGGCACCGGCAAAGACATCACCGTGCGCAAGATGGCGGAAGACCGCCTCAAAAAAGAGCACCATCTCTTCTCCACCATCCTCAACGAGGTATACGACTCCATCGTCATCATCCAGAACGGCCGCATTCAGTACGCCGCAGGCAAATGCCGCATCTCCGGGTGCACCCCCGAAGAACTCGAAGGCATCGACTTCCTGGACATCCTGACCCCTGAAAGCCAGAAAAAGGCAGAGGAAAACGAGCGCAAACGCCTGGAAGGAGAAGCGTTGTCGCCCATCCAGCGGTACACCGTGACGACCAAGGACGGAGAAACACGACGGATAGAGGTATCCTCCCAGGTCATCACCTTCGAAGGGCAGCCCGCCATCCTGTCGGTCGTGCGCGCCGCAGACGACGGCGGCAGTTAAATACCGCCACCACATTTTGTTTCCAATGCGGTATGACCTCCACGTTCACACGCAGTACTCCAAGGACTGCGCCGTCCCGCCCGTCGAGATGGCACGCCACCTTAAAAAACAGGGATATGCTGGTATGGCCATCACCGACCACGACACCGCCGCCGGTGCCCTCAAATCATACGACATCTCCGGCTTTCTCATCGTTCCCGGCATCGAGGTATCCACCACGCAGGGCCATCTCCTCGGGCTGGGCATCAGCGCAGACGTCGCCAGCCGCGACGCCGCCACCGCCATCGACGAGATACACGCCCAGGGCGGCATCGCCGTCATCCCGCACCCGTTCCGCCGCTCCTCGCCCTCCATCGCCAGCGTCGAAGGCCTGGACGTGGACGCCGTGGAGACGTTCAACGGACGAAACTTTCCCCGGCAGAACCGGCAGGCGGCAGCGCTCGCCGCCGAATACGGGCTGCCTGTCACGGGGGGAAGCGACGCCCACCAGCTCTGGGAGGCGGGCAGCGGCTACACGATTGCCGAGGCGAGGACGGTCGACGACCTGCTCGCCGATATCACATCGGGGAAAACCCGGGCCGATGGCACGACATCGCTCCGGCGGCCGATTCGCTCCGCGCTGGGCACCTTCCGCCGCTACATGGACCGCGGCTTCGGGCGGGTTTAGCCGTATAGCTCGGCTTTTTTCCGGTAAAATGCCCAGCCACGCTTCAGCTCTTTCTTGATCTTGTCCACGTCGGTGTCCGTGAGATTGCGGAACCGTCCCTGGAGGCGGAGCCAGTCCTCGATGGGCTTGGCGTCGCGTTCACCCTCGATTATCTGCTTGGACGGCGGGTTGAACGACAGCCTGCCGTCCTCGTACTCGTAGAGCAGCCACATCCCGGTTTCCACGGCCAGCCGGGCCATGGTAACGGTCTTGCTCATGTCGAACCGCCAGCCGGGCGGACAGGGACACAGGATCTCCAGGTACTTGGGCCCCCGGATTTCCTTGGCCTTCAGCGTCTTCCGATAGAGGTCCTCCGGGGAGGCGATAGTCGCCGTGGCCACATAGGGAATCTCATGGGCCATCGCTATCTCCGCCAGGTTTTTCTGCTGCTCCTTTTTCCCCTTCCAGGTCGTCGTCGTCCACGCGCCATAGGGAGTGGCGCCGCTCCGCTGGATGCCCGTGTTCGAATACATCTGGTTGTTGTAGCACACGTAGATGAAATCGGTGCCCCGCTCCAAGGCGCCGCTCAGCGCCTGCAATCCGATGTCGTAGGAGCCACCGTCGCCCGCCCAGGCCAGCACGGTGATATCATCCCGCTGCTGGGCTTTCAACGACGCCTCGATGCCCGACGCCCCCGCAGCGGCGGCTTCGAACGCGATGTTCATGGTGGGCACGCCGAACGAGGTCTTGGGGTACAACGACTCGATGACGGCGCTGCATGACGCCGGAACGGTTACAATAGTATTCTTGCCCAGGGCCTTCAACACGGTGCGCAATGCCACGGTTATCGGGCAGCCCGGGCAGGACGCGTTGCCCTGCAGTACGTATTCTTCCTTCGGTAGATCCTTCAATGCCATTATTGCACCTCCACGGTGTACCAGCCGGATTTGCCCTGCCCGGCCAGCTCATAGATACGCATGATGTCCTTGTAGGTGACGTCTCGGCCGCCCAGCCCGGCGATAAACGGATGTATCTCGCCGTCCAGCGCGGCCTGCATCTCGGTGGCCAGCACGCCGGCCATGCCCAGCGAGATATCCCGGTCGATGACCACCAGCTCCGCATGGTCGGCAATGCGCTGCAGCGCCTCCCTGGGAAACGGCCGGAACACGCGCACCCGGGCCAGGCCCGCGGCGGCGCCCTGCTCGCGGAGCTCGTCGACCGCCCGATGCGCCTCGGCCCCGATGGCGCCCATGGCCACGATGACCATGTCTGCGTCGCTGCATCGATACGTGTCAACCAGGTCGTAGCTGTCGCCGATGTCGCCCCAGGCCTGGCCGACCTCCTCGATGACATCCTTGGCGCGGTGCTGCGCCCGGTGCATGTCGTAGCGGACCTCCATGTAATACTCGGGTCCGATGATGTTGCCATGCGTCACCGGGTCGTCCACGTCGAGCTTCCAGCCCGGCTTGAACGAGGGCAGAAAACCGTCGACGGCCTCCTGGTCGGGGACGTCCACGGCCATCGAGGTATGCGACAGGATGAAGCCATCATAGTTGACCATGACCGGCAGCATGACGTCCTCATGCTCCGCGATGCGGTACGCCTGCACCAGGGTGTCATAGACCTCCTGGTTGCTCGAGCAATAGAACTGCAGCCAGCCCGTATCCCGCTGGGACATCGAATCGTTGCAGTCGCTCCAGATGCTCCAGCCCGGCCCGATCGCCCGGTTGACGTTCACCATCACCACGGGAATGCGGGCCAGCGCCGCCCAGTGCAGCATCTCATGCATGAGCAGCAGGCCATGCGACGCCGTGGCCGTAAACGTCCGGGAGCCCGCGGCGCCGGCCCCGATGCAGGCCGCCATCGCCGAATGCTCCGACTCAACCCGGATGAACTGCGTGTCCAGCTCATCGTTTTCCACGTACTTGGCCAGCCGCTCCACGATGACCGTCTGCGGGGTAATCGGATACGCGGCGATGACATCCGGCCGGGCCATCTTGGCGGCCAGCGCCGCGATGTCGTTCGCGGTGTCAATAACCTTCATTTTTTCTCCCTCCCCATCGAGATGGCGTCCACGGGACATTCGGTGGCGCAGACCCCGCAGCCCTTGCAGAAATCGTAGTCGATACACGGCAGCTCGTTCCGCTCGATGGCGCCCTCGGGACAGAAAATCCAGCAGCGCCAGCACTTGATACATTTTTCCTCGTCAAGCTCCGGTCGGAACACCCGCCAGCTGCCCGTCTTCCCCATCGCCGCCTTCTCCGGCTTCGAGACCGTGGTCTTCATGATACCTCCACCTCCCGGTAGGCCTGCTCAGCCGCCGCCGCATTGGCTTTGCCGGCGTCGCCCGACCACTGCTGCATGATGGCCTGCTTGACGGCGTCGATGGACAGGCTGTCGATGAGATGGGGTAATGCCCCGAGAATGGCGGTGTTGATAATCGGGATGCCGCCCACCACGATGTCATGGTCGATGGCAATCGCCGTCGCGTCGACCGGCATCACCCGGAAAGGCAGGTCTATCTCGCCGGCGTTCCGGGGCGTGTTCATCACGATGGCACCCTCCTTTTTGAGGCCCTCGGTGACGTCGACGCTGTCCATGATGCCGGTGTCCAGCACCATGACGATGTCCGGCTCATATATCTGGCTCCTGACATATATCTCCGTGTCGGATATCCGGGCGAAGGCCTTGACCGGCGCTCCGCGTCGCTCGGCGCCAAAAAAAGGAAATGCCTGCACTCCCTTGTTTCCCGCTTCGAGCGCGGCGTAGGCCAACACGTTGGCAGCCGTCACCGAGCCCTGGCCGCCACGCCCATGAAACACAATTTCCGTTAAAGGCATAGACATGCAATGCGCCGTCCATTTAATAGTTTTCTTGGTATCCCGGTGTCAACAGGGATATAGACGGTGCGCCCATACTGTATTGGGAATACCGATTATATCTCCGAAACGAGAGGCAGTTAGAGAAAAAACCGATGAGGGGTACCGTACACGGCGGTGCCAGAAAGCCGGCTACTCGCCGGTAAAGAGCGCGCTCTTTTTTTCTTTCAGGGACAACCCGGTGCCCGCCCGGACGGCGGACGTGGCAAAGCTCAAAGGGACAGTATCGCCTGCACGTCGGCGGCAGCGGCATACGGATGGCGTCGAGATACGATGGAACGAGCGCGTCATTCTTCTGATACACAGGATATCCTTCCGCACGGATGCCTGTAAAGGATTGTAGATATCCGGCGTCTGTATCTCGCAACCTTCATATAGCCTGCCTTTGGCTGCATGGAACCGAGGCTGCTGTTCTATGCCCTGCTGCTGTGGGTGCTCTTTTTTCCGTTTGCGATTGTCAACGCCGGCTTGCGCGAAAAGATCGTGGCACTGGCACCGCGGCTGGGCGAGCACGCCGGCCACGTAGTGTCCACCGTCATCTTTCTCATGGTGCTTGTGCTGGCCGTCTACGTGTTTCTCCGCTATGTGGATGTCTCCTATACCGCCGGCGACCTGTGGCTGCTCGGCGTCCTGTGGCTATGTCTCACCGTGG
>JAWOAW010000074.1:0-4549 GCA_046498345.1 Thermoplasmatota archaeon
TTGAGATATCCGGCGACGTTGGTAAACGTGGTCGAGGCCAGCAGCGAGTTGACGCCGGCGTGGATGTAGGCCTGCCCGATGTTGTTCGGCATGTACATACCGTCGATTTTGCCGTTCACACAGCTTTCGATCATCATGGTGGATGGGCCGAGCTCCATGTTTTCCACGCCCCGCGGGCTGTACGTGCCGAGGGCGGCCATCGGCGTGGCGAACATGGATATGCGGGTCAGGAATCCCATGATGAGGGGACCGAAGAAGTAGCCGATGCCCAGGCCCCACATGACTACGTCGCCGAACTCGTAGAGGTGCATGCTCCCGTGCCCGTTTTCGTAGATGATGTTGCTCTTGGGCTGCAGGTCGCCGCCGACGACGACGTCTTCGCCGCTGACCATTTTTATCTCGATCTTGGGGAACAGCAGCATGTTGAGCAGGCCGCTACGCTTTATCTTGGTCAACGCCTCGTCGCTGAATCCCTTGCGCTGTGAAAACGTGAAATAGGTGCGCTCGACCTCGTAGCCGCCGTCCTCGATGCTGGCTGCGACCGCATCGCCGGCGAACCGCGTTGCCCCGGATGGAAACTTCATGGGGTCGCCTGCGGCGCCGCCGAGAATCGGGGCCAGCAGGTTTTTTATCTGTTCGATGACGGGAACTTTTTGAAAGTCGGTCCCGGTGCCGGACTGGACGGTGGCGCTTTTCTTCCAGTCGCCCATGCCCTGGACGATGTCGTCGTAGAAGACGGTGCGGCAGACCAGGGCGGAGGCGTCCTGGACGTCCCAGCCGGTGATGCGGCCGACGACGTTTTCCTGCCGGGGCCAGTAGCTGTAGCTGTCGTTCTTTGGGTCATCGGGGTCGGGGTCGATGTTGCCGTAGGGAACGTCGCTTGGAGTGCCGTAGCCGAAGTAGTAGATGCCCATGGGGTCGTCACGCGGCGTGTCCGGGTTGTGGAAGATGTACTGGGGCAGCATGGTGGTGCCGCCGACCAGGGCGATGTTGATGGGGTTGTCGCTGTAATGCTGCCAGAGCGCCCTGCTGTCGTCTCCGGATATGTTGGACATGTTGCCCAGCAGCATGTTGAGCTCCTCGTGCCGCTCCATAAGCTTGTCGTTGAGTGGCTCCACCAGGTCCGGGTTTTTCCGGGGGACGTAGAAGCCGGGGCAGGTTTTGCCGTTGACCGTGACGTTGTCCGTGGCGGCGAAGGCGAAGTCCCGCTCGGCCCAGATGACGCCCTGCCGGTAAGCCGTCAGGTAGGGGGCGACGGCCGAGAGCTTGGGCATCGTCGAAATGTAGGGGTCGCTGAGCTGTTCCGCGGTGACGTGGAGCTCGTAGTCGCCCTGCTTCTGGGCCAGCCAGGTGCCCATCACGGAGAGCTCGTAGGTGACGCCGCCGCGGTCGTACAACACTGTCTCATAATGCAGTTTGTCCGTGGTGATGTCGCCGTTTCCGTCTCGCTCCGGGATGCCGGCCATGGTGTTTATCTGCACCAGCTCGTAGCTCTGCTGCGCGGCCGGCAGGTCCTCGATGCGCGGTCCGCCCGAGATGGTGATGTGGTCGCCCATCTCTGCGACGTCCTCCGAGTCGAGGTTGACGAGGTCGAGTTTTACCCGGGCGTACTTGTAGCCCTCGGGGATGGTGAAGTTGTGGTGCTGCGGCTGCAGGAAGCCCTTCGCCGTCGACCCCAGCGTGGAGGGCAGGATGGCGACCGAGTTCAGGGTGCCGCTGAAATCAAACGAGGTGGTGTTCAACACCTCCGGGGGATAGGCGTCCCGGGGATTGGTGATGGACAGGTATTCCACGGAGCCAAACTGTTCTTTCACGTAATCCACGAGGAAGTTGGTGATGTCCTGGTCGCTGGAAAAACGCCAGGTGCGCTCGTGTCCCTCCAGGTCGCCGCACAGGAAGGTGTATTTGACGCCGAGGTCGTCGAGCAGGCCGCGGACGTCGTCGGTATCGTCGGTCACGATGACCGGGATGTTGAGATATGACGCGATTGGCGTTGCAGCGACGCCGAGGCTGTAGCCCCGTTCACTGTCCTCTACCAGCACGACAGCATCGCTCTTATCCCATATCTGGGGCACCAGGTCGAGGGACACGTTTTTCGGGGTGCCGCCGGTGATGGCAATCTCGCCGGCGTAGCCGTACTGGCTGTCAAACCGCATGACGGGTTTCGACGGGTCTGTAAAGTTTTTGACCAGCAGGGGCGCCACCATGCTCTCGTTGTCTTCGTAAAAGAGCGCGATGGGGGTGCCGATGAGCGCGTACAATGGGGTATGCTCGGCAGCCACGACGGGCGTGGCCCCCTGGTTTCGTTCCACGTCGATGTTGCCGATGTCGTCCATGTCGAAGCCTTTGACCTCTTTGACCCCTGCGTTGTCCACGCAGCCGCTAAAGGCGGCGCCAATCATGATGGTGATAGCAAAAACGACCAAAACTTTCATCTCTTTTCTGTTCATGGGCATCACGGTGTATTACCATATATGCTACTTCTCTATAATAATTTCGGGTGCCGTGTCCTGCCCGGCGAGGGAAACATTGATTACTGCCCCGGCATTCCCTGTCCATGCAGCAAAAAGGGACAGATAGAGATGCCAAACTGGCCGGCAACCTGGGTCAGATACGGCATACGCTGGCGGTCATCAGCGGCAAGGGAGGCGTCGGGAAGAGCACCGTGGCTGCCAACCTGGCGACCGCCCTCGCCATGCGGGGCAACGACGTCGGCCTGCTCGACGTGGACATCCACGGGCCGAACATCCCCAAGCTCCTGGGCGTCGAGGACGTCCGCGTTTCCGGCAGCGAGGACAGCATCATGCCTGCAACAACCCCGTCCGGCCTGAAGGTGATGTCGATGGCCTTCCTGCTGAAGGACAAAAACCTGCCCGTGATATGGCGCGGCCCCCTCAAAATGAACGTCATCCGGCAGTTCCTGGGCGACGTAGAGTGGGGGCCGCTCGACTACCTTGTCATCGACCTGCCGCCGGGGACGGGCGACGAGCCGCTGAGCATTGCGCAGCTCATTCCGGGCGGCCATTCCGTGGTGGTCACGACGCCGCAGGATGTGGCATTGCTCGACGCCCGCAAGGCCATCATGTTTGCCAGGCAGGTCAACATGTCGGTGCTGGGCGTCATCGAGAACATGAGCGGGTTCACCTGCCCGCACTGCGGCGAATCCATCGAGCTGTTCAAGCAGGGTGGCGGTCGGCGGGCGGCGGAGGAGCTCGACGTGCCATTCCTGGGTGCGGTGCCGCTGGATGCCGCCGTGGCCGCCTCGGGCGATGCCGGCGAACCGTTCGCCGGCGGTGAATCGGCTGCAGCTGCGGCGTTCGAGAACATCGTGGAGCATATCGAGGCCGCCTTCGGGGAATAACCCATGCCGCCGGATGCCCCGGGCACCTATGTCCTGGAGCTGGAGCTGCCCTCGCCTGCTGACGTCGCGGTGGGCGCCCTGGGCATGCTGTGGTTTGCCCCGGGCGTCTATGCCTACGTGGGCTCCGCCATGAATGGCCTCCGGCGCCGCATCGCCAGGCATCTCCGCGCCGACAAAAAAACATACTGGCATATCGACTACCTGCTACGGGAGGCCACGGTGGCCCGGGTGTGGCATGTCGCTGGCGAGCAACGGGAATGCGACATCGCGGCGCCGCTGTCCGACCGTTTTGACGGGGTAGCCGGCTTTGGATGCAGCGACTGCCGGTGCCGGAGCCACCTGTTTTTTTGCGGGGATGCGGGGCGGCTGTCCCGGGGGCTCGCCGCTCTCGGGCTGACCGCTTCGACGCCGGATGCATGGCGGTAGCCACGTTTTTCCGAAACGTTTATAGCGAGGTATGGTGCTTTGAGATGGGAATAAAACGTCCATCGGGGGAAACATGGCCAGCGATAGCGGTACAGGTAACTCATCAGGCAACGACGGGGAACATATCTATCATACGCTCGTCGAGCATACGCTCGATGCCATCTACGTCATCACGCCGTCCGGTTTCGAGTACGTCAACCCGGCCTTCGAGCGCATCACCGGGTACGCGGCCGGGGAGGTCTGCACCGAGGACTTCGACTTCTGGAGCATCATCCACCCCGACGACCGGGAGCTGATAGAGCAGCGGGAGCGGGCCCGGGAGCGCGGCGAGGAATTGGAGCCCGTCTACCAGTTCAGGGTCATCTCGAAGGATGGCGACATCCGGCACGTGGAGGCCAACACGGTGACATTGCCCGGTTCGGGAACCCGCGTCGTGGGCATGCTGCGGAACGTGACCGAACGGGAGCGTTCGCTGGCGAAGCTCCGGATGAACGAGCGGAAATATCGGACGCTGTTCGAGTCGGCGAACGACGCTATTTTTCTGATGACGGAGGACGTGTTTGTGGACTGCAACCAGAAGGCGCTGAAGATGTTTGCCTGTAAAAAGGAGAACATCATCGGTCATTCGCCCGGTGAGTTTTCCCCGCCGACGCAGCCCGACGGCGCCCCCTCGACGGAGCAGGCACGGGCGCATATCCGTGCAGCTCTTGAGGGAAACCCGCAGCGTTTTTACTGGAAGCACGTCCGGATGGACGGGACCCC
>JAWOAW010000031.1:0-5063 GCA_046498345.1 Thermoplasmatota archaeon
CCGAGGGATAGGGAAGGCCGGTCCCGGGATCGGTTAGAAGGAAGAGAACCTTGGATGCAGCCTGAAGAGAAACTGGATTGGCATCAATATCTACGGTATCGTTTTCCACGACGCAGCAACAGCAGGCGGGCCCCCAGGCCGGGGCAGGCGGCGCCGGCACGGCGGGAGCAGGACAGCAGGCAGGCGGCGCCGATGACTCCGTCGACGCCGACTACGAAGTGGACTAAAGCATGGAGAAAGACTACTATGACGTGCTCGGCGTCGACAGAGATGCATCACAGCAGGAGATAAAAAAAGCGTACCGCAAGCTGGCGCTCAAATACCATCCCGACAAATCGGATGACCCCGACGCGGAAGAAAAATTCAAGGAAATATCCGAGGCATATGCGGTGCTCTCCGATGAAGAAAAACGGCAGCGCTACGACCGCTACGGCCACGCGGGCATCGACCAGGAATACAGCTACGAGGACATCTTCCGCGGCGCCGACTTCTCAGACATCTTCGGCGACCTCAACTTTGGCGACATATTCCAGCAGTTCTTCGGCGGCTTCGGCGGGCGACAGCAACAGCGGCGCCAGGGCCGGGACATTCTCTACAAGCTCCAGATATCGCTGGAGGACGCCTACCACGGCAACCAGAAAGAGGTCACCCTCAACCGCCGGGAAAGCTGCCCCAAATGCGACGGCACGGGCGCGGCGCCGGGCAGCGACATAGCCACCTGCAGCCAGTGCAACGGCTCAGGCCAGGTGCAGCAGAGCAGCCGCACCGCCTTCGGCCACTTCACCCAGATAACCGTCTGCCCCAAATGCGGCGGCGAGGGCACCGTAATAGAGGAGCCATGCCAGCGATGCAGCGGCGACGGCACCGTCCGGCAGCAGCGCAGTATCACCGTCCAGATACCCCCCGGCGTCCAGGATGGCATGCGGCTCCGGCTGGCCGGCGAGGGAGAGGCAGGCGAAAAAGGCGCCCCGCCCGGCGACATGTACGTCGAAGTCCACATCAGAGAACACGACGACTTCAAACGACGGGGCAACGACCTGCTGACCACAAAGCACATCTCGTTCCCCGAGGCGGCGCTGGGCAGCCAGGTAGAGGTGTCGACCATGAACGGCAGCGCCACGCTGGACGTCCCCGCCGGCGCCCAGAACGGTGACACGTTCACCCTAAAAAAGAAGGGGATGCCCCGGCTGCGGGGCAGCGGCCACGGCGACCTCGTCGTCCAAATAGCGGTAGATGTCCCCACCCGTCTGACCGCAAAGGAAAAAGAGCTCATCCAGGAGCTGGCCGACGAGATGGACGTCGAAACCGCGCAGTCCTGGAGCGACCGGATTTTCGGACGAAAATCATGAGATGCAGCAAATGCCCGAGCCGGGCGGTCACCTACATAGCCTACAACGGCACCCATCTCTGCCGCGAGCATTTCGCTGACTACGTGGAGCAGCGGGTGATGCGCGACATCCGCAAGCAGGGATTGCCCGAGGGCGTCATCGCCGTCGCCCTGTCAGGGGGCAAGGACAGCCTGACGGCGCTGCACATCCTGCACGACATCATTGAGCCGCATCGCAGCCGGGAGCTCCACGCCATCACCGTCGACGAGGGCATCGAGGGGTATCGTCCTGCGTCGCTTGGGGTAGCCAGCCGGCACTGCGAAAAGCTCGGGGTGCCCCACCACGTCGTCTCCTTCGAGGATGTCGCCGGTATGACCATGGACGACATCGCCCAGCGGGACGGCGAGCTCGGAGAATGCGCCTACTGCGGCGTCTTCCGGCGGCAGTGCCTCAACCTGCAGGCCAGGGAGATAGATGTATCAGCACTGGTGATGGGCCACAACCTGGACGACGTGTCGCAGAGCATCCTGATGAACTTCGTCAACGGCGACATGCAACGGATGGCCCGGTTCGCGCCCCACGAGCATGTGCAGCCCGGGCTGGTACCCCGGCTGGTGCCATTGCGCTCGATAACCGAAAAAGAATGCACCCTGTACGCACTGCTCCGCGGCCTCGACGTCCTGGAGGACGAATGCCCGTACGCGGTCAGCGCTCACCGCGGCCTCTTCCGGGATATCATCATGGAAATGGAAGCGCGGCGGCCGGGCACCCGGCACAGCATCCTGGCCAGCTACCAGACCATCGAAGACTGCCTCGCCGATATGTACCCGCCGGTGGACCTGCAGCCCTGCCAGCACTGTGGCGAGCCGTCGTCGCAGCCCGTCTGCCGGGCCTGCCAGCTGCAGAGCGAGCTGCAAAAATAGCCTACCGCACCACGGGGATCTCTTCACCGCAGTTTTTGCATGCGGTTCCATCAAGTCCCACAATTTGGGCCGTGAAGCCATGTCGTTCGATGAGCAACTCGTTGCATTGTGGGCAGTAGGTGTTCTCGTAGTCGCCGTGTGGGACGTTGCCCAGGTAGACGTACCGGATGCCAGTCTCTTTTGCGATGTCGTATGCGTCGAGAAGCTGCTGCCTGGTGGTCCGGGGCACGTCGGTCATCTCGTGGGCGGGATAGAATGCGGAGAAATGGATCGGAGTCTCATCGTCGAGCTCGTCGCGTACCCATGATGAAAAGGCTTCGATGTCCTCCCCGCCGCCGTTGTGGCCGGGGATGACCAGGTAGGTGAGCTCGAGATGAACGCCCTCGTCACGGTATGTCGTGCAGGCGTCGAGCACGGGCTGCAGCCGGGCGCCGCATATCTCCCGGTAAAAGCTGTCGCTCATGCTTTTCACGTCGACGTTGGCCGCATCAAGATAGGGGGCTATCTCCCGTATCGCCCTGGAGCTGGTATACCCGTTGGTGACGTAGGCGGTGTACAGACCCGCCTGCTTTGCGAGCTTGGCGCTGTCATGGGTGTACTCCCACCAGATGGAGGGCTCGTTGTAGGTGTAGGCGATGCCCTGGCAGCCCTGCCGCTTCGCGGTCTCGACGGCCTGCTCCGGCGGCAGCTCCATCATCCGGTGCTCGTCGGGATCCGCCTGGGAGATAGTGAAGTTCTGGCAGTGCAGGCAGCGGAGGTTGCATCCGACAGTGCCGAGGGAGAGGGCGCTGCTGCCGGGGTGGAAATGGTAGAGCGGCTTTTTTTCGATGGGGTCCGGGGTGACGGATGAGCAGGAGGCATAGATGAGCGAGATGAGCGTGCCGCCGCGGTTTTCGCGGACGCCGCAGATGCCCCGCTTGCCGTCGGCGATGACGCATTCGTGGGGGCAGAGGTGGCACTGGACTCTGCCGTCATGTGGTTCCCAGAACCGGGCTTCTCGCTCCACTGCCGATTTATCAGAATGAGATTATAAAAGGCTTGTCCCCTCCATCCAATAATTTAATATATTGCCATAATATTACTGTAAAATACTATAATATACTGGTGAAATACAGTGAATGAAACACGTCCTCCCTGCACGCCGCCGGACAATGCGCATCCCCGCTGGCTGGCGCTCCGCCGGTACGGCAAGGCGCTCCGGTTTCGCACCCGGTGGACCATTATCGAGTTCATCGGCACCGGCAGAAAAAGCAGCACCGACATCTATGACCATCTGACGGGGCGAGGCGAAGAGTTGACCAAGTCGGGCTTCTACTACCACCTCAACGAACTCAAAAAAGCGGGCATCATCGAGGTCGCCGGCTACATCGACGAGGGTGGCGGCGCCCCCGAAAAGGTGTGGCAACTGAAGACGACGAAGATAGCCATCAGCCTGCTCCCCGAGAAAGAAGAGAGAAAATCATGAACGTCACAGCCATCATAGTGAACGGCATTGCCGTCATTGCCCTCATCGCGGCCTTCTATAAGGACAGAGTCAAGGCCATCCGGTCACTCAAAACTGCCGCCGTCTCCTTCATCAGGATACTCCCCATGGTGCTCATCATCGTTCTCTTCATCGGCCTGCTGCTCGGCTTCGTTCCGCCGGAACAGATATCACGGTTCGTGGGCGAGCAATCCGGCATCGGGGGCGTCCTGCTGGTGGGCGCTGTTGGCGCGCTCATGCACATCCCGGCCCTGCTGTCCTTTCCGCTGGCAGCATCGCTCATTGAAAGCGGGGCGACAGTGACGGCGGTCGCCGCCTTCATCACCACATTGACAATGATCGGCACCATCACGCTTCCCCTCGAGATAAAAGAGCTCGGCAAAAGATTGGCGCTGCTCCGCAACGGCCTCAGCTTTGCCATCGCCATCGCCATCGCACTCATCATGGGGCTGGTCCTATGAAGGACAACAAGCAGCATATGCGGAAAAGCCTGGTCCGTAACATAGCGGCGCTGGCCGCGGTCGCCGGCATAGCGGTGGTGCTGCTCCTGCTCTTTCCGGGGAAGCAGACCGCCGTTATCTCGACATCCCTGGACTATCTGATGGAAATGGTCGTGATTCTCCCGGCGGTCATGGTCATCATGGGGCTGTTCGCGGTCTGGGTGCCGAACGAGGTGGTGGTGACATACCTGGGCCATGCCTCGGGGGTGAAGGGCACGGTGCTTTCCCTGTTCATCGGGATGCTGCCCACAGGGCCCCTCTATGTCGCGTTTCCCATGGCGGCGGGCCTGCTCAAAAAGGGCGCCCGGGTTGCCAACGTCATCGTATTCCTTTCAGCATGGGCCTGCATCAAGCTACCCCAAGAGCTGGTGGAACTGGAGTTCATGGGCCCTTCGTTCATGACGCTCCGGCTGGCTCTGACCGTCGCGTTCGTTGTGCTGATGGGGCTGGTTGTGGAGCGACTCGTTGCCGGAACAGAAAAACATGTATAACGCGCCCACGATGCAGAAGAGAGGATATGCATGACTGATGCAGGAATAGAGATGGGAACTGTCGCGAACATAGCCGACCTGGCCGCCGTGCAGGATGGCGCGGTGGTGAGCCGGACCGTGCTCGACCGCGAGACCGGCTCGGTAACGCTGTTCGCCTTCGACGGTTCAAGAATCCTGGGTTGGCTCACCACTCGGACGAGAAACAGCCCAGGTATATGCCGCCAGTATTAGCTAAGGAGGCGGTCCATGGCAAAGACTAAGTTTCGATTCAACCGTGACGTGAGATTTTTAATAACATCACGCCAAATATAAATATCGACCTTTGCACAACAGCCAAT
>JAWOAW010000044.1:0-6212 GCA_046498345.1 Thermoplasmatota archaeon
CCTACAAGCTGCAGTGGAGCACGCTGTTCCTGGACGCCTTCGACATCCCGGAGCAGGTGCTGCCCGAGGTACGGGACACCGCCTGCATGTACGGGTATATGGACAAGGATATCCTGTAGCGTGAGCTACCCATCAAGGGCGTGGTCGCCGACCAGCAAGCAGCGCTGTTCGGCGAGACATGCTTCGAGCCCGGGGAGGTCAAATGCACCAGCGGCACGGGTACCTTCATCGACATGAACGTCGGCGACCGGCCGTCCGCATCATTGCACCGGCTGGTACCCATGGTCGCCTGGAGCATCGACGGCCGGGCCACCTACATGCTGGAGGGCATGATCAACACCACCGGAGCGGCAGTGCAATGGCTCAGGGACAACCTCGGGGTCATCGACCACGTCGACCAGTCATGCCAGATGGCGCAGTGCGTCGACGACGCCGGCGACGTCTACTTCGTGCCCGCCTTCACCGGCCTGTCGTCGCCCTACTGGGACCCCCATGCGTGCGGCGTCGTGGTCGGGCTGCATCGTTCCACGCAAAAGGAGCACATCGTCCGCGCCGTCCTCGAAGGCATCGTCTACCGCTGCCGGGACATCATGCTGTCCATGGAACGCGACGCCGGGCTCCCCGTCCGCTCCATCACCGCCGACGGCGGTGCATCCAAAAACGATTTCCTCCTCCAGTTCACGGCCGATATGCTTGACGTCCAGGTAAAGCGGCCGGCCATGCTCGACGGCACCGCGCTGGGCGCCGCATACCTGGCGGGCCTGGCAGCCGACGTCTGGCCGTCGAAGGATGAGCTCAGGCAGCGCCGCCAGGTCGAGCAGACCTTCCAGCCGGCGATGCCCCCGGAGCAGCGGGAGCGTCTCTACGCTGGATGGCGCCGCGCCGTCGAAAAATCATTCAAGTGGCGTCACTCGGCGTAGATGGCCGGGCGGCCGGGCACCGCGTGGCGCTTCTTGTCGCCGGGGTCGGGCGCTGATTCGTCGTCCGCCCCGTAGACGTGCATCGTGGCGCCGATTTCCTGTTCGAAAAAATCACGGGCACCGTCGAGATATGATGCCTCGCCTATCTGCTCATATGTGGCGCCGCGCTGGACCTGCTCGATGACCTTTTTCGCATATGATGGCACCTTGTTTCCATGCCGCTTTATCATGGGGTCCTGCATCACCCGGTCCATCAGGCTGCCCATGCTGAGCTTGCCTTCGTCGGCCAGCGCCATCGCCGTCTCGGCAACCTGCCATTTCCATTCGGGGGCGGTGTAGATGTAGACGTCGGCGGCGTCGATGCCCGTCACATCCAGGATTTCCTCGACGTCGGCCAGGGTATCCCGCACCAGCTGCTCGCCCTGCAATGCCGCCACGTCGACCTCGCCCGCTCGGGGGAACGACGCCGCTGTGACGAAGCCGTCGCCGCCGATGCTGTCCCACATCTCCTCGGCGAGATGCGGGGTAAACGGGGCCATGAGCCGTATCCATTTCTGGAGCGCCTTGCGGATAGCATCGCGGCTGGCGCCGCCCCGCTTCTGGTACCACTGCACCGCGTTGTAGACGTCGTAAAACACGATGTTGGCAGCCCGCCGCAGCTCATAGTCCTTCATGGCCCCCCGGGCCTTGCTCACATATTTGTTCATGACGGCCCGGAGCCAGCCGTCGATGTCAGATGCACCGCCGTCGAGGTCGAGCAGCTGCTCGTGGAGCTCCCAGAGCCGGCTGAGGCGGCGGCGGTAGCTGTACGCCATGTCCCCGTCCCATTCGATGTCCACGTAGGGGGAGCCGATGTGGGCGTAGTAGAGCCGCATGGTGTCCACGCCGTAGCGCTCCGCCGCATCGGGGATGGGCACGGCGCCGCCCTTTGACTTGGATATCTTTTCGCCGCTCTGCTGGGTGATCCACCAGTTGACGAAGACGCCCCGGGGCCAGTGCTCGGGCTCCATGATGGCCACGTGGTTCATGATGAACACCGGGAAGTGCACGGTCTTATGTTCCTTGCCGCCCAGGTTGATGTCCACGGGATACCAGGCGAGAAAATCGCGGCGGACCTGCTCCCAGAGCTCATTGGCTGCCTCGCCCTGGCCCAGGAAGACGTAGTCGAAAAAGTCCAGCGTGAGCTCCTCGGGCTGCAGGCTGCCGTCGTTGACATATTTGGAGACCACGTAGTAGGCGGGGTAGAGCGTCGAATCCGAGATGGGCTCGATGGTCCAGCCGTCCTTGAAGGGAAACGGGGTGCCCAGCCAATCGCCTTTTCGAATGCAGGCCCGGTCGTCGAACCAGTCGAGCACCCAGGGCAGCTCCTCCCGGTATTCCGGCGGATGGATGTTCATGGTCGCCACGTGGTCCTTGCTCATGCGGGTCAGCTCCTCGTCGCTATACCGAATGAACCACTGGTCGGGCACCCGCTTGATGATGACATGCTGGCCGCAGCGGCACACCACGGGCTTGGAGAACTCCCGCATGATCGTGGCGCGACCAGATTCGATGAGCTCATCTTTCACGGCGTCCTTGATGTCAGAGACGGGGATGCCGGCGTAGCCGTTGCAGCGCTCGTTGAGCCTGCCCTTGTGGAACTCGGCCTTGTATACCTGCTGCGTCGCCGCTTCGAGCTTGTCGTGCTCATCCTGCCGCCGGATGCCCATCTCCTCGACGACGTCCCTCGCCGGGATGTCGTAGCCCTCCACCTCGATGATGACGACGGGCTCGATGTCTGGCGCGGCTTCCTGCAATGCCACGTAGTCGTAGGGGGCATGGGCGGGCACGGACATCACGATACCCGTCGCTACCTCTGGGTCGGCGAACGGGGCCGGCAGCACGGGAACCTCGCGGTCGACGAGCGGCACCGTGCAGGTCTTTCCGATCAGCTTGCTTCCCTTTACGGCGTCGACCTGCCGTATCTCTTCACCGAGCTGGCTGGCCAGCTTGCGGTAGCCCGCCTCGGAGAGCACCCATCGCTCGTCGCCCACCTCTGCGATGACATAGGAGACATCGGGATGCACCCACATGTTGGTGACGCCATAGATGGTCTCCGGGCGGAGCGTCGCCGCCGGCAAAACCAGGTCGTCCATCTGGAACGTGATGACGGTGAACTCGTTGATCTCGGCGTCGCCGCCCTCCGAGATGTCCGTCTCGGAGCGGTCAACGGCCACCGGCCCGCAGCCGGGGCAGAACGGCGCAAAATGTGGCTTCCGGATGAGCAGTCCTTCCTCCTTGAGCTTGTGAAACTGCCAGGTGATGAAGCGCTGGTATCCCTTCGATACCGTGGTCATCAGGCGTGAGTAGTCGATGAGGAATCCGAACCGTTTCCAGTAGTCATCGACATATATCTGGCTGAAATACCGGATGACCTCGTCGGGGTCGTCCAGCCGCTGGATGACCTCGTCCGGGCATCCGTTGCTCCGCAGGTAGGTGAGCATCGCCTCGTCGTTGCGGGCCACCTTTTTGGCCAGGCTGACCGCCGGCAGCCCGGAGGCATGGAATCCCGCCGGGTAGCAGACGGCATGCCCGGTCATCCGCTTGTAGCGGGCGATCATGTCGGCGTAGGCGAACCCGCGCATGTGCCCGACGTGGAGGAACCCGGAGATGCCCGGGTAGGCGAAATGAATGAAAAATGGCTCGTCGCCGTCGTCCAGCGCTGCCTCGTAGAGCTTTTCGTCGTACCACCGCTGCTGCCATTTCTCCTCGATGGCGGTGAAATCTACCATTGGCAGGCATAACGGCCCTATTTATATAAGGATTATGACCTCTGGATATGCAACGGTGCCGCCCCGCTTTTGTAAAACTGATTTTACAAGACGGGCCGGCCGCCGCCATACATGTAAACCGCTCTGTACAAATATTTTATTATATACCGGCCCGTTGGTGTTGTCATGGCACACCTCGAAAACCAGCTCGGGATCAGCGACACCGTCATCGCGGACACCGACCGCTGCCGGAAAAATTTCGCCTGCCTCGACCCCGAGCAGCGCTCCGTCTGCCCCGTGGAGCAGCGCATCATGGACGTCCTCTTCGTCGAGCCCGACGACAACTTTTTCTGCGCCTACAAGACCTCGTTCGGCGACTCATATGTCTGCGGGTGCCCGACCCGGCAGGAACTCTACGCCAAACACCGCCTCTAACGGTATCGGCCGTCCACAGCCGCATCAATGGGGCCCCTCTGGGACGGTAGGCAAGGCCTTGATATCACAGCTTTTACCAAAGCCTTTTTACAGCCTGTTAGAAAAAATGGCACATGCTGGTGCGCACAGCCAGTTACAGCCGCTCTTCTATCTCCAGCCGGTTTTCACCGCGCGGAAAAATAATGGGCAGCTGCATCTCCTTGGCCCGCTGCTTGAGCTCGTGGTCGTTGGTGACCACGGCGCCATCCATCTTCAACGCGGTTTCCAGCACCCCGTCGTCTCCCTTGTACTCCGTCTCCATCAGCCGGAACTCCCGCTTCTTTATGATGCTCAGCCCCAGCTTGGCAGCCCGGCCCACCTTGCCGTCCTGCTGCGCCAGATGCTCCATCTCCTCTACCACCGAGCTGGGCACGATGATGCGGCACATGCCGAGCAGCCGGTTGATCTCCTTCTCGATGTTGATGCCCGACTGATAGGGGATCATCAACGCGTTGGTATCAAGGATCACAGCCCTCATTGTATCTCCCCGTAGCCCACGAGCCGCCACCGCCGTTTTATCTGCTTGGAGATGGCCACCGTCTGCCCCTCCTCGGCGCAGACCGGCAGCTTGAGCGTAACCTGGGCGACACCGTCATGCGCCGAGGTCACCACGCCCACTGTCGTGGCGGTGCCCACGGTCAACATCAACGGCTCATTGGTCTTAATCGCCTTCACGTCGTCGTCCAGCGAGCCCACCATCCGGTTGAGCATGTGGACGTCGAGCTCAAACTCGTTCCACACCGGCGGCAGCAGGTCAGCCCGGCCGACGATGCTGCCCGCCAGGGCATCCGCCTTGGTGAGCGAGGGGTCCATGGAGGTGCCGATGCCCAGCAATCCGCCGGGGCCGGCCTCCTCCACCATGTCGCCGCCCGTCAAAATAGATGAAATCGTGGTGAAAATAGACTCGTAATACTGCTTGCCGTGCTCCTCCACCTTCCGCCCCGGCCGTATCTCGATTTCGTTGCCCACCGAGAGCTTGCCCTGCTTCAGCGAGCCGCCGATGACCCCGCCCCGTATCTCGCCGGGGCCGATGCCCGGCTTGTTGACATCGAAGCTCCGGGCCGTATACATAATCGGGTTTTTCTTCAGGTCCCGCTTCGGCGTCGGCATGTGCTCCTCTATCGCCTGGATGAGCGTGTCGAGATTGGTCTGATGATGCGCCGAGATAGGGATGATGGGCGCCCCCTCCGCCGTCGTCCCCTCCGTAAAGTCGCGGATCTGCCGGTAGTTCTCCATCGCCTCCTCCTTGCTCACCAGGTCGATCTTGTTCTGCACGATGACGATATCCTCGGTGCCCGTGGTATCCAGCGCCATCAGGTGTTCCTCGGTCTGCGGCTGCGGGCATTCCTCGTTGGCCGCCACGAGCAAAAGAGCGCCGTCCATGATGGCAGCCCCGGAAATCACGACCGCCATCAGCGTCTCATGGCCCGGCGCGTCGACGAAGGATACCTTGCGGAGCGACTCTGCCGTTGCGCCGCAGGCCGGGCATTCGGGCTGCGCCGTGTAGCACTGCGGTTCAGGGCACTCCGGGCATCGGTAGAACGTGGCGTCGGCATAGCCCAGTTTTATGGAAATACCACGCTTCAACTCCTCCGAGTGCTCGTCGGTCCATTTGCCAGACAGGGCCTGGGTGAGCGTGGTTTTGCCGTGGTCGACGTGGCCGACCATGCCGATGTTTATCTCAGGCTGACTCATCTTTCTCTTCGTGTGCCGCCTCTAACAATTCCTTCATGGGCTTGCTGCCCGCTTCGATGACCTTCATGTTTATCTGCGATGTGTTGAGACTGATGGTGTTGCCGCACACCGTCTTTTTCCTCCGGACACCGCGGTCGTCGGGCTTGAAGCCGACGCTCTTCGTTAGCAGAATCTTGCGGCGTGAAATCCCGGGGATGTCCTTCCGCATGACGAAGCCGTCACCGTCGCTTCCCCCGGTAATCTGGAGCTTGTAGCCGGGCAGCGAGACAAAGATGCCGTCGACCTCGTCCCCGATCTTTTTGCCGACAAGGGAGTTGGCATGATGACCGCTCACCTCTACCTGGTGCGCCTCGCTTCCGTTGCTGATGTCCAC
>JAWOAW010000007.1:0-27425 GCA_046498345.1 Thermoplasmatota archaeon
CCGCCACTATTACGTGTACTGGGACACCGCCGGCAACGGCGACATCGCCGGAGCCTATGGCGACATCGCCGCCGGCATCAAAAACGGCGAGTTCGAGGGCGGCAGCACCGGCTGGAAGAACACCAGCGAGCCGACCGTCGGCGTGCCAATACCAGGAGTCCCTGATGCTTCAGTATGGAAGCTTTCCACCGCGGTAAGTCCGACAGATGCAGCGGATAAATGCTATCGTATTTATCGTCGGGGTATCATCTGGCAGGAGGGATGGTACGGCAAGGTCTCCCAGCAGATTGACCATGTGCCCGATGGCGGTGATGCCTCGCGGTACATACTGCATGCCGACGTGTATTTCAACGACACCGTGCTGGACGGAGTAGGATGGGAACTCGTTCTTGAAAACCAAGTAGTTGAGAGCGGAGGAGTTACAGGCGGATGGCAGTCCATCGACGCCGACGTTACTTCATATCTGGAGGGCAAAAGCAGCGCTCGAATTTATTTCCAAGTGTATGTGACCGCGCTGGACCTACAGCTCGCAGACGTGGCCGCCTATCTCGATGCCTGCTGGCTGGAGGTCACCCCCAACCCCAATGTGTCGGTGCTGTCCGAGCGGGCGCACGGCTGGTGGGGCCAGATAGCCGACGGCATGATAGACGGCATGCCCGTGGACCAGCCGCCAACCTACGTGGCCGGCGTCGCCGGCCGGAACACCATCGCCAGCATCAACGTCAGCGCCGTGGCCGGCCCGCGGGAGGTCATGGCTACGCTCCAGTATCCGGCACCGCGGAACGCCATCGCCAAAAAATCCATTCCGCTGCCCGACGCCGGATTCGAGTCCGGGGCAGCGTACACCACGACGTTTTATTCAAACGAGCAGACGACGAGCGCGTCATTCGCCGGCGTGGCCCACAGCGGCAGCCGGGGGGTCGAGCTGCGATTGAGCGACTACCACGGCAAATACAAGATGCTGGATCAGCCGGTCAGCCCCGACGACATGGTCGGGTTCCGCCAGGAGGTTTCGCAGACCATGCTGGTGTCTCATATCCCGTCTCTCTGGTTCTGGTACCGGGTCGACGGCTACACGGCGCAGAGCACGCTTGACCTGACGCTTATGACGGCGGGCAGCCCCGACCGGATGCTCTCTATCCAGATGAGCGAGCTCACGGCCGACGGCGGATGGCATCAATATGTCATACCGCAGAGCACGCTTGACAGCTGGCGCTCCGGTGCGGGAACGCTCACCGGCATCGAGCTCCGGTTGACCGCGAACACCGAGAGCGGCGAGAACACCCTCTACATCGACGACCTGGGCTATGCGTTCATGCCCGTACCGGGTACCGGCCGGCGGGACTGGCAGCTCCCGGATTTCTATACCTTTGGAGCCGGCGCGGAAACCGGCATGTGGACGCTCACGGTTACCATGACCGACAGCGCCGGGTACCGGGTGACGAACGTGACGTCTCTCAAAGTCGAGCCGGCGGCCAACCTCAACGTGGAGGACATATCGGCTCCGGCGGACATCAACGAGGGGGAAACCGCGACGGTGACCGTCACCGTGGCCAACACGGGCCGGAAGGACGTGGCGGCGTCGCCACCGGTCAACGTTTCGCTTTCCATCTCGCAGGATGACGAACCCGTCAAAATGGTGAAAGGCCTGGGCGCGCTCGCTGCCGGCGCCAGCAAGGAGCTATCGTTTACCTGGCGGGCGCAGTATGGCACGCCGAGCGAGAATGGCAGATGGGAGATACGGGCCGAGGCGAACAGGGACGATGTTATCCCGGAGACCAACAAGGGGGACAACTGGAACGTCCAGTTCATCGAGGTGACACCCCGCCCGGATCTTGAGCTCCACATGTACGACATCGGCTTCACGCCGCTGCATCCCGATAAAAACGAGACGGTGAACATCAGCGTGCTGCTCCACAACACCGGCTACCAGGACACGACCGCCACCCTCCAGATATACGTCAGGGAGCGGGGCGCGGGCCGGTATACGCTCATTCCCAATGGCACCGTGGAGCAGATCATCGGGAAGCGTGCCAACGAGACGGTGTATGCTACGTGGACGCCGGCGGAAAACGGCACCTATACCGTCAAAGTGGCGGCCAGCTGCGCGGAGGAATCCCGCACCGGGAACAACCAGGCCGTCAAGGACATACGGGTCGGCGGACCATATGACACGTTGCCACCGTCGATAACCAACATCAGGATCTCAAATACCACCCGGTTCAGGGGTGACCCCGTCAATATCTCGGCGAACATCCGGGACAACGAGACCACCATCGACGAAGCCGTCGTGGTGATATCCGGAGACGACGGTGGCGAGCGCCGGCATCAGATGTACCGGGTCGGCGACACCAACATATACTATTACAACGCCAGCTACAGCACCGTCAGCTACTACAGCTGCCATATCGAGGCCTACGACACCGGCGGCGACGGCACCGGGCGACGCAACCGGGCGGTCAGCGGCAGCGCCCCGTTCAGAGTCGTCCACGAAGGCGTTGAAACCACGCCGCCGTCGATTGCCGGCGTCACCGCTGTCCCCGAACGACAGGTTATCGGCGAACCGGTCAACGTCTCCGCTGCGATACAGGACGAGCATCCCATGCAGACGGTGCTCCTGTATGTCACCGGCCCATCCGGCACATCCATCTACACCATGGCGGGGGCCAGTGGCAGCTACCATTACGCCCGGGCATACGAGACCCCCGGAGAATACACCTGCTACATTGAGGCGGTCGATGCATCGGACAACCACAACAAAAACGACACCTCCGACCATCCGATTTCGTTTTCCATCCCCGTCGACTACGACAGCGACGGCATCCCCGACACCATCGAACGGGAGGCCGGCGCCAACCCGCGAGAGCGAGGCGACAACGTCAACGTCTCCGTCCCCGGCGCCATGGGCTACCTGCTCTGGAAGATGGACGCCGAGGAATACGTATACTGGGATGTCGAAGACGGCCAGCTGCGCAGCGTGGACACCGACGTCATCGACGGTGCCAAAGTCATTCTTTTCGACGCCGACGGCGACGGCGAATACGACCACTACTACGACGAGGACAGCCAGGCCATCCAGACCTACAGCCCGCCGGCCGAGCAGGGCGTCGGCGCCGTGATATGGGCCGTGCCCGCAGCCATCTTGTTTGCACTGGTATGCATCATGTTCGTGCTCATCCGGCGCAAGGTAGCGTCCTAGCCAGCCCGGTCGCTACAGCAGCAGCCCCCGCAGCTGCGGAACCAGTATCATCGACAGGATAGCTGCAAGCACCACGACGGAAAACACGGTTGTCACCCGGGAGGCGATTTTTTCCCGCCGCTCCCGGCTGCCCATGCCCAGACGACGCATCACGCCGGCCACGCCGTCCCGGAAGATATAGCCGCCGTCGAGCGGAACCGCCGGCAGCACGTTGAACGTCCCCAGCGCAAAGTTCAGCCAGAAAATCCAGTACAGCATGTTGTACACCATCCAGAATCCATCCGACGGCGTGTAGATGCCGGCCAGCTGGGCGGGAAACGGCGACAGCCCGATGAACGGCAGCGCCAGATAGGCCAAAAAGGATCCCTCGAAGGGCTGCAGTATCCGGGGATAGTGGTCGGTGCCCCGGACGACATCGGCGACGCCGTAGGCGACCACGCCCAGGTAGCCGACGCCTTCGTCGTCGCCGTCATCGGTGAAATCGGCCTTGTCCGCGAGCGCGACCGACGCGTTCCGTTCCGTCCCGTTTCGCTGAAAGGTGACATGCAGGGTGCCGCCGGCGCTCGTGTTCTCCATCAGGTCGATAAACGCCTGCTGCGTCGCCACCGGGATGTCGGTGCCGTTGTACCCCAGGCTCCACACGATGTCTCCCTCCCGAAGCACCGCGGCCGCCGGGGCGTCATCTTCGACATGCCGGATGTAGAGACCGTAGCGCACCTGCTGCATGCTGAGGTCTCCATTGCTGGCAACCTGCAGGGGGTAGCTGCCACCCGGCGTGAACCCGTCGGTGACAGCGGTGAACGCCGACCGGTTGGCCACCGCGGTGCCGTTGGCTGCGGCGATGACCGTCCACGGCTCCAGCTGGCCGTAGTCGCTGCTCACGATGACGCCCTCACTGTGCGGCGATATCGCGGGGGCGAGCACGAAGGCCAGGACCAGCAGGCAGGCCAGCGCCAGCACCATGTTGGTGGTCGGCCCGGCAGCGAAAACACGGGAGCGCTTCCGCGCCGACGTGTTCTCAAGCTCCTCCTCGTCGGGTTCGACGAAGGCCCCGATGGGCACGATGAAAAAGATGACGCCCAGCGCTTTCACCCTGAGCCGGCCGGCCATGGCCAGGATGCCGTGGGAGAGCTCGTGGACGACGATGGCGACGACAAGCGCGACGATGCCGTAGCCTATCGGGATGACCGGGTTGATGCCGGGCAGCCCGAGGAGCATCTGCGGCGACGGGGCCTGCTCGGGTGGAATCTGGAAGGTGAGGTAGACGTTCCACAGGATGAGGACAAACATGGCTCCCATGGCCGCCAGGCTGAGCACAATGCCCATGTCGGCGTAGCGGTTCCAGAACCGGTCATGCCGTGCCACCCTCCGGATAAACCGTTTGCCCCGCTCGGTTTTCCACATCACGGTGGGGCCCCAGAGCGACAGCGCCTCGTGTTCCCAGCGGTAGACGGCGAGGAGCACCCCGATCCAGGCCAGTATGAGAACGAGCACGATCAGCAGCGGAGACATTACCGCCGTAATGCCCCCCTTGTTTATTAATGCTTCTCCGTTTGCTTGTCCCCGTACATGTCCTCGGCGATATGGTAGATGACGGTGCCGATGAACCCGATGAGCACGCCCTCGATGATGCGGCTGAGGAAGGGCAGGGTGAGCAGCGACTGCAACGGCTCCGACTGGATGGCAATCTTGATGAGCATGTCGGTCGACGCCGAAAAGATGAGGCCGAAGGCCAGCAGGGAAAACGGCAGGATGACATAGCCCCAGAGCACCCGTTTTTCCTTGAAATAGACGTCGGTGAAATGTCCCGCGATGGATATCAGCGCCGCCGCCACGAACCACCAGGTTATCTCATGCAAAAACCGGATGCTGGACTCAAATATGTCCTCCGGCGCCGGGTCCATGGTGTTCACCAGGTTGTACGCGGAGAGAATGGCAGCGATCAGGATAAACACGGCCAGCAGGTTGGCGAACAGCGATATCCGCCCGCTGCGCAGCCCGGAATAGATTTCCTTGCCCAGCCGGGTAAAAAACCCCTGGAGATGGAAGACCCGCATGAGGAGATAGGTGCCCAGCACGAGCAGCACCGTGGCGAACCCCCAGGCCGGGGAACCCAGCACGGACGACAGGCCCCAGACCACGAGGACAAGCGCCAGCGGCAGCATGAACTTCCGCTGCATTTTTTCGTCCTCCATGAACCGGGAGATGAGATAGTAGGTACCCTCAAGTGTTTCGCTCTGTTTGACCACGACGCGTTTCACCGCGTCGATTTTCACCCGGGACTGGATAAGCGGGAGCACGTATTCGTCTTCGTCGCCGTCGGTGACCAGGATGACGCCATCCGGCTGCACCTCGTCGAGCACCTGGTCGAGCCGGTCGGCGATGAGCTTGTCCGAGATGGGGCCCACATCGGAGCTCCCGCAGATGGTGGCCACCTCCCCGTCGCCTTCAAGGCCGTCGTAGGTGGAAAGCGCGGAAAACATACAGTTGACGTCTGATTCCTCCGGGTCGGCGAGCGCCAGCGCCTCGGCAGCCGCGCGGTTGTTTTCCCGTCCGATGACAGGGGACGTGATACCCGTCTTTCGTCCCAGGTCGTTGTCCCTGTCGATGCACAGAACCAGTGTCGTCATGGCTGCGCCATTTAATCCTGCACCGGATATTTAAATCATTCTACATCTGATGCTGGTGGACCGGCCGTCGATGCCAGGTGTATCCCTTCTCTGCTGCCAGCCCGGCGAAAACGCATAGATTTATAAATGTCGCAAGGTTTCACGCAAGACAGAGTGATACTGTGAGCACGATATTGGTCGTTGAAGATGAAGAACCCATCCAGGAGCTTATAAAGGAATATCTGACGCCGCTCAATGCAGAGGTTTACCAGGCGTTAAGCGGAGAGGAGGGTGTGACCCTGTACCGCGAGCTGATGGACAAGGGCAAGCAGCCCGACCTCGTCGTCATGGACCTCAAACTCCCGGGTATCGACGGTGTCAAAACCACCCGTCGCATCATGGAGATAGACAGCGACGCTAACATCTACGGTTTTACCGCTTACTTCGGCACCGAATGGTCAAAGGAGCTCAAGGAGGCTGGTGCCAAGGGCGTCATCGCCCGCCCCGTCGGCTTCGAGGGCTTCCGCGACATCGTCGACCGCATCCTCAAGGGCGAAGAAATATAGCGGGGTATGCCGGAGGACGGGGCAAACGTTTTGTGACCTGTTGCCTCCGTTATTCGACAAACCACATCTCGTCGGGGATGTCCTCATAGACGCCCTTTATCTCCTGT
The DNA here is from genome assembly GCA_046498345.1 of Thermoplasmatota archaeon. Taxonomy (GTDB): domain Archaea; phylum Thermoplasmatota; class E2; order UBA202; family DSCA01; genus CAZESS01. The sequence continues at coordinate 6,482 of JAWOAW010000007.1, forward strand.
TCTTTTTCCTCCTTGCCGCTGGCTTCCCGGCCCTCCTTGTAGCCCAGGATGGTCTGCTTGTTGAGAAACCAGTAATGGGTGCGCCATGTCCGGCCGTCGTAGATGGTGGTCTCCTCCCGCTCCGTGGTCAGCATGCCCTCCTCCTCCAGGATGTAGAACAGCTGGCGGTCCTCGGGCTCCAGCACGTTGTCGATGATGCGATCCTCGTAGCCGAACAGGTCCATGACAAAGTTGGCGTCGCCCATCGCCGCCTCCACGTCGATTTTGACCCGGTTGGCGATGGCGGTGGCCAGGTCCTCCAGCGTAACAACGGTCATACCTATACTATTGCACGCAGCTGCTATATATAGCTTTGCTTTTCCCCGGCTCACCCGGAAATCGGGACGGGCACGAAGCTCAACGCGAAGATGACCAGCGCCAGAACCGCCAGTCCTTTGAGCCGGGGGGACAATGGCACGTATTCGTTCAAGGCAGGCGGATGACCGACCCCGATGATGAACACGATGAACAATGCAAAGAAAAGCCAGCCGCCGCCCATGAACGAGGTGGCGATGAGCAGCCCGATGGCCCCGAAGCTGGCATACTTGTGCTTGTCACGGAGGGCTCCCCGGGCGATGTGGCCGCCGTCGAGCTGGCCGGCTGGCAGCAGGTTGATGGCCGTCACGAGCAGGCCCACCCAGCCGGCGAATACCGTGGGATGAGCAAATAGTTCCTTACCTGGCGGAGGAGTGGGAAATGTAAATAACTGCTCTAGACCAATAAATAAAAGCGGCGGATTAAGGTGAAGTCCACCCGGGTCAACAAAAACTGGGTATTCCTGCATGAGCAACAGTCCTGCTATGCATACGGGTATAGCGACTAGGAAGCCTGCGATGGGCCCGGCAATGCCGATTTCGATGAGCGCCTTCCGGTTGGGGATAGGCTCCCGCATGGATATCACGGCGCCCATCGTCCCCAATGGCAGAAACGGGTTCGGCGGAATGGGAATAAAAAACGGCAGCGAGGCAGCTACGTTATGCTTTTTTGATATATAATAGTGGCCATACTCGTGGATGCCCAGGATGGTCATAAGAGGGAACGAGAAAAAACCAAGACCGTAGAGGAGATGCTTTGCGACAAACACCTGCTCCCAAAAGGGAACCGTCAGGAATTCACTCATAGTTAACTCAGTAAGATATTCGACAAAAAGCATAGAGCCGGACAGCATTGTAGTCACGATGGTGACGAAAAACAATACGAGGTTGAGCCACTCGGGCCGGGTCTTCCGCCGGGGCTGCTTCACCACCCGCAGAACGTATTCGCCCTGCTCCCGCCGCAGCAGCGGCACGTAGCGCTCCTCCTTGAGGTCCAGCCTGAGCTGCTCGAACCGCTGCTGCAGGACATCCGACTCGATGGGCATGTCGACGTAGTAGCTGTAGGCCTCGTCCTCCCGTTCCCCGTAGATGGTGAAATAGCGGGCGACGATGCGGCGGACATGCTCCGTGTTGTCCCGCAGGGGAAATGCCGGCCATTCGTCCATCATGCAGGCAAGTCGCCGTCCATAATAAACCTTTTGGAGCGCCAGCATTTATATCCCGCTCCGTTTATATCGATGCATGAAGCTCAGCGACATCGGCGAGCGTGAGGCCATCGACATCATGGCCGAGGTGTATGATACGGTCACCCTGGACGACTGCGCGACTCTCGCCATTGGCGACGAGGTCGTACTGGCCACCTCGGACATCGTGAACGAGGCAACGCATTTTCCCCCCGGGGCGGCACCCCGGCAGATGGGCTGGTTCGTGGTGGCGGTCAACCTGAGCGACCTCGCCGGCAAGGGCGGCCGGCCGCTCGGCGTGTTGCTCTCCCTGGGGTTGCCCGGGTCTCTCGACGCGGGTTTCCTCGAGGATTTTGCCGCAGGGGCGCATGACTGCGCCACCACCTATGGTACCTCGGTCATCGGCGGCGACACCAAGGAGATGGCCTCCATAACGCTCTGCGGGATGGCCCTCGGCCGGATGCACCGGGATGCCTACATGTCCCGCACGGGTACCGCGCCGGGCGACCTGGTCTGCGTGACTGGCACGCTGGGCCGGGCCGGCCGGGCGCTCGACCGGCTCGCCGACGGGCCAGAGGAGACGGCGCTGCACGGCCTGCTGCACGTGGAACCCCGGCTGGATGCCGGCATGGCGCTGGCTGACACCCGTGCCGTCCATGCTTCGATGGACATCTCCGACGGGCTGGCCGCCTCGCTGTACCAGCTGTCCCGGGTCAACGGGTGCGGGTTCGCCGTCGACGCGGATGCGGTGCCGCTGGCCTCGGATTCGACGCTGGAGCACGCCCTGTATGGCGGTGGCGACTACGAGCTGCTGTTCACCATCCCGCCGGGGGGACGCGACGTCGTCGAGGAGGCGTTGCAGGGGATAGACTGTCCGGTCTCCGTCACCGGCGAGGTCATCGGGGCACATGAGCTGCTGCTCCGACGGGACGGCGAAACGGTGCCGCTGGAGCATCGGGGCTACGAGCACTTCACCGACAGAGGGAAAACTCTTTAATATATCCCGTCATCCATATTGGCAATGAGCGCAAAGAAGCAGCAGGACGACGAATACGAGTTCAAGATGCCCGAGTTCGATGAGGACGAGTTCATCGCCGGTGAGAAGCGGAAGGCGAAAACATATTTTATCTCCTTCGGCTTCGGCATCCTCATGGCCGTCGTCTGCCATCTGGCATGGCGTTCCATCGATGCAGGGCTGCGCTGGGCGCTGACCTTTGTGCTGGCCGTGTGCGCCATTGGCTTTCTGGTCAAGCTGCTGCAGCTGTTCGGCATCGACATCTCCGAGTTCGGGAAAAAGGAATGGCTCGGCTCCATTGCCTTCTATTTTTTTACCTGGCTCGCTATTTTTATCCTGTCGGTCAACCCCCCGTTTTATGATGCCTCGGGCCCGGAGATAGAGAGCACGGTGCTTCCCTCCGTGCAGCAGATGGGCGATGCCGTGTTTGTCACCGCGCGGGTGACGGACAACACCGATGTCAGCGAGGTCCGCCTCACCATTTCCAGGGGGGACATCGCCATCTCGAGGGTGATGGACAACCCGGTGGAGGCGGTGTACACCTATGCCTTCCCGGATGAGACAAATGACACGGAGATCTCGTTTGCCGCTGCAGACGGCGTCTATCATTATACCGTCAATGCCACCGACGCCGCAGGGCATCGGACGGCGTGGAAAAACGGCACGTTTTCGTTCGCCGAGCAGCCGCTCTACATCGATACGCCCGACCCGGGGGCTTCCATCGACGCCTCGACCGACATCCAGATACGCCTCGACCGGAGCGTCCTGCAGGGCTTCGATGACGACGACCGGAGAGAGCGGATACGCGTCTACTACGTCCTCAACAACGACACCACGGTCAACGCCACGTTTTACGACTCGTTCGGCGGCGAATACGTGTACAACACCTCCGCCGCATACGAGGGATGGCAGCCCGGGCAGCAGAACACGCTTCGCCTCCATGCCGAGGTACAGGACTACTACGTGCTCCCCGAGGACATCGACTACAGCTGGAACCTCAGCCATCGCACACTGACCGCCAGCCAGGTGTACACCTACAACGTCGAAGCGGACAGTTCCGTCGGCGTGAAAGCATCCCCCATAAAGGAATGGCCCGACCGGCCCGACCTGCAACGCGTCCCCGGCTTCGGCATGCTGGCCGCCATCGGCGGACTCGCCGCCGTGCTACTGGTGCTGCGACGCCGCCGTGAGCGCCTCGACCGATAGCTCGAAGGCGATGACCGGGTATTCGAGGTCAAACGCGGTTATCACCCCGGGATGTATCTCGCCATAGTAGCCCAGCCGGCGCCCGTCGTGGACGACGGCGGCGCATCGGCCCCCGGTGAACGAAGGATGTCCGTGGGATTCCACGGCGGGGTCGATACCAAGATTGCTGAGAATGGCCTGCACGATGGACTTGCACTCGGTGAAGCCGGTCTTCGCGGCGATTTTGACACCCGCGAGCATCAGCCGGTTGCAGGGCCCGTCGTCCATCTCCACGATGTCGCCGACCTCGTATATCTGCTGCGGCAGATCATGATGCCTGTTTTTCGACAGAATTTCGAGCAGCGACGGCAGCAATGACACCCGCACCAGGGCATGCTTCGAGGATATAGGATTGCCGATGGTCACGTGCTCCCCAGGCGGCAGTCGCATCCGCTCAAACTGTTCCTCCACGCCGGACAGTGACAGCGTGGCAACCTCGTTGAAACCCAGGCCGACCATGGTCTCATGCAGCGCGTCATGGGAGATGCCGCCGCCATACGTCATGGACCGGGGCATCGACGCGGTGAACGCGTTGTAGCCATATCCGATGGCGATGTCCTCGATGACGTCGACGTCATGCAGAATATCGGTTCGCCAGGGCGGCACCGACACGTGCAATACACCGCCGTCCAGCCGGGCGTCATATCCCATCCGCCGGGCCGCGTCAACCACGCTACCCGCCATGTCCCGGCCGAGCAACCGCGAAACCGCCTCTAGCGACACCTCGTGCTCCCCCGGCGTAAAACCAGGCGTCGCCGTCGCCTCCCCGTCGACGACGGTGACCTGCTCCAGGCTGCCGCCGCGCTCTGCCAGCGCCGCCGCGATGACGGTGAGCGCCGTGGTAACCGGCTTTCGTTCGGTGCCGGTGACGTCGATGAACAGGTTCTCTGTGAACAGGTCGACGACGGTGAGCTCCCCGTTGATGATGGGGGGAAACGAGAGCACGTTGTCATGCCGGTCAAAGATGACCGGGTAGCGCTCGCATCCCTCGAGCAGATGGGCATACTTTTTGCCTTTTTCATGGCTGCGGAGTATCCCGGCCAGGTCCATCTCCCGGGCGGTGCCCAGCGGGATGAACGATACCTCGTGCGGCTCGGCGGCCTTGTAAGTGAACGGCGGGGTGACCGCGTCGAGGTTGTGGATGCCGATGGCCATCTTGCTTCGCTCCTTGCCCACCGACAGGTGCAGTTTTTCCTGCATCTCCATTAGCGAGGCGACGAGCACTTCGCTCATCCGGATGTCTCGGATGACGGCGCCGGCGATGTAGGGCCGGACGTTCTTGACGCTGCCGTCGACATGCAGCTCTATACCCGGTTCTGCAAGCTCGTACCGGGTCATGCCCGGCTGGATGTCGAGAAACGAGCGGAGCGCCCTGGCCAGCCCTTCGACGCTCAGCAGGTCTGGCCGGTCGGGGAAAAACTCGATTGACAGCTCGGAGCCGTCGACGCGTTCGATGTCGGCGCCCAGCATGGGAATCTGTTCTAGCAGCATTTCTTTTTCCACCGGGGTGCCGAGCAGGCTGGCGAGGTCGTCAATGTCAACGGTGATAACCGGCATGGCTGCTAAATGACGCCGGCCTATTTTATATTGTCGTTTTCGCCGCTGGCTACGGCTGCGACACGAGAAGCCGGCCGACGAAGAGCACGACGAGGTAGGCCACGCTGGCTGTCACCCCGCCTATCATCAGCAGGTGAACGCCGGTGCTATGGAGATACTGCCGCATCTTTTCATCCCCTCCAGGAGAATGGTAATATTCGATATATGGCTGCTGGTACTTAAAATCGTTGCTTTTTCTCGGGTATCCCGGAAGGAACAACAATGCATATATAGCCCGTGTCTTTTTCGTCAGAAAATGCCAGACGACAATCAGTTCCCTGATGCCTCCGTCGTTCAGGACCTGTTTGACGAGGTGTGCCGGGAGATCGACATTCAGCCATCGAAGGAGGACATCGAAAACCTGGTCATCTACGAGATGACCGACGGGACCAGGACGTCCATGGAGGAAACGGGGGTGGAGGCCTACTACAACGGCGGCATTTTCTGCCTCCGGGTCATGCATTTCCTGAAATCCATCGGTGCCAGGCATCTCTATCTAAACGTCATCCACGAGCGGCACAAGGACCGGGTCAACTACCAAGACATCTACGAGGGCTTTACCCGTCTGGTCGACCGGTACCGGGATTTCGCCAGGGAGCACAGCGACATCAAATGGACGTTCGTCGGCGACTTCAAACAGTCGATTGCCCCCGCCGATGCGGAACAATCGTTTGACATCCGGGCGGCTCTCGACGAATTCGAAAAGCTCACCCGGGGCCGCGAGGATGCGCTGTCCGTCTACTTTATGATAAACTATTCCACGCAGTGGCTCACCGACGAGGGCTGGGACAGGTTCAAGGAGCTCCCCGATGCCAACGTCATCCTGCGGCACTGCAAGGGATACGTCAACGGCGACATGTGGCTGCCCACCAAGCTGGACAACAACACGTTCATGTACGCCCAGAACGGCTCCGTGAGCCGGAACTGGTCCGACCGGCAGCTCGTCTATCTCATCGCGCTCGCCCTTAGGAGCATGCTCCTCAACCGGGGGACACATTATTCGAAAAAGTATGCCGGGGACGAGCAGGACCGGATACGGGAGGCTCGGGAGGAACAGCTGTCCATGGTCCACCGCCGGCTTGACGAGGCGGAGAAACCCAAGCGGGTTATCATCTTCAGCCCCGTCGGCCCCGAGATATACGAGTTCTAGCGTTGTGCCCTGCCGCACCAGGAGCACCGCCACGCTTATATATCCCGTCTCTATTCCGTGCTACGCCTATGAATAATGACGGTCTAACCCAGAAGGAGGCAACATTATGCCAATGTATGTAAGATTTGAAATGCCGGAAGAGCTCACCGACAAGGTCTACGAGGTCGTGGAGAAAGCCCGGGACAGCGGCCAGGTTCGCAAGGGAACCAACGAGGTGACCAAGCAGACGGAGCGCAAGCAGGCCAAACTCGTCGTCATGGCCACCGACGTTACCCCCGAGGAAATCCTGGCGCACATGCCCCTGCTCTGCGAAGACAAAGACGTGCCCTACGCCTACGTGCCATCCCAGAACGATCTCGGCCGGGCGGCAGGTCTCAACAACGTGGGGACCGCGTCCGTGGCCATAACGGAGCCCGGCGACGGCGAAGACCTGCTCAAAGAAATCGTCAAAGAAGTCGAGGATCTGAAGGGAGCAGCATGACCGAGGGTATGCCCGCCGAAGTCGTCGAAATCATCGGCCGGTCCGGGATGTGCGGCGAGATCATCCAGGTTCGCGTCAAAATCCTTGAGGGAAGCGAGCAAAACCGGGTGCTGACCCGCAATGCCATGGGCCCCGTCCGAGAGGGCGACATCCTCATGCTCCGCGAGGCAGAACGAGAAGCGAAAAAACTATCCGTGAAATAAGATGGTAACCAAACGCGAATGCACGTTTTGCGGCACCGAAATCGAGCCCGGCACGGGCATGATGTACGTCAAAAAGAACGGCCAGATTTTCTATTTCTGCTCCAGCAAATGCCGCAAAAACCATCTCGACCTGGGCCGCATCCCCCGCTACGTAAAGTGGTCCAAGCACTCCCGGCGGTAGCATGCAGCGCTCCTTTGTCATGGTCAAACCCGACGGTGTACAGCGCCGGCTCACCGGCCGCGTTGTAGCCCGGTTCGAGCAGGCCGGTATCACCATCGTCGCCATGAAATTTATGTCAGTGTCACCGGAGCTGGCCGAGCAGCACTACGCGGTGCACGAAGGAAAACCATTCTACGAGAGCCTCATCGACTATATCACCTCGGGCCCCGTCCTGGCCATGGTCCTGGAGGGCGACAACGTCATCGAGCGCGTCCGGCGGATGGTCGGCGCCACCGATCCTCATGAGGCAGAGCCGGGTACCATCCGCGGCGACTATGCGCAGGACATCGGCCGCAACATCGTCCACGCCAGCGACTCGCCGGAGACCGCGCGGCGGGAGATATCCCTCTGGTTCGACGACGGCGAGCTCGTCGACTACGAGCCAACCGACCGGCGGTGGCTCCACGGAGACTAACCTGATGCTTTCGCCAGACGCAGTGCTCTTCGACATGGACGGCGTCCTCGTCGACTCGTTCCATGCCTGGCTCCGGGCGCTCAACGCCGCCCTGCGCCGTTTTGACCATGAGCCCATCGGCGAGGAAACATTCCGGAGCACATACTGGGGCCACGACCTGTACGAAAACCTTCGCCGTCTCGGCATAGACGACCAGGTCGGCACCTTCTGCCTCACCGTTTTTGACGACTACGTCGACGATATCACCATATTTTCCGGCGCCCGGGGAACACTTCAGATGCTCGACGGCTACCCGACAGCCCTGGTTACCAACACCCCGCGGCGCTGCGTGGACAGCATCCTGACCCATTTCGATATCGACATCTTTTTCGATGCCATCGTGACCCCAGACGACGTCGAGCACGGCAAGCCAGACCCCGAGATGCTGCTGGAGGCCTGCTTCCGGCTGGGCGTGGAACCGGCCGATGCGGTCTTTGTCGGCGACACCGACAGCGACGTCACCGCGGGCAGGGCGGCCGGCTGCACCGTGATAGGCGTCCAGGTGGCCGCCGACCTGACCATCGATTCCATCGCCGAGCTGCCGTCGCTGTTCCGGACAAAACAATAACGTTTTAAAAGAGCTTTACTTTGTTGTATGCTCTATTCGAAGGCCTCCGGGAGCCGTCGCGATGACCGGAGGTGCAAGCGTAGAGCGACATACCATCGGTATCTCTGGGTCCCTCCGCGACCGATGACCGTGAGGCCAACCCGGATACCGGACAGCGGCCGTGCTATCGGTCTCCTGCTGCGTTACCATGACCGATGCCCTCCGGGGCAACAGCGGCTCTCTTTTCCAGTGCCCTGACCAGCCTGGTCAACGTCTCGTTGACCGGCGTGGCCACTCCCTGGTTTTTTCCATGCCATACGATGGCCCCGTTGATATGGTCTATCTCGGTGGCCTGCCCGCGCTGCATCGACTGCAGCATCGACGAGTGATTGGATGCGGTGCGACGGGCCACCAGCTCCGCCTGCCGGGCCACGTCGCCGACCTCAACGCCGCAGGCCCGCGCCACAGCCGCGCTCTCCTCGCAGACGTGTTCCATGAGCCGCCGGGTGTGCTTGTTTTCGAGCAGAAAGCCGTTCGGACAGCGGAGCAGCGTCGTCACCGGATTGATGGCCGCGTTGACGATGGCCTTTCGCCAGAGCTCCCGCCATATGTCCCTGGTTGTCGTGGCTGCGATGCCGCAGGCGGAGAGCGTGCCGGCGATGGCTTCGACCCGCTGGCTCATGGTGCCGTCGAGCTCCCCGATGATGGTGTCCCCCGTGCCGGTGTGCGCTATCTGCCCGGGCTCGAGGTAGCGGACGCCGTGCGAGGTAACCCCGCCGATGACCCGCTGCTCGCCGAGTATCTCGCTCAATGTCCGCTCGTTGTCGAGACCGTTCTGCAGGGAGAGCACCGGCGCGTCGCATGTCGCCTGGATGTCCCGGGTTGCCCCGACGGTGTCGTAGGCCTTGACGGTCAGGATGACCAGGTCTGCCCCGCGGTCGGGGAGCCCTGTAGCAGCCCCGGGGTGGACAACCAGTTCGGTTGTGCCCGATATGTGCAGTCCCTGCCGACGGACGGCCGCCATGTGTTCCCGGCGGCCGACCAGGATGACGTTGTGCCGCCGGGAGAGCATGCCGCCGATGAAGGAGCCGAGCGCCCCGGCCCCGTATACCACGATGTCTATGCTGTCACCTCCCGGTAGCCCAGTAATGGATAAAAGACGGGCAGCCGGCATTTTTTGTATTGCCCGTTGCCAGTGACCAGCCCCTGCGCGTTTCGCTGCAGCGCCAGCTTTTCCGCCTGCTCGAGCAGGTCGCCGTTTGCCGTGATGATGTCGGCCGGTCGCCAGCGGAGCCGTTCACGTATCGCCAGCTCCATCTCCGGCCGGCAGACAAACACGGCGGTACATCCCCGGCGCATCATCAGCCAGGCCGCCTGCAGGTCGTCCTCGTCCGCGACCGCCACCACGACACATCCCTGGGAGCCATAGGGGAGCCCGCCCGGCCCCTCGCATGTGGTGTCGAACACATACGCCTGGATGTCGCGCACCTCGACGCCGATGCCCCGGTCGGGGCTGCCCAGGTCGACCGTTGCGCCGGTGACGTCGACCACGGCCTGCCCGGCTGCGACGCCGACATCCTGGCTGGTAAAATTGTGGCTACCCGTCCGGGTAGCCCGGATGGCGAAGCTTTGGCCATCCCGGATGCTGGTGGCGAAGCTGGCCGCGGTGCTGGCAATGCATGGCAGGTCAGCCGAGGTCTTGACGGCCGGCGACAGGGATACGATGCCGAACACCTCTCCGAGCACCTTCATAGCTGCGTCATCGTCGTCGGCTTCCACGAACAATCGGCCGCGCTGCTTGCTCGCCGCATGTGCTACGCCGGCCCAGGAGAGCGCCCGGTGGATGTTGCCCAGCAGGATGTTTTCGAACTGCCGGCGTATCGGCCGGCCTTTGAGCCCGATTTCTCCGTAGCGGACGAGGAGCGTCACATGTCTACATGGGGTTGCATCGCTAAAAAACTTTCTCATGTCAACCTTTTTATTGTCATGTATTATTATCCTGTTATGAAACGGGTGCTGGTGCTCCTCGCCGTGTTTCTTTTCGTGGCTCCCGGCGCGACGGCCTGCAAGGATATCATCGCCGCCGGTGACGCCACCGCGGGTGACTACAACCTGCTGCTCAAGGTCCGCGATCCATCGCGGCCGGGATTGCAGGTGCTGACCATGGTCAACGAGAGCTACCGGTACACCTATCACACCCCCTGGCTGGGCCGGGATATGACGTTTACCACCGACCACAAATACATCGGCGTGGCCACCAAGGGAGACGTGCCCCCCGACGTGGTCAAGCCCGGGATGGCCTTGAGCCAGGCGGGCATCGCCTACGGCGACGCCGATCTGCCCTCGTATTGGCGCAACCCCAGCCCCCACGCATGGGACGACTTTGACTGGATACGCTACGCCTGCCAGACCGCTACAGCGGAACAGCAGGCCGTCGACATGCTCGTCCACGCCGTCGAGGACATGCACGCGCCCGGGGTCCCCGAAAACCTTTTCGTCGTGGGGCCCGGCGAGGCATACCTCATCGAGGGAACCGCCGTCCACTACAACGTGCAGGAGGTGCACGGCGTCGCGGTGCGCAGCAACTACCCCAGGCAGCTCTGGGACAGCATGATCCTCAAACGCCTGTTCGTGGCCCCCACGTTTGACAGCAGCTACGAGGGCGACGTCCGCCGCGGCCGCACCGTCCGCCTGGGCTCCCTGCTCGGCGTCCGCCTGCTCAGCGTCGACGACGACGGCGTCACCGTCCGGCAGACCCCGCTTGGCGACCGGATAGCAATCGCCGAGGGCGAAGGAGCCACCGTAGGCTTTTTCAGGGTCAACGTCATCGACGCAGGCGGCAACACCGCCCGTCTCCTGGTCCGGTATCGCTACGCCGCCTGGGAAGACGAAATGACGCGGCGGGTGCAGGCCAGCTACGGCGACATCACACCCCACGACATGATGGAATGGTCCCGGCTGCACAGCAGCGACCTGGAAGGCATGCGGGGCATGTGCGAAGACCAGGAAAAAGGAGCCATGGTCTACAAGATCCCCCGCCAGGGCTACGAAACACTGAGCATGGGATGGTTCGCCCCCGACCAGTGCAGCGCCATCTACGTGCCGGTGCACATCGCCGACACCACAATCTATGAACCCTACCGAAGTGGCAGCGCCGCCTCGCTCGCCGTGCAGCTGCTCCAGCGCTACGGACACGGCGGCATCACCGACGCCTGCCGCCAGGTCGAACGTGTTTTCCTGCGGGAAAACGACGCCGTGGAAGCCCTCGCTGTGGAAGCCGACGACGACGCTGTCGCAGAGGTGCTCACCACGTCGGACGTCGAAATGCAGCGGCAGGCCTATCTCATGCAGAACGCGTTTCTCATCGCCGGGACAGACCAGCGAGATGCCATCGCCGGGGCATGGAACCACAGCTACGTCGACACCCTGGAAAACCTCCGCGACAGCATGCGGCACATCTCCGGCGACGTCGCCGGCATCCTGGTCGACGTGGCAGCCAGCATCGCCCGGGCCAGGGTCAGCATCGCCGCCACCGTGACCGGCGACCAACGGGCCATGGACCGCTACCGGGAGGGAAAAACCCTGGCCGGAGCCGGCAGCTACAGCGACGCCATCCAGCGTTTCATCGAGGCGTACGACGAGGCACAGTCGGCGCTCCACGGCGGCCGTGGAAGCGGAAGCGTGTCCGAGGAAGAGCGGCGGAACGACCTGGCGGCGGTGGCCGTCGGTGTCATCCTGGCCTGCATCGTGCTCCTCGTGGTCGTCAGGCGGCGCTGGTAGCCGGCCACCGCAACCTTCAAATGTATCCCCTGCGTTGTGGTGATGCATGAGAACGGCAACGGTGACCCTTGTATGCCTCATGGCCGCCGCGCTTTTTTTGGCGTCCTCGTCTTCCCCGTTTGAGATGGATGCGGCCGTGCAGCGGCCGGGCGGCAGCCACATGCTTCCCGGGGAGGACATGGTAACGGTGGAGATAACGGATTTCAGGGCGCTCGAACCAGATATTCCTTCGGCCCTGTCTGTCACGGTGGATGTCAACGGCGAAACCGTTTCCAGCCCAATGCTGGATGGTCCATACTGTTATGACATCGGATGGCGCGTCTCGGTGGAGGTCCCCGCAACCCTGACAGAGGTGCCGGTCACGCTGCAGCTCTGGGCGCATGGTGCCGGGGGCGACGTCCGCTGCGACATCGGCGGCGTCGATGCTGCCGTGCTTTCCGGGCGGAGTGCATCGCTGCTTTTCAACCGGTCGACCGGCGACTGGACGGGCGACGATTATCGCGGTGACCCGTCCGGCTACGGCCGGCTGAACGGCTGCGACGACGGCAGCATCTATACCGCCGAGCGGGACTGCGAGCTCTGGTTTTCCATCACCGGCGGCGATGCAGACGGCGACGGTCTCACCGACTGGGAGGAAGTCAACGTGTACGGAACCGACCCAGAGATGAGCAACGAAGGCGAGGACGCGGACGGCGACGGCATACCCATCGAGTGGGAGGACCGCTGGGGCTACGATCCTTTCAAGCCGGAGAGCCACGCCACGCTGGACCCGGACAACGACGGCCTGTCCAACCTGGAGGAATACCGCATGCGGGACTGGCAGGCCGACCCGTATCGCCGGGACCTGTACGTCGAGCTCGACCAGATGGAACTGCGGCTGGGCAACAAAATCGGATACGTCTCCGCCGACGCCAAAGAGATGCTTAAAACCGTCTACAACCGGCGCAGCATCGTCTACCATCTCGACGACGGCTGCATGGGCGGCGGCGAAATCATTCCCTTCGACGCTTTGACTGGCCCCGGGGAGCTCACCGACATCTACCGGCAGTATTTCCTGCATAACGATAGCAATGCATGGCGGCGCGGCGTGTTCCATTACGGCGTCGTCATCAACCGGCATTTCCTGGTCGACGGCCACGCGTTTCCCGGCGACGGCAGCATCTTTGACTTCGACGAGGGAGGCGTCAACTGCTTCCAGATATCGCGGCAGCCACTGGCCGGCAAGATACTGCGGTCGACACAGGAGAAAATCGACTTCTACCATGCCTGCCTTATCATGCATGAGACCGGCCATACCCTGGGCATCTACGCGGGGCATCCCCTGGGATGCGACAACCAGTTCAGCAAGTACCCCTGGCAGCTCGGCTCCTACATTTTCCGGAACTACCGGAGCGTGATGAACTACCGCTACACGTACCATCTGCTCGACTACTCGGACGGCACCCACGGCCCGCGCGACTACGACGACTGGGGCAATCTCGACCTCACATTCTTCGAGCCCTAGTCCGGTCATCGATGGTTTAATGTAGCCCGCGGCATTTACGGGCGAATGCGCTTTCCCTATGAGCCGCGTCCCCACCAGCGGGAGATGATGCAGGCCGTCCAGCGGTGCATCGACGACAAGCAGCAATTGGTCATGCAGGCCGCCACCGGCTCCGGGAAAACCATCTGCGCGCTGGCTCCCTGCGTCGAGGCAGCCAAAAAAGACAACCGGCGCATCCTGTACCTGACGCGGACCAACTCGCAGCAGCAGCAGGCCATCAATGAATTGCAGGCCATCGGCGGCATCACGGCCATCGGCTTCCAGGGTCGGGCCAACATGTGCCTGCTCGCCGAGGAAAACGAGGCCTTCCAGGGCGGCGACTCCGGCGCCATCTCCCGGCTGTGCGCCACCCGCAAAAAACGGACCGTCAAGGCCGTCCGGAAGGGCAAGCGCCTGGATAACGGATGCCGGTTTTTCGCCCATTTCTACCAGCTCAACGAGCTCCCCGAGGATTTGACGACCCAAAAGGTTCTTTCGGCGGAGGCGGTGCAGGAGTACTGCAAGGTCCACGATCTCTGCCCCTACGAGGTCAACAAGGAGCTCGTCCAGGAGGCCCGGGTGGTCATCGCCCCCTACATCTACCTGTTCGACCCGTTTCTCCGGGAGCAGCTCACCGCCCAGTGGGGCTTCTCCTCCTTCGAGCGCGACATCCTCATCGTCGACGAGGCACATAATCTCCCCGACTTCTGCCGCCACGTTTTGTCCCCGCAGCTCTCCGAATACGTGCTCGACGCAGCCGTCAGGGAGACACGGGACTATCTGGAGGGCAACCCCGACATCATCGGTCTCTGCAACCTGCTCTCCGACCTCGTCCACGCCATGCGGGACGCCTACGTGGAAAAAGATGAAAGCGACGGCTTCATTCCCCCGGGCAAGCTCGCCCGAGCCGTCCGCGGCGCCGGCCTGCGCAGGCCGGACATCGAAGCCTACGCGGAGCGATGCATGGAATACGGCGAGGTGGTCCTGGATGCCAAGGAAAGCCAGGACATCCTGCCCCGCTCGTTCGTCCGCAGCGTCGGCCGCTTCCTGAGCTCATGGCTGTCCCTCGACCAGCGATGGGCCAAGCTCGTGGTCAACGGCGGCGACAACCCCCGGCTGGAGTTTTACTGCCTGGATGCATCCATCGCCGCCTCGGTGATAAACGAGTTCCACGCCTCCATCCACATGTCCGGGACGCTGCAGCCGCTCGAAGAATACCGCGACTCCCTCTCATTGAGCAACCCGGAGCTCCGCAGGTTTCCCTCGCCGTTCCCCAAGGAAAACCGCAAGATACTGTATACCAGCGACGTCAGCACCCGCTACCAGGGCATGAACGACGACATGCGCAACCAGCTGGAATACAAGATAGTCGGCATCTGCAACACCGTCGACCGCAACACGGCCGTCTTTTTTTCCTCCTACGCCAGGCTCAACCGTTTCCTCCGACGGGGCCTCCGCAACTCTATACAGCGCCGCATCTACGTCGAGCAGCAGGGCATGAGCCAGCGCCATATCATGGCCGAGATAGACAGCTTCCGGCGCAACGGCGGCGTCTTCCTGTCGGTCATCGGCGGCCGCATCTCCGAGGGCATGGACTTCCCCAGCGAGGAGCTCGAAATGGTCATCATCGTCGGCATCCCCTACCCGCCGCCGTCGGCGCATCAGCAGGCGCTGCGCAGCTACTACGACGCCAAGTTCGGCAACGGCTGGAAGTACGCCGTGGAGGCGCCCACCACCCGGAAGATGCTGCAGGCCGTCGGCCGGCTCATCCGGGAGGAAAGCGACCGGGGCATCGCGGTCATCCTCGACCGCCGCGCCAAGCGGTTCCGGCGCTACATGGACATGGAGGAAGCCGACGACGTCGTCGAAGCCGTTAAGGCGTTCTGGCGCCGGTGAGTCGTCAAAACATTTTTAATGGAGCGCGGTGTTACGGGCTGAAGATTTACCCCTATTCCAACCCGAAACATTTAAGAAATAACCGCCATTGTGGGGGACACGGTAAAATGCTGAATGACACTCTGGCCAATGCACTGTCTACAATAAAGAATGCCGAACATGCCGGCAAACCAGAATGCATGGTAGCGCCCGCCAGCAAGCTCATCGGCCGGTCGCTCAAGGTCATGCAGGACCACGGTTACATCCATTCCTTCGAATGGGTGGACGACGGCAAAGCCGGCACGTTCAACGTCACGCTCAAAGGGGCCATCAACGACTGCAACGTCATCAAGCCCCGCTATTCACTCAAACATGACGAGTTCGACAAATGGGAATACCAGTATCTGCCGGCAGAGGACTTCGGCATGCTCCTGGTATCGACGACTAATGGCATCCTGTCCCATTACGAGGCAAAAAAAGAGGGCATCGGCGGCCGGCTGCTGGCTTACGTATACTAGAGAGATACCATGAAAATACCGCTGGCTGAAACAGAAATCGACATTCCGGACGGCGTGCAGGTTGACATCCAGGATAACGTAGTCAAGGTATCCGGCGAGAGGGGCAGCCTGGAGCGCACGTTCGACCATCCCGCCGTCGACATATCGGTGGAGGACACCGTCGTAAAGGTCACCGCCGAGTTTCCCCGGTCACGGGAAAAATCGCTGGTTGGCACCTACGCCTCGCACATCAAAAACATGGTCAAGGGCGTCACCGACGGCTTCACCTACCGGATGAAAGTGGTCTACTCGCATTTCCCGGTCAAGGTATCCGTCCAGGGCGACCACGTGCTCATCGACAACTTCCTGGGTGAACAGTATCCCCGCAGGGCGGACATCCTCGGCGACGTCACCGTCACCGTGAAAGGAGACAACGTCACGCTTGAGGGCATCAACAAGGAACACGTCGGGCAGACCGCCGCAAATATTGAACGAGCCGTCCGCGTACGGCGCAGGGACATCCGGGTCTTCCAGGACGGCATATATATCACGGAGAAAGGTGCATAAGCATGGCTGACGAAGAAGAAGTCGAAATAGTGGAAGAAGGCGCATACGTCCCCAAGAAAAAACCGGAGCTGGACGAAGAAACCAGACAGCTGCTCAAGCAGCGCGGCACACCGGATTTCGTCAGGCAGCAGGCCGAGCTATACAGGCGCCTGGACCGCAACTGGCGCCGCCCGCGCGGCATCCATTCCAAGATGCGCAAGGGCAGGAGCTGCAAGCGCCCGAGCGCCAAGATCGGCTACGGGACGGCGCAGAAGGTCAAAGGCCTGCATCCCTCGGGTTTCAAAGAAGTACTGGTGCACAACCCCGGCGAGGTCGACGACGTCGACCCCGCAACGGAGGCAATCCGCATCGCGGGGACCGTCGGCGGCCGGAAGCGCAAGCATATCATCGAGAAAGCAGACGAAATGGACATACGCGTGTTGAACAGAGGGACCTAACATGGACCTGAAAGATCAACGTCGCCTGGCAGCAGAAGTGCTCAAGTGCGGTGAACACCGCGTATGGATCAACCCTGACGAGGTGGAGGAGGTCGAAAAAGCGGTCACCCGGCGCGACATCCGGAACCTGGTAAAACAGGGCATCATCACCGCAAAAAAGAAACAAGGCGTCTCCCGGGGCAGAGCCCGCGAGCGGGACAGCCAGCGGAAAAAAGGCCGCCAGCGCGGTCACGGCTCACGCAAGGGATCGGCCACCGCACGGCAGTCCCGTAAGCAGCGATGGATACAGACCATCCGCCCCATCCGGCGGTATCTGCGGGAGCTGCGCGACGGCGACGTCATCACCCGCTCGCAGTATCGCCGCTACTACCGGCGGGCGAAGGGCGGCGAGTTTCACAGCGTTCATCATCTGAAAACCCATCTCAGGATGGAAGGCGCCATAGAGGAGGAACCACAATGAAGGTCAACAAGCGATACCGGATGCCTCTCAAGCGACGGCGCGAGGGCAAGACCGACTACCGGCAGCGTCTCCGCCTGCTCAAGTCGGGTAAGCCGCGCATCGTGGTGCGCTGCTCGAACAGAAACGTTCGCGTTCAGTTTGTCACCTATGATGAGGCAGGCGACGCGGTTGCGACCGCTGCCACCGGCACCCATCTCGCCGACTACGGCTGGGAGGGCAGCATGAACAACATGCCCGCCTGCTATCTCGCCGGGCTGCTGGCCGGCAAGCGCGCCCTGGCCAACGACATCTCGGAGGGCGTGCTGGACATCGGCCATCATCCCGCCATCCCTGGTTCCAACGTGTTCGGCGTCCTGCAGGGCGTGCTGGATGCAGGCGTCGAGGTCCCGCACGGCGACGAGGTGCTGCCCGACGAAAAGCGCATATATGGGGAGCACATTTCCGATTCGATGCCGGAGCAGGTAAAGGCGACCGCGGAAAAAATCGAGGAAGACTATGAGTAACGAATGGGTTCCCAAGACGCGGCTGGGCAAGCTGGTGCAGCGGGGAGAGATTACCTCGATGGCCGAGGCGCTGGAGTCAGGTCTGCCGCTCAAGGAAGTCGAAATCGTGGACACGTTGCTGCCCGATGTCGAGGACGAGGTCCTGGACGTCAACATGGTTCAGCGGATGACCGACTCCGGCCGGCGGGTCAACTTCCGCGTGGTGGTGGCGGTGGGCAACAAGGACGGCTTCGTTGGCCTGGGTGTCTCCCGGGGTAAAGAGGTCGGCATGTCCATCCGGAAGGCGGTGGAGATCGGCAAGCTCAATCTCATCGAAATCAGCCGGGGCTGCGGCTCCTGGGTGTGCGAATGCGGCACCCCGCATACGCTGCCGCTCAGGGTTGAAGCCAAATGTGGCTCCGTCCAGGTGGTACTGAAGCCCGCGCCGCGCGGCGTCGGCCTCGCGGTCGGCGACACGGCCAAGGTGCTGCTGGAGCTGGCAGGCGTACAGGATGCCTGGGGCTTCGCCAAGGGACGGACCAACACCATCATCAATTACGCGCATGCCGTTTTCGAGGCGTTAAAGAACGTCAACAAGATGAAGATGACCGACGAGACGCGTCAGCGCCTGAACATCGTATCCGGGCCGGTTGGAGGGATCGAGTGATGCTCGCCGTTGTCCGCGTTCGAGGCACCGTGAACGCCAGGCAGCAGGTGCGGGACACCCTGCACATGCTCAACCTGCCGGCGATAAACAACTGCACGCTCATCCCGCAGACGGACAGCTACCGGGGGATGCTGCAGAAGGTCAAGGACTACGTTACCTGGGGAGAGATCAGCGAGCCCATGACAGAGCAGCTCCTGGCGGCGAAAACCGACCTGGAGGATGACGACCTCAAGCAGGCCGTCAAGCAGCTTATGAACGGCGACGCAAAGCTCGGCGACGTCGCATCATCCACACTCAGACTCCATCCACCCGTGAAGGGCTACGAGGGCCTGAAGCGTTCCTACCCGCTCGGTGGCGCACTCGGCTACCGCGGAAGCGACATCAACCAACTGCTGGAGCGGATGCTATGAAAAACAAGACCAAGAAATACCGTGGCTCGACCACACACGGACGGGGCAGCATGAAAAAGGGGCGCGGCCGCGGCGAAAAAGGAGGCAGCGGCCTCAGCGGCACCACCCACAAGCATCTGAAGGGGCGCTGGGGCGCCAAAAAAGGCTTTACCCGTCACGGCCAAAAACGGGACAAAACGACCATCAACGTCGGCGACCTCTGGCAGTTTGAGGCCGACGATGTCGACCTGGCCGGTGAGGGCTACGACAAGCTGCTGGGCGGCGGCGAGGTGCAGCGAACATTCACCGTTTCCGTTCCAGAGGCCACGGACAGAGCCATAGAAAAAATCGAGGCGGCGGGCGGCACTGTGACAACCGAGTAAGAGGTGTAAACCGCATGGCAAAGGACTCCAACAAAAAGAGCAGGCTGTATGCATTGAAGCCAATCGTCGAGCGGTGGCCCGCCATCAAAAAACCAAAGGGCCACGTCCATTTCCGGAGAAAGCTCCTGTGGACAGCCACCTGCCTGGTCATCTACTTCGTCCTGACGCAGGTGCTGCTCTACGGCGTCGCCCCGGAACAGCTCGACATCTTCGCCGGCTACCGGGCCATCATCGCCGGGGCCAGCGGCTCGATCGTGCATCTGGGCATCGGGCCCATCGTGACCGCCTCCATCATCCTGCAGCTCTTCGTTGGAGCAAACATCATCAATCTCGATTTGCAGGACCCCAATGACAAGTCGCTCTTCCAGGGCGTCCAGAAAATTCTGGTCATGATCATGATCCTGGTGGAAGCCATCCCCCAGGTGTTCGGCTACCTGTCACCCAGCACCTCGCTCGAGGCGTCGCTGGGCGGTCCGGCGGCCAGTGCGGTCATCGTGGCCCAGCTTTTCATGGGCGGCTTCCTGATTTTCTGGATGGACGAGACCATTTCCAAGTGGGGTATCGGCTCCGGCGTGTCATTGTTCATCGCCGCCGGCGTCTCAGAGGCCGTCATCACCGGCACGTTCAACTGGCTGCCGCAGGCCGGGGGAGCGCTGAGCGTCGACAATCCGCCGGCTGGCGTGCTGCCGAAGACCGTCTACCTTGTCTCGGAGATGTCTCTCGGCGACCTGATCGGCGGGGGCTTCGAAACCATTTTTATTTCACCGCCGAATCCCGTTATCGCGTTGCTGGCCACGGTGATCATCTTTCTCTTTGTGGTCTATGCGCAGTCGTCGCGCGTTGAGCTGCCGCTGACGCATGCCCGGGTGCGGGGTGCCCGCGGCCGGTATCCGCTCAAACTCGTCTATACCTCGGTTCTTCCTGTCATTTTGACGTCGGCTCTGCTGGCCAACATCAACATGTTCGCGTTGCTTTTCTACACCCGGCTGAGCAGCATTCCATTGCTTGGAGGCCAGTGGTGGATCGGGAAGTATCTTCCCGGGTCGACGGAGCCGGTGGCGGGTGCCGCCTGGTATCTCAACTCGCCGCGGGGGCTGCACACGTGGCTGTTTCCCATGATAAGCGACAAGTATTCGACGTATCTCGCCGGGCATGACCCCTGGCAGATGATGCTCAAGATAGCAATCTATGGTGGCATCTTCATCATCGTTACCATTTTCTTCGGTAAATTCTGGATTGAGACCACAAACATGGGGCCGGAGGCGGTCGCCAGCCAGATTCAGAGCAGCGGCATGCGGATAGTCGGCAAAACTAACCTCGATGAGTTTGGAATGGGCTCCTCTACCGACAACTCCGCCCTGCAGAGAACTCACAACCCCTGGGATACCAGCCGGGTCGCCGGCGGGTCCAGTGGAGGATCCGCCGCCGCGGTAGCCG
>JAWOAW010000035.1:0-7251 GCA_046498345.1 Thermoplasmatota archaeon
TACAATCCCAGCCCGGAGCCGCCGGTGCTGCCATGGCTGAACCGTTCCTCGAACACCCGCTGCTTTATCTCGTCGGGGATGCCGCTGCCCTCGTCGGCGACCCGTATCTCGCAGGTGTCGCCGTCGGTCGAGATGTCGACGTCGACGCGGTCGGTGCCGCCGTGCACCACGGCGTTCCGGATGACGTTGTCGACGACTGGATGGAGCGCCGCGTCAGCCTGCACGGTCGCCCGGCCCGCTATGGAAACCGGGACGTCGTACTGCCCGGCGATTTCCTCGACTGTCTCCCGCACGTCATGGGGCTGCAGCTTCTCGCCGGAGGCCACCAGCGCCTCCAACTCCCGCATGCGCCGGATGAGCATGACACTCTGGTGTATCCGGTCGAACGCCCTGTCGAGCATGTCTTCGTCCTGCTCCTCGATATAGAGTTCGAGGGCGCCCTCGATGACGTTCAGGTTGTTGAGGATGTCATGCCGCATGATTTTGTTGGTGAGCTTCAGCACGTCGTTCAACTGCGCCATGGCCTCCCGCATGCGCTTCCGTTCGGTGATATCGGCAACGATGCCGTCGAAATACTGTACCTCGCCGCTGTCATCGGTGACCGCAACCGAGGAAACGGAGCCCACGAAGCATGTGCCATCTTTTTTGCGCAGCTCGAGCTCCCAGCCGCTGACCGCGCCCTCTGCCATCATTTTCTCGTTGAACGCCTGCCGTTCCCCGGGGTGATAGTACAGGGCCGAGACGGGCTGCTCCATGAGCTCCTCCCGGCTGTCGTATCCGAACATCTCCGCCATGGCCGGGTTTGCTTCGACAAACGAGCCGTCGGACCCCGGCGTGGTGCGGTAGACGCCCAGGTTGACGTTTTCCGTCAGCGTCCGATATTTTTCCTCGCTGTACTGCAGCGCCTGACGCTGCCGTTTTTCCTGCAGCCTGGCCCGGAGCAGCGGCGCCACGTAGCTGGCTATACGCTCCAGCAGCTCGACGTCTTCCCTGGTGTAGCCGCCCGGCGTGTTTCCCACGACAAACTGGCCGACCAGGTCGCCGTGGTCGACGAGAGGAACCGCCAGCGCGTTGTTCAACTGGATGTGTCCCACCGGGAGGTCGAGTGATTCGTTTTTCCATCTGGTCTCCATGGCTTCCAGGGACTCACCCCAGAGGCCACCCCAGCTGTCGCGGGGAAAGACGATGTCCTTGCCCGGCACCTCACATTTGTACCATATGTCGCGGGTCATCGACGGGCAGACCAGGTCGCCGTCCTCGTTGATGTAGCCGAAATAACCGTATCTGCTGTCCATGGCCTCCCTGACCACGTCCAGGACGTCTGCGTACATGTCCTCCGCCGATTTCCTGAGAAAAATGGTTGCCACCTGGTTGAGGATGGAGAGCTCCCACTGGGAGCGCTCAAGTTTTTCCTCCGCCATCCGCCGCTCGGTGATGTCCCGGCCGACGGCCAGCAGCCGGGTGACCTCGCCGTTTGTATCGGTGACGGGCTGAAGATAGAAATCAACGATGGCCCGGTCACCGTCCGGGGCGTAATGGTCCGCTTCAAACCGGACGTGTTCTCCCCGGGCTGCCAGCCGGATGTTGTCCCGCAGCTTGTCCTGCAGTTCGGATGAATGCGACCACCACGGCGTCTCCCAGAACAGCCGGCCCTCGACATCGCCGGCTGCGGCGTCGATGAACTCCAGAGAGCGCCGGTTGGCCTCCAGCAGACATCCGTCGAGGTCAAGGATACCCACAAAGGATCGTGGATGGTTGAAAACAGCGTTGAACTGCTGCTGCGTCTGCTGCAGCGATGCCACCTGGCGTTCAAGCTGCCGTATCCGCCGGCGCAGCGTGTCGTCTGTCTCCTCGGCGGCATCTTTTTTCCCGGTGTCACACATGCGGTATATCCCTGTCAGCCAAACCACGATTGATATATAAATATTTTAATCAGCCGTCCCTTCCCCTGTCTCAAAATATATGGGCAACCGCTCCCCCGGTATAGCCGCGGCTTCAGATCATCATGATGTCAATCGGCCAGGTATTTCCGGGCGAGGCCGAGTAGCGACGGGCGCTTCAGCATTTTTTTGATGAAAAACGAGATGCGGGCCTGGCTGAGCTCGAAGATGTCCTCGCCCTCCAGGATGTCGGCCAGCAGCTCGAAGTCCTTGTCCTCCAGCTTTTCCAGGAAAGCGCGGAGCTTCAGCAGCTTGGCGGTCTTCTCCTCGTAGACCTCGTCCCACCGCTGCGCATAGGCCGTCAGGCGTTCCCGGGACAGGTCATCCTCGTCGAACGCCGTCTCGGCAACCTCGGCCGCCAGCTGCGAGGAATGCATGGCCCGGATGATGCCGCCGCCGTGGATAGGGTTAACCAGCTGCGCCGCGTCGCCCACCAGCATGACGCCGTCGCCGACCATCTCGGTAAAATGGTTGACCGGGACGCCGCCCGCGTTTATCTCGACGGGGCTCGCCCCGGCAAAGATGTCGGGATGGCCGTCGACAAACCGGCGGAGGTAGCCATGGGCGCTCATCACGGCCTTGCGCTCCAGGACGCCGAGGCCCACGTTGGCGGAAAACCGCTTTGGAAAAATCCAGGCGTAGCCCAGCGGTGCCACCTCGGTGCCGAAGAACAGATGGATATGGCCGGGGTCGACGTTGACGTTTGCCATCTCATACTGGATGCCGGAATGGTAGTCGGTCAGCCGGTTGACGCTCTGGAAGCCGGCCCATCGGCCCACCTTGGACTCCACACCGTCGGCGCCGACGACCAGCCGCGCCTTTACCTCACGTTCGCCGTCCAGCCCCCGCAGGCGGACGTTCCAGCGGTCACCCCGGCGGTGCATATCATGCGCCTGGGTGTCCACCAGGTATGTGGCGCCGGCTTCGATGGCCCGGGCGGCCAGCTGCTTCTCGAATATCTTGCGCTCCAGCACGTAGCCGAACATGTCGCCGCCCTTCATCACCACCTTTTTGCCCGACGGCGCGTACAGCGAGGCACCCTCTATGCGATGGTGGACGTCCATGTCAACGTCGATGCCGACCGTGTCGAGACCGTTCTGGGAGACACCCTCGGCGCAGCGCTTCGGCGGCCCGATCTCCTGCTTTTTTTCCACGACCAGCGTGTCGAAGCCGCGGCGGGCGAACTCCAGTCCGGCGACGCTGCCCGCCGGCCCTGCACCGACCACCAGGACGTCGGCCATCATGATGGCACCTCCAGGGCCTCGACGGGGCAAAACTTCACGCAGATGCCGCACTCGGTGCACGCCTCCGACACCTCCAGCCGTTCGCCGTACAATGTGAGCGCGTCCACCGGGCAGAGGCCAACGCAGCCCCCGCAGTGCAGACAGCGCTCCAGGTCAATCTGTATCATGTGGCTCCCTCAACGGCCTACATATGGCAACCCATATTTAAAGATAGAGATTTCATACATGCCCACGACGGCGGCATCGCCGCGCTCGGTATCCTGGAGGCAACTGCATATCTCCCGCCTGGCGTAATGCCTGCTGCCGTTACATGCCAACACCACGGATGAAGGCCACGTCTCCCGTCACGTGGACGTATCCCGATGGGACACAATAAATCATGCCGCCACGGTGACGTTGACCGCGGCGCGGACGCCGCGCAGCATCGTCTCGGGCTCCATGCCATATGGCTGCTGCGCCGGCAAAGGCGGCACATGGATGAAGCCGGCCGGGATGCCCCATCGCCCGGCATCGCCGAGCAGCCGGTAAAACACGTAGTTGCAGACATACAACCCGGCACACCAGGACCGCCTGGCAGCGATACCGTCATCGCGGAGCGCCGCGACAATGTCATCCGCCGGCAGCATCGACCGCCGGAACAGCGAACCCGACGTGTTGATACGCGAAAACCGCAGCCAGGATGGATGCTGCAGGTTGACCGCCAGGCGCTCCACCTCCATCGCGCGGGCGCCGCCGTCCAGCCCCAGCGCGATGACCGCCGCAGGGTCATACCGGTCCATGGCCTCCCGCATCCGGGCATACGAGGTGTCAAAGATGACGGGGAGCACCAGGCCGATGATGCGGACGTCGCCCACCATGGAATCGTTCAGGGCCAGCGCTATCTCCCCCGACGGGTTGCTGTCCCACTGGCCGAAGGGCTCGAACCCGGTGACCAGCACCACGTCCGGCTCCACCGTCTGCGGTACGGCAAAAGCGGGTAGGGCGATGAGCAATGCCAGGGCTAGCACCGTGGCTTTCATACATGGACAACGGCAGACGATATAAAATGGCTGCGCCGCTAGTTCACCGGTACCTCGGAGATGACGACGTGCGGCGGGGTGTCCACCTGGTCGCTCTGCCGGATGTGGTCGACCTCTTTGACCCTGACCTCGACGCTGTCCCCGAATATGCGCTCGTAGCGCCGGCTGAGCTCCGCGAAGATGGTGTCCACGGAGGGGCCGATGTCGCGCAGGCGGTCGTCGACGACCACGTGGATTTCGATGCAGTCCAGCCGTTTCTGGATGATCTGGAACTGCTGTATCTTGTCCGTGTCGAGCTCATGCATGACCTTGCCGGGTACCCCGGTGATGGCCGACGGCGGAATGATCCTGTCTCCCTCCAGCACGATGGAGTCCACCTTGCGGCCGCCCACGATACCCAGCAGCGGGGTCTGGATGCCGCAGTCGCAGGTATCATCACGGGGGATGATGTAGTCCTTCATGCCCGTGTACCGGATAACCGGTGTGCCGCGGCCGTACAGCTTGGTGACCACCACATGGCCCGGTTCGCCGGCAGCCACGTCGTTGCCGTCGTCATCCAGAAACTCCAGGTGCACGAGATCGGAATGGATATGATAGTTGCCGTTACGGCATTCAAAGGCAGCCGGGCCGGCCTCCGTGGAACCATAGGCGTCGAAAATCGGGGCGTCAAACGTGTCCTCGATATACCGCTTGGTGTAGTCGTCGAGCACCGCACCGGACGACGCCATCACCCGCGGTGAAACAGTGTCGCCATGGCTCCTCCGCTTCAGCACGGCCAGCGCCCGCAGCACACCCGGGTAGCCGCCCAGGAACTCGGGCTGGAACTCGGTGATGCGGCGCAGGAGGTCCTCGGGCGGGTCCCCCACGTGCAGGATCTGCATGTTGTCAAACGAAAACAGCTTCCCCAGAAACGGCATGACCGTCCGGCTCAGATATGCCTCCTCGGCGCTCTCCGGCGTCAGGTCCACGATGACGCTCATCCTGGTGGTCCGCCAGTCGACGTCGTACTCCCGGATCTCGCGGATGAACCCGAACAATGCCTGGATAATCGTGTAGATATCCGTGTAGAGGGACACGGGCTGCCCCGTCGAACCCGAGGTGCTCACCACGTGCGCGTTGCTCCTGTCAAAATGAGGATGGACGATGCCATCCGGAAAATGCCGCCGGAGGTCGTCCTTGGTGATAAACGGCAGTTTTTTGATGTCGGCGATGCCGGATATGTCGTCGGGATGCACACCCGCCTCGCGATACTTCTGCCGGTACACCGGAACCTCGTAGGCATAGCGAACCAGGCGCCTGAACGACCTGTCCCGGTATCGCTGCAGCTGCTCCGGCGACATGTTCCACACCCGGTCGACGTCGGTGAGATAGCCCTTGGCCACCCGGAGCAGAAAGAGCGGGTTAAGGAACGGATTCATAGTGCTGTTGTGCAATATCCCCCTAAATTTATAGTTTTTGGCGTCCCCACCGGAAGACCAACGGGATATCGATGACAAATAGTGGATGAACCCGGGCCGCCATTTCCTTCCGGCGGTAAACTTTAAATGAACACGCCACATACCCGTCTCATGCGAGAAGGAAGATGCGTCTCATGCGGACGCGGACTGGTCGAACGAGGAAGCGTAACATTTCCCTGCCCCGAATGCAGCGCCACCATCAACCGGTGCAGCGCCTGCCGGGAGCGGGCCGCCACATATGAATGCCCCGAATGCGGATTCCGAGGGCCATAGGTGGACAGCATGGGAGACGTAGGAATCACCCTTAAAATCATGCCCACGGGAACCGAGATAGACCTGGAAGCACTCAAAGAACGCGTCATCGAGATGGTACCGGACACCGCAAAGGTCCAGGGCACGGACATCGCCCCCGTCGCATTCGGCCTCAAGGCAGTGATGCTCGACCTCGTCACCGGCGACGAAAGCCCCGACGAGCTGGTCGACACGCTCTCCGAGGTTGACGGCGTCGCCCGGATCGAGATAGAAAAAGTAGGCCGCCTTTTCTAGAGCAGCCACTTCATAATCGCCATCTGAGCCCACATCCGGTTCTCAGCCTCGTCAAATATGACGGACTGCGGGCCATGCGCCACCTCCCGGGTCACCTCGTTGCCATAGTAGGCGGGAAGACAGTGCATGAAGATAGCCTCCTCATCGGCGCGGGCCATCACGTCGGCATCAACCGTGTAGCCCTCCAGTAGCCTGAGGCGGCCCTGTTTTTCAGCCTCGTCGCCCATCGACACCCAGGTATCGGTCACCACGACATCGGCACCAGCCGCAGCATCATCCCGCAGCTCCATGACCTCGACGTCGCCCATCTCCCGGGCCATGTCGAGATATTTCTCAGACGGCCAGAACGGCTTCGGCGCCACCACCGTCATCTTCATATCCGACATGGCAGCGCCCAGCATCAGCGAGTTCGCCATGTTGTTGCTCCCGTCGCCAAAATACGCCATGTGCAGGCCATCCAACCGGCCCTTGTGCTCCTTGACCGTCATCAGGTCGGTGACCACCTGACAGGGATGTTCCTCGTCGTCCAGCCCCGAGATAACGGGCACCGTGGCATGCTCCGCCAGCTCCACCATGTCCGCATGGTCAAACGCCCGGTACATGATAAGGTCGGCGTAGCGCGACAGCACCAGCGCGGTATCCTCTATGGTCTCCCCGCGCCCCAGCTGGATGTCATCCTTGCCCAGAAAGATGGCGTAGCCGCCCAGCCGGCGCATACCCGCCTCAAAGGAAACCCGGGTGCGGGTGCTCGACTTCTCAAAAATCATGGCCAGGATACGGTCCTCCAGGTCTTTCCCGTGGCCGTTGCGCTTCATGTCGAGGGCGTCGTCGATGATGTCGTGCAAGGCGTCTTTCACGTCAAGCATGGAGATAACATGGTTCATGGGCCGGTAATTGCCAGCGCGGTTAAAAACGTTTGCGGGATGACGATACCAGTATTAAAGTTATTGTTGGGTTCTTTGCAGTCATACTAATCTTCGGTTACTTCCTTTCATTAACTGGTGAGGAAAGTGACGTGGATTATGAGGGTGCTGAAAGTGATGAA
>JAWOAW010000049.1:0-23786 GCA_046498345.1 Thermoplasmatota archaeon
CTCGCAGTGGCTCACGTGGAACACTGGTGCGGGATTGCACCACGGCGAGCATGTCATGTTTCTCACGCTGCAGGCGTTTCCCGCCCGGTATGCCCTGCAGGCCGACGAGCTGCACCATGTGGACAGCATCGATGTCACCGTGACCGTTGAACGGCCGGCTGAGCCGCTGCTCACCGCCGACGCGTATGATCTGCTCATCGTTGCCCCGGAGGAGTTCACCGATGCTTTGCAGCCCCTGGTCCAGCACAAGGAGGACCATGGCCTGGCCACCAAGATGGTGACCCTGGACGAGATATACAGCGGCGACCACTTTAGCGTGGAAGGCCGGGATGACCCGGAGCAGATAAAATATTTCATCAAGAACGCGCTGGAGGACTGGGGCATATCCTATGTGATGCTGGTGGGCGGCCGGAACGGCGGCCTGTTGCAGGAGAAATGGTGGTGCCCCGTCCGGTACAGCCACCTGGACGATGGCTCAGACGAGGAAAAATATCTCAGCGACCTCTACTTCGCGGATATCTACAAGCAGGACGGCTCCGACGTCGTATTTGCCTCCTGGGATGAAAACGAAAACGGCGTGTTCGCCGAATGGAAGCTGACGGGGAAGGACACCCTGGACATGTACCCGGACGTGGCCGTCGGCCGCCTGGCCTGCCGGAACAGATTTGAGGTCAAAAAGATGGTGGAAAAAATCATCGCCTACGAGACAACGGCGGCGGGCAGCGACTGGGCCAGGCGCTTCGTGGGCATCGCCGGGGACACCTATCCCGACAGCACCGATAACGGCAGCATTTCCTACTACGAGGGCGAGCTGGCCACCGAGGCCGCCTTCAACTATCTCGAGGGCTATACATCTGATTTCGTGTGGACGTCCACCGGCGCGCTGGAAAGCGCCGATGACATCATAGAGGCTATCAGCCAGGGCGCGGGCTTCGTGCATTTTTCCGGGCACGGTAACCCGATGAGCTGGGCGACCCATAAGCCCAAGGACCATGAATGGATCGGCATCGACGTGTCACAGTTCCCCGACCTGTCCAACGAGGGTATGTACCCGGTGACCATCGTGGGCGGCTGCCATAACAGCCAGTTCAACGTCAGCGTGCTCAACCTGCTCAAGTTCGGCGACATCAAGAACGTGTACTACCATTCGGAGTGGTCCCCGGAGAGCTGGGGCTGGTGGCTGGCCCGCAAGTTCGACGGTGGCGCCATTGCGACCATCGCCAACACCGGATACGGCTACGGTCAGCCGGGCGAAGACTGCCTGGAGAAGCGCGGGCGCTACATGGAGCTCAAGTTCTTCCAGGCGTACAGCGAGGGCAACACCATGCTGGGCATGACGCATGCGCAGGACCAGGCCTATTACATGAACAGGTTCCCGCCGATGGACGACCGCATCGACTGCAAGATCGTGCAGCAGTGGGCGCTCCTCGGCGACCCGTCGCTCAAGATCGGCGGCTACTAGAGCGAGAGCCATATCACCGCGATGGCGGTGACCAGCACGGCCGGCGGCAGCATCAGCCGGTAGAGCTTGACGAAGCGGGGCTTGAAGTATTCGTAGCTGACGACGACGCAGAGATGCAATGGCGAGACGAGGTACCCCATGAACGATGACACGTAGAGCAGGCTGACCAGCCCGATGTCGCCGCCGATCATGGATGCCACCATGGAGTATACGAGGGGGATGGCGGCCATGTTGTGGGCTGTCAGGAAGCCGATGGCGAAGGACAGCACGGGGATGATGAGCAGAGGTGATGCCGCGCTGCCCTGCAGGTATCCGGCGACGACGTCGGTGACCCCGGAGGCGAAGGCCATGTCCCGGTACAGCATGATGCCGAAGATGGCGAGCCCGAGCAGCGGGGAAAACCCTTTTTTGAGCATTGCCGGCCGGCCGTCGCCGGTGTAGAGCAGCAGGGACAGCAGTATCCCGGTGGGCAGCGCGACTAGCAGCGCTATGTTGAGGTGGACGGTCTCGGCGAGCGTGAAGGCCATGATGATGGTGACGATGAGCGGCAGGATGTTGACCGCGGTTTCCATGATGATGCCTGCGGCATGCCGGTCTTCTGCGGGTTCTGCCGCCTTTTTCTGGGACAGCCGGAGGATGTAGAGGCTGCCGACTGCCACGGCGATGAGGAATATGGGGGCCTGGACCACGATGAGCCGGTTGATGCTGACCTCGGATACCTGCGACATGACGACCAGGGCCGTGGACAGCGGAAACACGAGGAAGCCGATGTGCCGGAACCACAGGTTGAGGAAGGTTCGCCCCTCTCTGTCGACGTTGAGCTTTTTTCCCTGTTCGTCCACCATGGGAGCCGAGAGCAGCGCTCCTCCGGGGATGGGGAGCAGCCCGAAGATGAAGGGGATGATGGCCAGCATGCCCCGCTGGGGGATGACCCGTTTGAGGTGGTCGATGACCAGAGGAATCTGCCCGGTGTCCTGCAGCACGGTGGCGAACAGCTTGATGCAGATGACGATGGCCACCAGGGTGATCACCTGCCAGTCGGTGGCGGTTTCATATACTATGTTTGGAATCCTTTCGGGGCGGGCCAGCAGTCCGAGCAGCAGCGCGCCCAGCACCATGGCCACCCCGAAGTTTTTTTTGTTGGCAACGAGCACGATGATGACGGAAAACGAGATGAGCAGCGCCGCCAGCGACACCAGCTCGTTCATAGCATGCGCTCCTTGCCCCGCCCCAGCAGTGCCACGCGCGATGTATCCCGTTCCGCGAGGACGTCGTAGCCGAGGTGGCGGCCGAGGTTTTCGGCGAAGGTCTGTATCTGCTGGTGGGAGGGCATGTTGTCCATTTTCATGCGGGTGCGGGCTTCGCCGACGTGGACGTAGCCCTTTGGCTCGATGAACCATGGCTCTGCCATTGCATCGAGCCGGGCGTATTGTTTCTCGTGGCCGAGGTTCCAGCCGTCCATCAGGGTGTGCCGGATGACCGTCCTCGTATCAAGGGAGGGCAGCAGCTCCAGGGTTTCCATGAGCCGGTCCCATCCGTCGGGGATGAGCGGGCAGCACACCTTATGGTAGAGCTCCCGGCTTGGGGCGCATACCGATACGTAGAGCTGCGAGGGCAGGGTGTCCATGTCGGCAAGCACCTCCGGCCTCGTGCCATTGGTGACCAGAAAGGTGCTCATCCCGTGCCGGTGGCAGATGTCGAAAAAATCATCCAGGTAGGGATACAGCGTGGGTTCGCCCATCAGGGAGCAAGCCACGTGTTTGGGCTCCCGTGCCTCCCGCCATGCTTCGTCTGGGCAGCGCTCGTCTCCCCGGAACCCGGAGACCAGCTGGCGGTGTGCCCGGAGGCTTCCCTCGAACACGTATTCCGGCTCGTCCGCCCGGGCTTCGGGGATGGCTGTTTCGGTGAATCCCTGGTAGCGCCAGCAGAACAGGCATTTCTGGGTGCAGTGCGCCGCCGCCGGGGTCATCTGCATGCAGCGGTGGCTTTGGATGCCGTAGAACGTCTGTTTGTAGCAGGCTTCGCTGTGGAGCAGCGACTTGCGGAGCCAGTGGCAGTGTTTGACGGCGGTATGCCGTCCCACCACGGCGTATCCCTGTTTTTCTAGGATGCGCCGGAACCGGTCGTCCATGTATGCTGGCATCCCCGGCGTGTTAATAAACCTTGTCCGGCTTGCTATCGATATGTAATGTGGCCATCGGAGAACGCACCAAAAGTTTTTTATATGCCCCTCGCTATTGTATTAATAAATTATAAGACATCAGGGGGAATAAGGGTCCAAACCACCTATTTTCTACTGTTTTCCTCCTTGCCCTTGTTCCCCTCCCTTTCCTCGTTCCCGGCATCGTCGTCACGGCCGGCCGGCGGCAGCACGGTCAGGTCTTCGTCGAACAACACGACGCTACGGCGCTCCGGCAGATAGCAGAGCCCGATGGCATGCACGGCCACCCCGGCATCCGCTGCCGCCACGATCAGCCCGGCTACATGCCGCTGCCCCCGCGTCGACGGACAATCCGGATATAATGCCGTCCGACCCGAGCGGAACACGGCGCTCTTCACCTCAAAATAGCATGGCTCCCCGGCGCATGAGAGCAGGTAGTCGATGCGTGAATCGCCGAGCGGGGCGTCCCGCCGTACGATGGGGCATTCGTGCAGCCAGGGTAGCCGCTGCTGCCGCACGCCATGCTCGAAGGCATCCATATGAAACCGGGTGTCCACCAGGGCCGCCGCGTCGCCATCCGCGATGGCAAAGAGACGGGCATTCGTCTTCCGCCCTCCTTCGGCAGGCAATAGGCCGTCGTGCCCGGCTGCATAAACGCCTCCAGCCGGCCGGTGTTGTTTATCCAGGCTCGATGCCGTTTTGCCGTCGACGTCCACGGCCACCACGAACCGGTTGATCCGCTCGACGATGGTGCAGGACACCACGCTGTCAAAGCGCAGCAGGTCTGCCGTCATGGGTTGCCCATGCTGCCCGCTGCGTCTCCGTATGCCGTGGTTGTCATCGTCACGCCATGGACCCTAGCTACTTTAATATGTGGCCTGACGGCGGCCGGCAAACGTTTAAGCACCGCGCCCCCATATGTATGGCATGGCAGCAGCCCGCTTCGAAATATTTACCGACAGGGCAGATGAATGGCGCTTCCGCCTGGTGGCGCCCAACAACGAGATTATCACGGTCGGCGAGGGATACACCACGAAACAGAACTGCGTGAAGGGCATCGACGCCGTCAGGCGCTATGCCCCCGATGCCGCGGTCGTTGAACGGTAGGGTCAGCGCTTCGGGTGCGCCTGGAAAAACGTCCACATGACGTCGGTGGCGGATAGCTCCTGCGACGGCCGGTCGCCCATCGAGGAGCCGGGCCATCCGTGGCCGCCGTTGTGGATGGTGTACAGGGTGACCTCGCTTCCGTTGTCGCCGCCGGTGTAGGTCTCCCGGGTTATGTTGCCGCTTTTGCTCGTCCAGGTCTCCGGCTGCCGGCTGCAGCTGTTGTGCCCCACCCAGAACGCGATGGATGTGTTGACCGGCAGGTCGGTGCCCGTCCCCCGGGTGTTGTTGCCGTGGCCGCCGTCGTAGGGCACGTTTTCGTCCAGCCGGCCGTGGAAATGGATGATGGAGACGGGATGCTCCGGTTCGGGGATGACCCAGAGCGGGCTGTCCTCGCTGGCCGTTCCCCCGATGGAGCCGGCGACCGGTCCCACCGCGGCAACCACGTCTGACAGCTCCGCCGCGACGCGATAGGTCAGGATGGCGCCGTTGGAATGCCCGGCCACGTATACCCGGCTGCCGTTGACCGCGAGGCTGTCCCGCAGCTCGCCGATCATCGCCTTGATGAACCCGACGTCGTCCACGTCGCGTTCGTATGCGACGCCGCAGCAGTAGCCGCCGTTCCACATACGCCACCACGGCGCCCAGCGGTATACCCCGCGGGGATACGCCACGACGAAGGATTCCTCATCCGCTTTTTCGGTGAACCCCGTCTTGTCTGCCATCCGGGCCGGGTAGCCGCCGCCGGCGTGCAGGACGACGACGAGGGGCACCGAGGAGCCGTTGTAGCCGGGTGGTATGTGCAGCCAGTAGCTCCGCGGGCGGCCGTCATGCCACAGCCAGCGCAGCCTCGTTCCGGATGGAGCAGCCGGCCGCTTCGCTGACGATTCCTCCGACGCCTCGTGTTTCATCATTTCGTCGAAAAAGTGATGCTCACCGTCATCAGTGAAGGATGCCATATCGGACTGATGTGGGAGCACCGGAGCTGTGAGCAGCCCGGTGAGCAGGAGAGCCGCGACGGTGCGCCATATCATGGTTTCACACGCCATCTGTACAACGACCTGGATGTTTATAAGCATGTTCCAGCCACGCCGGGCCGGGGGCTCCATCCTACTTGTAGTCGAAGGTGACCTCGGGGTACTGGTCGGCCAGGTCCAGGAGCACGTCGAGCGGCTGCTCTTTCAGGTATCCGTCGAAAAACGCCAGGGTGTAGGCGTTGGAGATATCTATCAGTCGCCTGGGTTCGATGGAGCCGAATCCGACGGCCCGCCGCGGTATCAGCGGGGCCACGTGTGTCAGCAGCAGTCCCACATCGGTGTAGGAGTAATGGGCTGCCCCGGCCACGGTTGCCATGTATATGTCCTGGCTGGTTCGATTCCACAGCTGCCGGAGGCTGGCGTCCCGCTCGAAATGTCCGTCGGCGAGCAATGACAGAAACGGCTTCCGGGTCCCGTTTTCCACGACGTCGCTGTAAAAAAAGCCGTCCAGGGCGGCACCCGCCATCACCCGGTCGTCCCGGTTGCAGGCCGCCGCCGAGGCCCCGCCACCGAACGAATGGCCGTAGATGCCGATGTGGTCCAGGTCGAAGGATGACCGCAGCGGCGTTTCCACCCCGGGGAGACGGTCGAGCACGAATTCGATGTCGCCGGTGACGCTGTCAAACGCCATCTCGAAGTAGGCCTCCGCTTCGTCCGGGTCCGCCGGCGCCGGCTGATGCTCGACGACCCGTCCGTCGGGGAAGACCGTGACCCCGGCCACGTAGGGATGCTGGACCGCTGCGACGATATAGCCATGGCTGACCAGTTCCTCTACCAGCGAGGTATAGATCTCCCGGACGCCGTCGTAGCCATGTGAAAACAGCAGCACGGGAAACCTTTCCCCGGGCAGGGGCGGCGCGTCTCTGACCGCGTGGGGAGCGGCCGAGGTGTACCTGTCGTCGGGGATCCAGAACAGCGGGATGGGCGACTCGTGTTTCAGCCAGTCAAACGTCTCGGGTTCCATGTACGCCGTCCGGTCGCCCTCGCCGTCTGCAGCCGGATACCAGAACTGCAGCATTATCTCTCGGCTGTCCGACGGGTCGTCGGTGAACCGCTCCTCGCGCTCCCGATCGACGAGATGCATCGTCGTGGTGCCAAGAGTATATGGCCCCTCGGGCTCCGGCAGAAACGAGGCATGGCGGATGCCCGACACCTGCAGCTGCCCTCCGGGCGGGCTGAGCAGTCGCGCTGTGAAGCGGGAGGCGTTGCCCTGCAGGATGCCGACCAGCGGCATGGACCGGCCGGTATCCGGCATGTGTATCCGTCCACAGAGCAGCCTGCCGAAAAAGAAACCGCTGGTCTGTCCCTGGCTTGCTTCCGTGTTCCAGGTCCCGTGGAAAAACCCGCGCTGGCTGCTCCGGCCGAGCTTGACGTAGCCCGTGATGTCGCCTGCGACCTCGCCGGCCCGGTATATGGTGCCGTTGAACGAGCCGTCGGCCCATCCGGGCGGGTCTGCTGCTGGACCACAGCCGTCTCCCGGCAGGGGGTCCCCCGGGGCAGGGGAGGCCTGCATCGCGACAGCGGGCGCCATGCTGCTCATCAGAAGGCATACCAGCAGGATTGCATGTAGCCTGCGAGGCCGAACGGTCATCGTCCTACAACAGCCATACGGGATAAAAGGTTATCTGTGGCCAGGGCGCCACCGGTTACAATGCATCGAGCAGGTACAGCCCGCCGACGATGGCGGCCACGAAGAGAGCCACGACCGTCCAGGGGTTTACGTCCAGCAGCTCGGGTATCGTCACCCTGCCCTGTCCCTCGCCCGGCAGCAGCCGCCTGACGGCCGGGTACAGCGATGCATAGACACCGGCGCCCAGCAGGATGCCCAGCATGCCGGCCAGGGCGTGCAGCGACCCGGCTCCCGCGGCACCGGCGGCGGTTCCGGGGCAGTATCCGAGCAGCGCGAAGCCGACGCCGAACAGCAGCCCGCCGGGCACGATGCGCCGCAGATGGCAGGCCTTGGGATGCAGCCGCACCAGGCCGAGATGGCGCAGCAGGTAGACGCCCACCATGCCCGCCGCTATGGCGCTCAGAATGATCTTGGCGACGGTGAAATCACGGAGCAGGAGCTGGCCGACCATGACGTCGTAGCTGGTGGCTCCGCCCCTGTGCAAAAGGAAGCCGAACGCGACGCCGACGGCAAACCCGATGAACAGCTGTGGCCGCCGTCGCCCGTGCAGCCGGGACAGCATTCAGGCACCTCCCAGCCAGGCGATGACGACCAGCGCGGTCAGGATGCCGCCAATGAAAAAACAGCAGAGGGCTATCCAGCTGCCGGCCGCCAGCTGCAGCGCGCCGCTGATGCCGTGGCCACTGGTACATCCACCGGCCATCCGGGCGCCAAAGCCTATGCAGATGCCGCCGGCCACGGCCGCCGCCATGCGGAGGACAACGCTGCCGCCGAACGCTTCCCGCCACAGATCAGGCACCGTTTCCACGGCGAACGAGCCGGAGAGCAGAGCCGAGGCAAAGGCGCCGGCGATGACGCCGAGCACCAGCATCCATTCCCAGTCGATATGCGGCGTGAACTCCCGGTAGTATGGTTTTTCGTACACCTTTTTCCCCCGCAGCAGCCGCTCGGACATGCCGCTGGTCCGCGCAAAGGCCGTGGAGCAGCCGATGGCTTTATCCGACAGCGCGAGGCTGAGCCAGACGAGCATGCCGATGCCGGCGCCGACCAGGTATGGCGACCAGGTCTCCTGCAAAAACGGATGCATGCTACCCCTCAGAGGTAAACCCCGGCGGTTATTTAACCTCTTTCGCGCCGGGCGTCCAAAAATGATATCCTGTCCACATGGATGATCAGCCGGCGCGGCCGACACGGAGATAGCTCACGGATAAAACAGATAGAAAAGAGCAGAGAAGTAGCGGGGAGTGGATTTGAACCACTGATTTCCGGGTATCTCAGACCCTTTGGGGATGAAACACCTTTTCCAAAGGGGTTCATATGAGCCCGACGGGTTTTCCTGACTACCCCACCCCGCTGTGGCGTGGCGAAGCAATATAGCGGGGCAACTTATTTTAATGTTTTGGATGCGGGGGCTGGCCGGGCCACCGGCATGGTGTGATAACAACCAATAAATACGCCTCGGGTATTAGTGACATGATAACCATGAGGCGAGGAGGAACTGTCCTTATTGTATGTGCCATCGGGCTCCTCATCGTGCCGTCTCTGCTGGCGCCGTTGACCGCGGCGGAGACTCCGGGGGAGGTGGAGCTCCGCTTCACGATGGCCACGGATGACGGCGTCGTGACGGAAACGCAGCGCATCCCGGCCGACAGAGCGGACCTGCTGCTGCGCACCGTTGAGCGGATACGGCAGCATTTCCATGTGCTGCGGGCGGCGGATACCACGGCGGAGCGGGAGGCCGCGGAGCAGGCGCTGTACGGCGAGGTGGCCACGCTGGACTGGCTGAAGGTGTTTGTCTATCTGCTGGACAGGATCGAGGACATGGTCGACGCCTATATCACGCCGTGGACGAAGGTATCCTGTCTCGCCCACGTGTTGAGCTACGGCCACGGCACGGCGCATGTGCCGCTGCATCGCGAGCGGCCGTTCGGTGTCACCCGGGAGACGTTCCTGGGGCTGATGCTCCGCCCGGTGTGGTGGCGGTACAACAGCCTGAGCATGACGGTGGTCCGGAAGGGCAGTCTTTTGCCGCCGCGCATCGACTGGTGGGACATGTGGGGTCGGCAGCAGGGCATCATGGTGGGCTTTCTGGGGCTGCACATGAGCGTCATCCGGCCCGTGATGCCCGACACGCATCTGTTCGTCGGCCGCACGCTTTTTATGGTGAACAAGGATTTGGCGTGGTAATGGACTACGAGCAGCTTGGATTGCGGGCCGGCCTTGAGATACATCAGCAGCTTGACGTGGGGAAACTGTTTTGCGGCTGCCCGTCAGAGGTCAGCGACGCCGTCGATTACACCTTCCGGCGGCAGCTCACGCCGACGAGGTCGGAGCTGGGCGACGTCGACCGGGCGGCCCTGGCCGAGGCGCGACGGCAGCGCCGGTTTGTGTACCATGCTTCCGATGTTTCGACGTGCCTGGTTGAGGCCGACGAGGAGCCGCCGCACCCGGTCAACGAGGCGGCCGTCGACGTCTGCCTGACCATGGCGCTGCTGCTCGACGCCCGCGTGGTTGACGAGATACCGTTTATGCGGAAGATTGTGGTTGACGGCTCGAACACCGCGGGCTTTCAGCGCACCGGGCTGGTCGCCATGGATGGCATGGTGGACAATGTGGGCATTGAAACCATCTGTCTGGAGGAGGACGCGGCCCGGCTGCTGGAGGGGCGGGACGACGTGGCGGTATATGGCCTCGACCGGCTGGGCATCCCCCTGGTCGAGATTGCCACGGCTCCCGACATCACGACGCCGGAGCAGGCCATGCGGGTGGCGGAGCGCATCGGCCGGCTGTTCAGGGCGACGGGGCAGGTGCGGCGGGGCATTGGTACCATCCGGCAGGATGTCAACGTGTCCATCGAGGGGGGCAGCCGGGTGGAGATAAAAGGGGTGCAGGAGCTGCGGAGCATCGCGGCTATCGTGCGCAACGAGGTGGCCCGGCAGCGTGAGCTCCTGGCGGTGGCCGACCGCCTGCGGAAGCTGAGCTCGCGTGACCGGCTCGATGAGGTGTCTGTCGAAGACGTGAGCACGGTGTTTGCCGATACCGGGTCGAAGATTGTGGCCCGCGCCCTTGAGGATGGCGTGGTGATGGCCGCCCGGCTTCCGGGCTTTGCCGGGCTGCTGGGCGGTGTTTCCTACGAGGAGGGCCGTCTGGGGAACGAGCTGGCGTCGCACGCGGAGCTGGCCGGCGGGGGTATCATGCATTCCGACGAGCTGCCGGCCTATGGCATCTCCGGGGAGGAAGTGAGGTCGCTTCGAGCCGTCCTGGACTGCGGCGACCGCGATGCCTTTGTACTGTCCGTGGGCCCGGCGGACGTTGCCCGGCGTTCTCTGGAGGCGGCGCTGGAGCGTGCCACCCGGGCGTTTGACGGGGTGCCTGGGGAGGTGCGGCGGGCGCTGCCGGATGAGACGACGCGGTATATGCGGCCGATGCCGGGGGCGGAGCGGATGTATCCGGAGACGGATGTGCCGCCGGTTGCCGTCACTGCGCGTCGGCTGGCCCGCGTTGCGGATTCGCTGCCTGAGCGTCCCGAGCACAAGGTGGAGCGCTATGTCTCCCTGGGCCTGAGCCGGGAGGAGGCCGGGCAGCTTGTCTCCTGCGGCCATGACGCGTGGTTTGAGGGGCTGGTTGAGCGCTATCCGGGTGAGGCGAAGACGGTTGCCCGGGTTTTGCTGCACATGGTTCCCGAGGTGGAACGTGAAACCGGTATGGACGTGGAACGGGAGATGGTGGACCGGGTGCTGTCGGGCGTGCATGAGGAGCGGTTTTCCAGGGAGGGCGTTCCCCGGGTACTCGGCTATCTGGCGGACCATCCTGATGCCTCTCTGGGGGAGGCGATGGCCGCCTGCGACCTGGAGACCGTTGACGAGGCGGCGGTACGGGACGTGGTTGAACAGGTGGTTGATGACAACATGAGGCTGGTGGAGGACAAAGGTGAGCATGCGGTGGGGGCTCTGATGGGCATTGCGATGGAGGAGTTGCGCGGCAGGGCGGACGGTGCGCTGGTCCATCGGTTGCTGTCTGCTGCGGTGGAGAAGCGCCTGGACGAGCCGTGAGCGAAAAATTTTTATAGAACCGCATATATATTGTGCTGAACGGAGGTGATATGCCATATGCCCCGAAAAGAAAGAAAAGATGATGAAGGCGAACAATGGAACCCGCTCGACGACTGGTTCGGCAGCTGGCCGCGCAGACGCCGAGGCCTCTTCGCATCGGACATCTTCGACGACCTGGAAAAACAGTTCAAGCGCGACTGGCAGTACATGAACCGCGT
Source organism: Thermoplasmatota archaeon (assembly GCA_046498345.1). Classification (GTDB taxonomy): domain Archaea; phylum Thermoplasmatota; class E2; order UBA202; family DSCA01; genus CAZESS01. Next base: position 11,665 of record JAWOAW010000049.1, read on the forward strand.
CATGCAGAACGCGATGAGCGGCGAAACCAGGCCACCCGAAGAAGGCGGCCCCTACGTGTACGGCTGGTCACTCCGTGTCGGCCCCGACGGCAAACCACAGTTCCGCGAATTCGGCAACGTGACCCCCGACGAAGGCATGCGCCCCAGACAGCTCTCAAGCAAACGCGAGCCACTCGTTGACATCGTCGAAAATGACGAAACCATCACCGTTACCGCAGAGCTGCCGGGCGTCAACAAAGAGGACATCGACCTCGAGGTTACCGAGGACACCCTGACCATAAACGTCGAAGACGACCAGCGGGAATACTACAAGGAAGTCGAGCTGCCAGCGGAGGTCGACACCGACAGCGCCGCAGCCACATACCAGAACGGCATCCTGGACATTGAGTTGCACAAAGCCGAACAGAAAAAAACGGGCACCAAGATATCCCTGGACTAACCACCCTCTCCCCTCTCCATTTTTATACACATACCTGCAAATAATTTAAACACCGCAGCCATTGACGTCTATGCACATCGACGCTGACCTGCACATCCACTCCCGCTTCTCCGGCGGCACCTCCCCAAAAATGACGGTGCAGCGGCTCGCAACCGAAGCACGGCGCAAGGGCATACAGCTCCTCGGCACCGGCGACTGCCTGCACCCGGTCTGGCGGCAGGAGCTCAGCCGGGAAGGCACCATGGAGGACGGCGTCATCACCGTCGACGAAACCAGCTTCATATTAACCACCGAGGTCGAGGACGCCAAGCGCGTGCACCACCTGCTGCTGTTCCCCGCATGGCAGGCCGTCGACAGCTTCACCGAACAGATAGCACCGGCGGCAGATACCCTCGACACCGCCGGCCGGCCGCACGTATCCCTCCCCGGCGGAGCCATAGCCGACGCCGCACATGACGCCGGGGCCCTCATCGGCCCGGCACACGCCTTCACCCCCTGGACGGCCATGTACGCATACCACGACAGCCTCAGCGACTGCTACGACGACGCCGGGGTTGACTTCCTGGAGCTTGGGCTGAGCGCCGACAGCGACTATGCCGACACCATCGACGAGCTCTACGAGCTGACCTTTCTCTCCAACTCCGACAGCCATTCACCCTACCCCATCCGGCTGGCCCGGGAGTTCAACCGGCTGGACATCCAGGACACCACCTGGGACGAGATACGCCGGGCTCTGCTGCGGCGAGGCGGCCGCCGCGTCATCCTCAACGTCGGGTTTCCACCCAGCGAAGGCAAATACAACCGGACGGCCTGCACCGCATGCTACCGCCAGTACGACGTCGGCGCGGCGCGGCGTCACAGCTGGCGGTGCGCCTGCGGCGGCCGCATAAAAAAAGGCGTACGGGACCGGGTGGCCGAGCTGGCCTCCCAAGATACCCCGCGGCATCCGGAGCACCGGCCGCCGTACCTGCATCTTCTCCCCCTGGCCGAGATCATCGGCGCCGCACTGCAGTTTTCGCCGCGCTCCCAGACGGTGCAGCGACGCTGGCGATATCTCATGGAACATTTCGGCAGCGAAATCGCGGTGCTCCTCGACGCCGACATCGAGGCCATCGGGCAGGTTGCCTCCCCCGCGGTGACCGACGCCGTCCAGGCCTTCCGCAGCGGCGCCATCACCATACACCCGGGTGGCGGCGGCAGATACGGCGAGCTGGAGCTGCCCGCGAGCGGCGACGACCGGCAGCAGCAGCGGAGGCTGATGGAATGGAACTGATATGCGGCATCGACGAAGCGGGACGCGGCCCGGTTATCGGCCCCATGGTGGTCGCCGGCGTCTGGATACCCGGGGCGGCGGAGGAAGAACTGCTCGCGCTCAACGTCAAGGACTCAAAAAAACACAGCCCCCGGCGGCGCGAGGAGCTGTCAGCCGTCATCGCCGACCGGTTTTACTACCGTCTGCAGGTGGTAGCGGCCGAGGACATAGACTCCCTCCGGGCAGCCATGACCCTCAACGAGCTGGAGGCACACGTCTTCGCTAAAATCGGCAGCGAAAAACGCGCCGGCACATACTACCTCGACTCGGCCAGCACCAGCGAGACATGGTTCGGAGAGCGCTTCCAGGCCGGCCTGCCGTATGACGCCGCCGTGGTATCGCGGCATGAGGCAGATGACATCTACCCCGTGGTCTCCGCCGCCTCCATCATGGCCAAGGTGGAACGCGACCGGCAGGTGGACATGATAGCCGGGGAGCTTGAACCCCGCCTCGACCTGCCGCTGGGCAGCGGGTATCCCTCCGACGCCCGGACGCGGGCGTTTCTCAAGGCATGGATGCAGGAATACGGCGACGTGCCGCCGCACACCCGCCGGTCCTGGAAAACAGTGCAGAAGCTCAAAGGCGAGCTCGAACAGGACACCCTCTTCTAGCCGGGGCATACATATAAATAACGATTAACGATTGTAATACAGAGTATGGCAGCCTACACCACCATCTCTCTCCCGAAAGCACTGCACGGGCATCTCACCAGCTTCCTGGAACGCCACCCGGAGCTGGGATACGGCAGCGTCGCCGAGTTCGCCAAGGAAGCCATCCGGCTCCGCATCGAAGAAATGCGGGAGGAAGCCCAGCAGGTCGCCCTCGGCAAGCTCCGAAAGGCCCGCACCCCCGACTGGCGGACACGCTGGGAACGCTACCGGGGGAGCGCCCGGCAGTGAAGTGACCGACAACGAAGTATTTATGTAAGCTTTTATCATTAGCGTTGTGGTGGTTGTATAGCGAGAGAACAGTGGCGTTCCCGCATGGCCTTCGTCATGGCAGCCATCGGCTCAGCCGTCGGCCTCGGCAACATCTGGCGCTTCCCCTACGTCTGCTACCAGAATGGAGGCGGTGCGTTCCTGATACCCTATTTTGTTGCCTTGTTCACCGTGGGCATCCCGCTGCTCATGGTGGAATTTGCGGTCGGCAAATGGTTCGGCTCCGCGGCGCCCCGCTCCTTCGCCAGGATACACCGAAAATGGGAGTGGGCCGGCTGGTGGGCCGTCCTCGCCGCCTTCGTCATCGCCGTCTACTACTCGGTCATCATGGCCTGGTGCCTCTCCTACATCGTCCATTCATCCGGGCTGATATGGGGCGGCAACGCAGCCGCGTTCTTCGACCAGTTTCTGGGCAAGACAGCGGGGCCGTTCGCAGCCGGCGGCCTCAACATGCAGATTGTGTTCGCCCTGCTCTTCATCTGGACGGCCATCTACCTCATCCTGTACAAGGGAGTGCGCTCCATCGAATGGGCCATCGCCTTCACGGTGCCCGTGCCCACGCTCCTGCTCGTCGTACTGGCGGTGCGGGGCGTCACGCTGCCCGGGGCCATGGACGGCCTGAGCTTCTACCTGACGCCGCATTTCGCCGAGCTCGCCTCTCCCTCCGTATGGCTGGCCGCCTACGCCCAGATTTTCTTCTCGCTGTCCCTGGCACAGGGCATCATGATCGCCTACGCCAGCTACCTCCAGAAGGACAGCGACGTCACCAACAATGCATGTATCGCCGCCCTGGCCGACGGAGGCATCGCCTTCCTGGCCGGGTTCGCCGTGTTCTCCGTCCTGGGCTACCTGGCCCATTCCACCGGCGTGGCCATCAGCGAAGCGGCGGGCAGCGGCCTGGGCCTGGCGTTCATCACCTACCCCACGGCGATATCCGAGCTCCCGGTAGCCGCGGCGCTGTTCGGCGCCATCTTTTTCCTGGTCTTGCTGACATTCGGCATCAACTCCGCCTTCAGCATGATCGAATCGGTTCGAGCGTCGGTGACCGAGAAAGGATTCTCCCGGCACCGGGCAACCATTGTTATCTGCCTGCTCGGGTTCCTCCTCAGCGTTCCCCTGGCGTCGGGCGCCGGTATCTACTGGGTCGAAATCGCCGACCATTTCATCTCCAACTTCGGGCTCGTGCTCATCGGCCTCGCCGAGTGCATCGTGTTCGGCTACGTCATGGGCGCCAGGCACATCCGGCGGGCGGTCAACGAGGTATCCGACTTCACCGTGGGGCGATGGTGGGAACACCTGGTCCGCATCGTGGCCCCCGTCATCCTGATATTCATCGCCCTCGCCTCGTTCATCGAGCTCCTCGCCGAGGGACACGCCGGCCTGCCCGCCGCGGCGCTCGCCGTCGGCTTTTTCATCGTCATCGCAACCGTCATCGGGGCCCGGGCGTTCGCCCGGATACGGAGGATCTAGCATGCCGGCCAGCGCCATCGCCATGTTCGTCATCGGCTGCCTCGTCTTCTACGGCGGCCTGGCCTGGTGCCTCTACATTGCGCTGAAAAAACGGCGGATGTAGCCCGGCCAAGTATTTTTATGCTCCGCCCCGTTACAATGTGGAGGCACAATCATGCATCTGAGCATATGGCAGATCATCGCGCTGACCGCTGTGATAACAGGATTGGTAACTGGAACGGCCGCTTCCTCGCTCATGTCTTTCGCCACGACGGGCCAGCCGGGTTACGAGACCATCACTCCGGGCGAGGCCTACGACCTGCTGACCGATTCGTCCTCGCTGCAGATACCCGTCGACGTCCGCATGGACGGGGAATGGCAGAGCGAGCGCATCGACACGCCATATCCCGAGTTTCCCCGGCATTTCGCCCTGTCGCGGCTGGACAGCCAGGAGGGCATGGAGACCTTCAAGGCCACCTATGCCGGCGCCACGGTCATCGTGTACTGCAGAAGCGGCGGGCGGAGCAGCACCGCCGCGGGGCTCCTCGACGCCGCCGGCTTCAACGGCACCGTGTACAACATGCAGGGCGGCATCACCGCCTGGAAAGACCAGGGCTATCCCACCAAAATCGGTAACACGCATCCCGGGGCGCCAGCCGCGCCGCAGGGCCCTGCCACGGTGCACGCTGGCACCACGGCGACATATACCACCAGTGCGGTCGACCCTGACGATGACCCGGTCCGCTACGGCTGGGACTGGGACGGCGACGACGGGGTTGACACGTGGACAGACTACCGGCCGTCATCGGTGGAAGGAAACGTCTCCCATGTATGGCCTACGGCGGGAACCTATACCGCGCAGGTGATAACGTTTGACCATGTGGGCGGATGGAGCAGCTGGACCCCGTTCCAGGTCACGGTGACCAACACCCGACCGGAGCCGCCGGCAATCGAAGGACCGTCGAGCGGCACGACCGGGCAGGCATACAATTACACGTTTACTGTCAGCGACCCTGACGGCGACCCGCTCTCCCTGTGGATACAATGGAGCGGGGACGACCCCGACGAAGAATGGCTTGGGCCGTTTTCCTCCGGAGCCGAGGTCACGCGTGAGCATGTCTGGAACCGGAGCGGCACCTACACCATCCAGGCAAAAACCAGGGACACCGGCGGCATGGAGAGCGACTGGGCCACTATGCAGGTGAGCATGCCGCTGACCCGTATGCCTCTGCGGGGTCTGCTCCGGGTGTGGCTGGAGTTTTTGTTCCCCTGGCTGGCTCTGCCGGGCTAGTCGCCGGTTTCATCGTCGCTGTACAGCGAGTTGAGCACCTGACAGACCACGGGGTACAGCTCGAAGCGGGAGAAATCCCCCGAGCCGTTCGACATGGCCGCCATGACCTGCCCGACAGTCGGCTTTTCCGGGAACTTTTGCACGGTCTCCAGTACCTGCTTTTCTATAGAGGAATACTTCTGGGCATATGAGATATGTTCATGGATTTCCTTGGTGACCGCAACGATTTCCACGGAGGAAAGAATGAGCACGATGGATGAAAGCAAGATAAGCGTGACCTTATGATGCGTCCAGGCATAGTAAAAAATGTCAGCATCTATGATGAGCACCAAAAAGGGAATAAAGAGGACGACGCGTTCCCATTTGGTTGTTGTCACCAGATCTCTGCATAGCTGCCTGACAAATCTGTGACGCATTCTATCTGGCAATGCCGTTCCTATGTAAAAGTTTATCGTCATCATGAACCAGGCCTTCAAATCAGCAGCGGGTGAAGCGGTATGTTTTTTTAATTCGTGTCCTTTATGACATGATGACCCGCTACGAAATCATCAAGATAAAGGAAGACGGAAACATAATGCTTCCCTCGGACTGCGCCGTCCAAATCGGCGCCGTAAAAGGAGCGTATTTCCTGCTGGAGGTCAGCCCGGATTTAAAGGAAACCAGGCTGGAGCGGGTGGCCCTCCCCGGAAAAGACCTTGCAGAGATCGAACTGATACTGAAGGACGAGCCGGGCGTTCTTGCCACGATGAGCGGCCTTTTTGCCCGTCACAGGGCAAACATTCTCTTCAACGAGAGCGAGGAAATAAGCGATAAGGAAGCGGTCCTGGTGGCCGTCATGGACATCAGCGAGATGGATATCACGCTGGAAGAACTGCAGGAGAAGGCGGCCGCCGAGGATGCGGTGCTCGGGATATCAGTAAAAAAGGTGGAGTAGGAACAGCAGGGTGAGGAGCACGAACACGCTGGTGTACACGTTTATTTCCTGACCTATGGCGGTGTCATCTTCTCCAAAAAACCTCGGTATATTCTTCCGGAACACACCGAGATAATTCAGAACGAAAAAGACCGCTATGGCGGCCAGGAGAAGGAAAATGTCCAGATACTTTACCTCGGGATAGAAATAGAGGCCGAATATGAGGGTGAGTGCTGCCAGTGCGGCGGCCGCTATTTTTTCGAGGTGTGATGCTGCCACGCTGCCTTTTCCGGGCTGGGAGAGTTTGTAATTTAATTTGATAAATGAGACCAGCGTCCCAATACCTGCCATGTAGAACAGATAGGTGTAAAGGCCGTGGAGATTCGACAGCAACTGCTCCTTACAAAAACCCCCGATGAACGGGGACACGCCGCCGATGGCCAGGCTGAGGAAGAGGATGGCGCCCATCAGGAGTTTATCTCCTCTATAGGAAAGGTCATCAAGGCTTTTTGTTCGTTGCGGACCTATTAGCGCCCCCACGCCAAGGAAGAGTCCCGATTTAAACAGCATGTGGGCGAATGCGTAAAAGATGGCGGCGGTAACATCCAGGAGGGCGATTCCCAGGAGAACGAATCCCATCTGCGAGACGGTGTGATACGCCAGCAGTTTTTTGGCATCATCCTGGAGAAGGGCCATGAAGATGCCGAAAAACATGGAGGCGAAGGCGATGAGCAATAAGAAATCCGCAATAAATGCTATGGAGGAATACACCAGGAACAATATTGCGCCGTACATCGGCACTTTGACGACCACCCCGGACAACACCGCACTCACAGGGGTGTCGGCCTTGGAATGGGCTTCCGGAAGCCAGAAATGGAGTGGAAAGATGCCTGCTTTCACGAGCAGGGACGTCATGGCAATGGCAACAGCGGCCTGTATCTCCTCTGATACCAGCCCCTGCTCCTGTATGAGATAAAAATTGAGATACCCGGTCTTTGCGTAGGTGAGGCCTATCGCAAAGATAAAGAAGAACGAGGACAGCAGATAGAGCATCAGGTACCGATATGACGCCCGGCGCGCGCCCTTCTCCCTGGAACAGGACACCAGGATAATCGAAGCAAGAGAGGATATTTCCATGTACACATAAAAATTAAAGAGGTCGCTGCTCACGAAGGCACCCAGCATCCCGCCGTGCAGCAATAGCATCAGGGAGAGGACATAGCGAGAGGAGAACCGGTCCGAATCCCCGTCACCAGCAGGGGTATGCCGCAGTGAATACAGTCCCACTGCCGAAAGGACAATCAATTCGCCCAGGATGAAGTAATAATTGTATTCGTTCAACACCACCTCGATACCAGATATCCGCTCCCAGTTGCCGGCGATGGTGCTCACCGGCATCCCTCCAATATTCATCAAAAATATGGGCCACGGAGACAGTATTCCCACGACGAAGAGGAGTTTTCGGATCCTGTCGTCTCCCTCAAACGCATTCAGCAGGGTGGTCAGGAACGCGAACAGCAGGGGTAACGCCACGATAAAGGGAATCATGGAGATCCTCCTTTCACCCGCATTATGAGTGCCAGTGCAAACGACGTAATGGCCACGTCTATGACGAGCGAGGTGAGCATCAGCGTGGCCGGCAGCGGATCCACCAGGATGCCACTAGAGAGGAGGGGTGCCTCTCCTCCTTCAACGTATCCCAGCGTCGTAAAGTACAGGACTATCCCGGTAGAGATGATGTTCACCGAGATGACCTGCTTGATGAGGTCACGCTTGGTCATCAGGCCGTAGAGACCTATCATGACGAGGATGACGGCAGCAGCCTCTCCAGTCAGGTATCCGCCGGTTATGGACTCAATCACGTTCCACCCTCCTCAGCACCACGTAGAATAGCAGGGTGAAGGCAGCTCCCACCTCCAGGCCGATGATGGCGTTGACCAAGGGAACGGTGCCCCCGCTAAGAAGGGTGCCTGCCTCCCCTCCCTTGAGGAAATTGAGGAAGAATGAACCGCCGATCGCCCCGGCGCTTGCCAGCAGGATGAGGAGCGCGAGCGAGGAGCTTTCCAGTATCTGCACCGTCTTGGTTTTGAATTTTTCCCGGACCGTATGGTATCCGTGCGAGGTCATCAACAGTATCACGCTGACCGCCAAGATGACACCACCCTGAAAGCCGCCTCCCGGACCGATGTGGCCATGTATCATGAGAGACGCACCATAGGTGACCAAAAAGGGCGAGACGAGCCGGGCGCTTCTCCGGACGATGGAGGACATCCTCACGGATATCGCCTCCCCAGGGCTATGTAGACGCCGAGAACGGCGGTGAACAGCACGATTGCCTCCCCCAGCGTGTCGTATGCCCGCCAGTCGGCAAGCACCGCCGCAACCAGATTGCTTATGCCTACCTCCTCGGGGTGGGAAACATAGTACTCGTAACTCCCCTGATAGCCGCGGGAATAATCCAGCTGCAGCAGCACCGCCGCGAGAACGATCAGAAGAATGATGGCCGCTACTTGTTTCTTGATTGGCTCACCTCCCCTATGGTATACAGGAAGAATCCGATCAGGAGCGCGCTGACCACGGCTGCGGAGAGGGCCACGTCCGGTGCCTTCAACAGGAACAGGATAACCCCCAGCAGGAGATTGAGCAAGGCAAATGCTATCACCGCCCGTATCAGGTTTTTTTGCTCAACTATCACGACGGCGAGGAGTACCATTGCTATGAGCACGATTTCACGGATTATCACGAGCATACATATCCACCTCTCCTTCTGGTTTAACGCCAGATTTATGTGCTCCCCGGGCGATGGCATGTGACACCATGGGGTTTATCATAACGATGAGGAACATCAGCACCAGGAGTTTTATCTTCACCATCGTGGGAGCTGGGATGATTAACGCAGTGGCGATCAGTATGCTCATGGCTCCGCCGGTGTCACATTTTGTCGAGGCATGCAGCCTGGTATAGACGTCCGGAAAGCGGAGTATCCCCACTGCCCCGAGCACCATGATGGATGCCCCTGCCGCTAAGAGCACGTATTCAATCATTTTCTGACCCTCCTTTCGAAGTGTTTGGCGAGAATGAGCCCGCCCACCGCGTTCACCATGATGAGGACGATGGCCAGATCAAGCAAAAAATATTCTTCCAGAAATCCGGCCAGGAGCGCTATGACCACCACCACTTTGGTGGTAATGGTGTTGAGCCCGACGATTCTGTCCGGCACCGTGGGGCCGGCGAGCACCCGGTAAAAGAGGGCGAGGCTGGTGGCCAGCAGGACGAGTATGGTCCATCCCAGCGGGTTTACCAGAAAATCTTCCCCAGCCATCTTTCCACATCTCCTTTTATTTCGTCTCCCGCCTTTTCCATGTTCATGGTGTGTAGATGTATCCAGTGCACGTATAGATAGGTCTTGTCCATTTTTTTATCTATGTCTAGGGTAAGGGTTCCGGGGGTCAACGTGATGGAGTTGGCCAGCAGCGTGGTCCCGGTATCGGAACGGAGATCCGTTTCGATGCGGACGATTCCCGGGTTAATGTCCAACAGAAGTGCATGCCGGGCCACCCTGACATTGGCTTCGATGAGCTGGTATACCATTATGAACACGTATTTTGGGAGGTGTATGCAGGACAAATTGAAAATTTTCCGGAGGAGACCGCACTCTTCGCATCGCAGGTCGTCCGTCAGGTTTTCATACATGAACGAAGCGATGATTAATGAAATGATGCCGCTCAGGAGGACGCTCTGCCAGGAAAGGTCTCCGCTGACAATGAGCCAAAAAATGAGGATGGTTATCCAGGAGATAATTATTTTTTCTGACCTGGGCAGTGTTCTGCGGTAGCTTCTCTCCTGTACATATCTTTTTCTGACGTCTTCGATTCTCTCCTTGAGGTAAAAGGGCATCCTGCTCATATCTGGTTTTATATGGTGGGACGAGGTTTATACTTTTTGGAGCGCGGTCTGAAAGTGTGTTGATGCGACGCAAAATGTAAAATAGAGAGAACATATATAAAAGGGGAATGATGGGACGCAAAAAAAGGAAAAAACATCTGAAGAAGGATTTAGGATTGTTCGAAGTTTTCTGTATTGCGTCCGGTGCCATGATAAGTTCAGGGCTTTTTGTGTTGCCCGGATTGGCGTATGCCAGAACGGGTGCATCAGTGATCATTTCATATCTCATCGCCACTCTTTTGATGCTTCCCACCTTACTCTCAGCATCCGAACTTGCTACGGCGATGCCGAAAGCCGGCGGAGACTATTTTTTTATTGACCGAAGTATGGGCCCGGCTATCGGGACCATAGGCGGCATTGCATCGTGGTTTGCCTTAAGTGCTAAAACAGCGTTTGCACTCATTGGAATAGGCGCATTTGTCCAATTATTCAACCCGGGGTTGACGGGCATGTACCTGAAATTGATCGCGATTGTGTTTTGTGTGATATTTACTGCAATAAATTTACTGGGTGTTAAGCATGCGGGGAGAACACAAACCATTCTGGTAACGGGGCTTGTGAGCATCCTCGCTTTTTATGTTATTGCAGGTTTGTTTCATATCGAGCCTTCAAGGTTCCATCCGTTTACCACACACGGTGTCGGCTCTATTTTTGCTACCGCCGGTTTTGTTTTCGTGTCATTTATGGGACTTATCAAGGTGTGTAGTGTTTCAGAAGAAATCTGTACGCCAAAAAGAAATATTCCGCTCGGGATGCTTCTTGCATGGGGTGTTGTCTCAATATTCTACATAGCCGTTATTTCTGTCACGATAGGCCTCCTGGACCACATGGTACTAACGAACACGTTGATGCCGATATCGAAGGGTGCAGAAGCGTTCATGGGCGAAATCGGGCTTATCGGGTTAGGTATTGCAGCGGTTCTTGCGTTCATTACCACTGCAAACGCGGGTTTGCTTTCTGCCTCGCGTTATCCTCTGGCGATAAGCAAAGATGAGTTATTGCCGAGGTTTTTCTCAAAGATATCCAAAAACGGTACACCATTCGTATCAATACTGTTCACCTCGGGATTTATGATATCTATCATTTTGTTTTTAGACCTGGGCGGGCTGGTGAAAATCGCGTCAACGCTTGTGCTTTTATTGTACGTATTTATAAATTTATCTCTTATTATGATGCGGGAAAGCAAGATTAGAACCTACCGGCCGAGTTTTCAGTCGCCTTTATATCCATGGGTCCAGATAGCAGGTATTGCCGGATTGGTACTGTTAATTATTGAGATGGGTACGGGTTCGCTCATTTTTGTCGGATGTTTTATTGTCGGTGGATTTGCGTGGTACTGGGCCTTTGCTCGCAATAAAATATCGAGAGAATATTCGCTTCTTCATGTGGCGGAACGAATCCTTGGCATAAGAAAGACGTCTTACCTGCTGGACGAGGAACTACGGGAAATTTTAATCGAACGAGATGGCGTCGGAGAAAATCGTTTTGAACAGTTGTTGAAAACCTGTGAAGTGATCGATCTGGAAAAGCCGCTTTCCATTGATGAATTTCAACATCTTATCGCGGAACGACTGGCGGAGGATACCGACATCAACCAGGACAAATTATATACGTTAATGAAAAACAGGACGGAGGAATCAAGCGCGGTGTCACATCTTGGGGTCGGGATTTTCTCCCACATGATTGAGGGTCGGGATTTTTTCGAGATTGTGTTGGTGCGTTCCAAAAAAGGTATTTTTATTTCGGAAGGTGTTGAACCCCTCCATGGATTCTTCATTGTGATTTCTTCCAGTGACCAGCGTAATCTTTATTTGCATAGTGTGATGTGGATTGTG
>JAWOAW010000089.1:0-6790 GCA_046498345.1 Thermoplasmatota archaeon
TTCATCCAGTGCTTTTTGTACTGCTTTAACGATTTCTGTATCTGCCATAGCAATCGCGACAGACATCGGAATGGCGATGTGTTATATAAAAGTTGTTTTTGGGGAGACCGGGGAACGCTGCCGGGTGCTTCGTCAGTGTCCGGATGTCACGGCAGGCATAAAAAGATGATGGTGCCTCATCACGTCCAGTGTCCGGCTGCACGCGAGCCGGCAGACACAGGGTTTTTAAACACATTGACAAGAGCTGTTAAAATTTTTTTTAACTCGGTTCAACTCCCGTTGAGAAAAACGTTATTTAACCAAGGCTCAATCAGGCATCACGTATCGAGAGGTTACCATGGCATTTGCAGAAACCAGAGACATTGACCCCGCTTTTCTCGAAGAAGTAAACCGACGGCTGGCCGGCTACATGCCGGAGGGCGGACCGGCCCACGCCGGAGAGGTGGCGCTGTACGAGCCCGAGAGCATGTATGGAACATCCGCCGAGCAGGCGAAGCAGTACCGGCTTGACGCCGTCTGCCACGCATTCCGGCACCACTACGAAAACAACAGGTTTTACCACGACTACTGCCGCGAGCACGATGTCGCACCCGACGACATCACCGGTTTCGACGACTTCCGCAAGATACCGCTGCTCTCCCACCGGTTTTTCAAGGACTATCCATCCGGCAAAGAATTTGCCATGTGGGTGGCCAACATCATGACCGGGGAGATCCCCCAGGTGACCATCGACTCCGCAGACCCCAGCTACGACGACGTCATCGAAAGCTTCGGCCGCTCCGGCGTCACCATCGCCTATTCCAGCGGCACCACCGGCCGGTTTACCTTTATCCCGCGTGACCAGCAGACGTATTACAATGCAGAATACGCCATCGCCCGATGCTGCCTGGAGATGCTGAGCGACTGGTGGGAATACGACTCCGACGCCTACCTGCTGTTTCCGCATCCCCACAAGACCAACCTTTGGGTGGGCAAGGTCACCGCTGCGCTGCCCGACGCCGTCGTGAAAAACGTCGAGGTGGCCATCGACCGTGAGATCACCACCGACCTCATCCGCATATCCATGGGCAGGCCGCAGGGGTTGAAGGAAAAACTGATGAGCGGCGTCGCCCGGCTCACCGCCAAGCGCCGCAACCAGAAAATGGTGGACGACATCATCAGCTGGCTCAAGCGGCTGGAGGACACCGGTCGGCACATCGGCTTTTTCGGCGCCCCGTTCATCCTCAACCTGGTCATGAACAAGATGGAACGGGAGGGCATGCGCTTCGATTTCGGGGAACGCGGTGCCGTGATCACCGGTGGCGGATGGAAGGTTCACGAGGACAAGCGGTTGCCCGTCGACGCCTTCAGGGGCAAGGTAGAAAAATATCTGGGGATCCCCGACCGGCAGTGCCTCGACCTCTACGCCATGGTGGAAAGCAACGCGTTCATGATCCAGTGTCCCGAGGGCCATTATCTGCACATCCCGCACAACTACTTCCACCCCATGGTGCTCGACGAGAACAACCAGCCGCTCGGCTACGGCGAAACCGGCAAGTTCGCCTTCCTGGACGGCCTGGCCATGAGCTATCCCGGCTTCATCTTCACCGGCGACCGGGTGAAGCTGCTGGAGCGCTGCCCCGTCTGCGGCCGCGAGGGACCGGTGCTGGAGCCCGAGGTAAGCCGGATGGCCGGCGAGGAGATACGCGGATGCGCCGAGGAGATGCGCAAGATGCTGCTCAGCGACCTCGACGAGGTGAGCTGATGCTACAGAAGCTCAGAGAAATCAGGGAAAAAAACTACATCATGCCCTGGCGCATGTTCAAAAACGTGGTGCGGACCATCCCGGCGCTGCTCAAAGGAATCATTCTCCATCCCGTCACCGTGATTAAGGCCAACCGGGTGGCCAAAAAAATCAACAAAAACGTGGTGCAGGGCAACCCGCCGTACACCATTCCCCCCTACCGGGAGAACATGACCTGCTACGAGGAAAACCGGCGGTATCTGCGCCCCACGCATTTCTGCAACAGCCATGCCCCCGAGATCGTCGCCATGGCCCACGAGCTGGGTGCCTACGAGCTCCCCGACCGGGAGTACGCGGAGGCCGCCTTCGACTTCGTCAAAAACAACATCAGGCTGGCGTTTGTCCCGCTTGACGGCGCCGTAGAGACGCTCCGGCGGGGCAGCGGCACCTGCCTGCATCAGCTCTCCCTGTTTGCAGCATTGTGCCGGGCCGCCGGCGTCTCCGCGCGCTACCGGCTGTACAGCCTCGCCCTCGTGGAGTCAATGTATGACAACCTGGTGGGAGCCAGCCGGGTGCTCCAGCACTGGTACGACGCCTTCGGCTCGTTCATGCTGCACGGCACCGCGGAGGCGCTCATCGACGGTGAATGGGTGACCGCCGACCCCACGTTTACCCCGGAATACGAGGTGGCGATGGGCGTGCCCCTGGCCAAGTTCGGCGACGACCCCACCGGCATGTGGAACTATCCCGTGGAGGGCACCATGATGGTGCTCGAGGGCCTCCCCTACGGCGCCGGTGCCGGCTGGAACTTCCTGGTGAAACGGGCGCTCCCCGGCGAGGTCATGAAGATAAACGTGAGCGTGGAAAAAGCCAGGCAGCGCGGCCGGAAGATGCTGGAGGAGATGGACATGGACAGCTACGACAGCTCGACCCGTACCGGCTACCGGGCCCAGATGCCGAAGATAACCCTGGACCGGTCGCCGCAGCTCGTCTTTGAAGGATAGCACCGCTGCCGGGACATAACTTTTAAATGCAGGCGCCGTTGCCATATGTATGAAACATGTGGTGGTCGCGCTGGTCGCCGTCTGCCTGGTGGTGCCGTCTGTCGCCGTTTTTGATACCTCCACCGTGGTCGCGCATGTATCGGGTGTCGACACCGGCGACGTGATGGACGACGTCAGCCAGGAGATGGTCCGGGGCTACGTACAGACCCTGCAGGACATCGGCCCCCGGGTCACCGAGACGGCTGCCTGCGACGAGGCAGCCGACTACATCGCCGGCGAGTTTTCCTCGTACGGCCTGTCGGTCCGGGGACACGACTGGGACTACAGCGACTACGAGGGCGTCAACGTGGAGGCCACGCTGCCCGGGGTCAACCGGTCGAGCGACCGCGTCTACCTCATCTGCGCCCACTACGACACCGTCCCCGGCTCACCGGGCGCCGACGACGACGGGTCAGGCGTGGCAGCGGTGCTGGCCGCAGCCAGGACGCTCAGCACGTACCAGTTCCAGCACACCGTCCGCTTCGTCACGTTTTCCGGCGAAGAGGAGGGACTGCTCGGCAGCCACGAGTACGCGCGGGAGGCCAACGAGAGCCACGAAAACATTGTGGGCGTCCTCAACGCCGACATGATCGGCTACACCGAGACGGAGACGGGACGCCATACCATAGAGGTACAGGAAATATCATCCTCCAAATGGATGACCAACATGTCCATCAACCTCACCGAGCGATACCCGGTGCTCAACCTCACCGTCTCCCGGGAGCGCAGCCATCCCTACAGCGACCACCATTCCTTCATCAGCTACGGGTTCAACGCCACCTTTTTCTTCGAATACGAGTTCAACGACTACTACCACTCATCGGAGGACACCATCGAACACATGGACCTTGATTATGCAACGAGGGTCACCCGGCTCATGGTGGGCACCCTGACCGAGCTGGCCGTCATCGCCGAGGGCGACTGGGAGCCCCCGACCCTGACGTTCGAACACCCCCGGCGGGGCACGCTCTACGTGCAGGACGCCGCCGCGGCGTCGCTGCCCTTCGATATGACCGTCATCGTGGGCTCCATAACTCTGGAGGTCAGCGCCAGCGACAACGACAGCGCAGTCGACCGGGTCGAGTTCTACATCGACGGTGAATTGCTGGCCACGGACACCACGGCACCCTACACCCATGTATGGGACGAGCGGGCGCTGCTGCTCCACCGGCTGGAAGCGAGAGCCATCGACACCGCCGGCAACGCCCGGGAGCGCGAGATACGGGCGCTCGTGTTCAACCTGTAGCAGTAGCAAAAACGTTTTAACGGCACGTGCTTTATCCCTCCAATGAGCGCCGACAGCGACCAGGAACAGCAGTATGACCCGCCCGCGGTCGAGCAAAACATTATCCGGTTCTGGCAGGAAAACCATATTTTCGAGAAGTCAATGGAGCAGCGCCGGGGCAACGAGCCCTTCGTGTTCCTCGAGGGGCCGCCGACGGCCAACGGGCTGCCCCATCCCGGCCACGTTTTGACGCGGGCCGTCAAGGACATGGTGCTCCGCTACAAGACCATGCAGGGCTACTACGTTGCACGCAAAGCCGGCTGGGACACCCACGGCCTGCCCGTCGAAATCGAGGTCGAAAAATCGCTGGGACTCGAAGAAAAACAGGAGATAGAGGACTACGGCATCGAGCGTTTCAACCGGCAGTGCCAGGAGAGCGTCTTCCGCTACGAGGAGGCCTGGAAGGAGATGACGGAGCGCGTGGGCTTCTGGCTGGACATGGAACATCCATATGTCACGCTGAAAAATGATTACATCGAGTCGGTCTGGTGGTCGCTCAAGCAGGCCTGGAACCGGGGATTGCTCACCCGGGGCCACCGCGTGACGCCATACTGCCCGCGCTGCGGCACGACATTGTCATCGCACGAGGTGGCGCAGGGCTACAAGGAGGTGACCGATCCCTCGATATATATCAAGTTCAGGGTCAAAGACAGCGACGTCTTTCTGCTCGCCTGGACGACGACCCCCTGGACATTGATATCCAACGTGGCATTGGCCGTCCACCCCGACGAGCTCTATGTCAAGATAGAGTACCGGGGCGAGGAGCTCATCCTGGCGGAGGAGCGCGCCGCCGTCCTGTTCGAGGACGACGAATATCGGATGCTTGACGCCTGGACGGGCGAGGAGCTGGCGGGCATGGAATACGAGCCATTGTACCGCTACACGGAGCCGGACCGGCCGGCGTGGCGGATCATCACCGCCGACTACGTGAGCATGGACGACGGCACCGGCGTGGTCCACATCGCCCCCGCGTTCGGCGAGGAGGACTACGAGGCGGGCAAGAAACATGATCTGCCGGTGGTCCAGCTCGTGGAGGAAGACGGCACGTTTTCACCCGAGGTCGACAAATGGGCCGGGCGGTTTGTCAAGGACGCCGACCCCGACATCATCGCCGACCTCGACGAGCGCGGATTGCTGCTCGCGTCGCACGACGTCACCCATCAGTATCCGTTCTGCTGGCGCTGCAGCTCGCCGCTGCTCTACTACGCCATCGAATCCTGGTTCATCACCATGTCCAAGCTGCGGGGGGAGCTCGTGGACAACAACGAACACGTCGACTGGTACCCCGGGCATCTCAAGCACGGGCGCTTCGGCGGGTTTATCGAGGAGGCCAGGGACTGGTCGCTGTCCCGCAACCGGTACTGGGGAACCCCGCTGCCCATCTGGACCTGCGGTAGCTGCGACCACGAGATCTGCGTGGGCAGCGTCGAGGAGCTCCGCGAGCTCGCATCCGATGTCCCGGAGGACTACAACCTCCACCGTCCCTTTGTCGACGAGCTCGAGCTTTCCTGCCCGGAATGCCACGGGGCCATGGAGCGGGAGCCCGACGTCATCGACGCCTGGTACGACTCCGGCTCAGCATTCTTCGCCCAGTGGCATTACCCGTTTGAAAACCGCGATGCCTTCAAGAAAAACTTTCCCGCTGACTTCATCTGCGAGGCCATCGACCAGACGAGAGGATGGTTTTACTCGCTGCTGGCCATCTCCACGCTGACCTTCGACAGCCACGCCTACGAGCAGGTGGTCTCCCTCGGCCTCATCCTGGACAAAGACGGACAAAAAATGTCCAAGAAAGACCGGAACTACGTCAGCCCCAACCAAATATTCGACCGCGAAGGAGCAGATGCGATGCGCTGGTATCTCATCTCCGCCTCGGCACCCTGGTCGCCGAAGCGCTTCTACGAGGAGGTCGTCCGCGAGGCTCTCGGCAAGTTCCTGCTCACCCTGTGGAACACCTATTCCTTCTACGACACCTACGCCGCCCTCGACGATTTCACCTACCACGACCATGGCATCCCACCGGCGGAGCGAGGCAACCTGGACCGCTGGGCGCTGTCCCGGCTCAACAGCGTCATCCGCCAGGTAAACGAGCATATCGAGCAGTTCGAGCTGCACAAGGCCGCCCGCCTCATCGAGGACTTCGTGGTCAACGACATCAGCAACTGGTACATCCGGAACAGCCGGAAACGATTCTGGCTGGAAGAGGAAAACCCCGACAAGCTGGCGGGCTATGCCACCATCTACGAGCTGCTGGAAACGCTGTCCCGCCTGGTAGCCCCGTTCACGCCGTTCATCTCGGAGCACATCTACCGCAGCCTCAAACAGCGCTATGCCCCCGCCATCGAACCCGAGAGCGTCCACCTCTGCGACTACCCCACGGTCGACGCGAACCTGGTCGACGAACAGCTGGAGACGCAGATGGAGCAGGCCCGCGAGATAACCGAGGTAGCCCGGTCGCTCCGCGCCCGGCACGACATCAAGCTCCGCTACCCCCTCGGCGAGGCGGTCATCGTCGGCGACGACCTGTCCGACCTGGCGAAGCTGCTCAAAAACGAGATAAACGTCAAAAACGTATCCTTCGAGGACAGCCTGGAACCCTACCTCCAGCGTATCGCAACACCAAACTTTTCCGTGCTGGGCCCCAAGCTCAAAGACCGGGTCAACCAGGTCGCCGCGGCCATCAAAAACACCCCGCCTGGAGACCTGCCAGGCACCGAGATAGCGCTCAACGGAGACACC
>JAWOAW010000072.1:0-3212 GCA_046498345.1 Thermoplasmatota archaeon
GCTCTTCGTTGAAAAACAGGCTGTCGAACAGGGCGGTGGCGCTGCGGATGGTCGGCGGATCGCCGGGGCGAAGCCGTCGGTAGATCTCGATCATCGCCTCTTCGGTCGTATTCACCTTGTCAAGCTGCAGGGTCTCCCGCAGGTAAGGACCGACAAACATGTTCAGCTTCCCCCGGCCCAGCAGCGCCCGCTTCGCCCGCCGGCCATACACGTTGTCCCCGGTGGGATGCGACCGGACCAGCACCGACTCCCCCTTCGCCTCATAATGCCGCCGAATGAGCCGGGCATGCGTATCCTTCCCCGCGCCGTCCATCCCGTCAACCACGATAAACCGCATGGTTACACCAGCAGATAGTAGAGCAGCGCCGCCGACAGCGACGTCGCCAGGTTGTCCAGTCCACGCGGGGTCAGCGCCTCAGCCAGCGTCGCCACCGCACCCACCAGGGGAAGCACGTAGAGCGCGGGGAGCACCGCGCCATGGAACCAATGGTAATAGCCGACCGCCATACCCGAAACGGCGACGGTGGCGACCAGCATGGTCAGCGAGCCGACCACGCTCTTCCTGTCGCCGCTGACGTTATAGGTTCGACGGCCGTATCTGATGCCCACGAGCGAGGCCAGCCCATCGCCGTAGGACATGGCCACGATGCCAATCGCGATCACCACCGGCTGCTCGAAAAACACCCAGGCGAGCACCGTCCACGAGACGGCGTAGTAGACCAGCCCCAGCCCGTGGCCCGCCGCCGAGGTTTCCGACACCACGTGCAGCGGCGAATAGGGGCTCATCAGAAACGTGAGCAGGATAAACGGCGCCGCCGCCACCAGCGACATCACCCAGGCCTGCTCAAACAGGGGCAGGATAAAAAAGATGTTGCCCACCATGATATGCAGAAACTTACGGTTGAACAGCGGATACCCGGCCAATACTTTTTCAGAGATAAAAAGCAGCACGGCAACATAGGCGTACACGACCAGCACGCCGACGACATCCCCGGATAGCATGCATTACCCGTATAGCCGCTCAGTATATAATCAATGCCATTTTCCGGCTCAGCCGCAGCTATCCCGGCAGCGTGTACCCCAAACGCCGGCAGTACCGCCGCATGCGCCTGCAGATGAAGCCGTTCAGGGTGCGCACCCGCGGTGCCGTATCGGTATCGCGAGGCTGGATATATCTCTCGGCGTCAAAGGAGGCATCAAGGTCGAAATGGCCGAGGATACGGCTGACGGTCTCGGTGGGATGCCGGCAGAGCTCCTCATAGGTTACCGCAACATAGTCCTCGGCTGGCAGCCAATCGATGTTGTCCACATAATACCGACCGGCCCTGGCGTTTCGCTGAAGCAGGTAGAACAGTCCAAGCGGGATATACGGGGAGAACACCTGTCTGAAGAACTGGCGGAGAAGCGGGTTGTCGTATCCCTCATCATATTTGCCAAATATCAGGGCGAGGTAGTCGTTTTTCTGCCTGAAAATCTGCCGCATCCCCCGCATCTGTGAGTCCAATACGTCGACGGGATGCCGGTGGATGAAGACAAACCGCGCGTTCGGGAAGAGCCGTTTGACCCGCACGAAGTTCCCAAAATCAAAAGGGTTTTTCAGCAGCACGGGCTGCTCATTGCCAGCCATAAACGCAATTTTTTTACAGAGCAATGAAAGCCGCCCGCTGTTTTTCTCCGTAACATTCCAGGGAAACCCGCGCTCCGGCAGCATGAAGCCGTACTCCGTCGGCTGACAGGGTCCCACCGACAGACTGTCAGCCTCCCGGGTGTCCACGCCGTGCCGCTCAAAATAGGCCGATATCTCATCTACCGCCGCCTGTTTTCCCCCGTTGAAAAAATGCGACAGCAACCGGTCATGATACAGCACATGGTACAACGTCACAACGTTAAACTGCCCTGTTTTATCCAGGACCCGGTAGAGAATCGTGGTCCCCGAGCGGGGAAACCCCAGTATGAACACGGGCCGGAACGACGTATCGGCCAGCTGCTCCATGTACCGGGTGTCGGGCGTCGCATTCACGGTAAAACACCTGACCGGTCCAACCAAACGGACATATAATAATATGATGCCCGTCACATGAAACGCTCAAACCGTTCCTTGCCCGCCTTGCAGATAGGGCAGACACCCGGCGGCTCCCCCCGCGCGCAGAGATAGCCGCAGACCTTGCACCGCCACACCGGCTGCGAAAGCCCATCCACGCCGTCCACGTCCCCCGTATCCTGCTCTTTTTCCCGTTCCTCCCTCGGCGGCCGGCGCTCCGGAATCGACTGCACCTCCCGCTCGCCGTCGAGCACGGCCCGGGAGACATACAGCCCGCAGTAGCAGTTGCCATACTCGTTGAGATCCGCATCCCGGTAGTCACAGGGGCAGATGATATCCAGATCCATCTCCCGGTCGTCGGCAGCCAGCCGGCAGGGGCAGGCCCCGTAGCCATAGCGCTTCTCGTTCACCAGGATACCCCGGATGAGCTGCCGGGTCATCTCCTCATCCGGATTGAGATGATACCCGGCGGCCTCGGCCTCCCGGTCCAGCTTCTCGTAGCGCTCCCGTACCTCCTCGTCCGACACATCTACCTCAGTCGGCATCGTCGAGCGCCTCCTTTATCCGGTCCTCCTTGTAGCCCTGGATGACCGTCCCGTTTATGACGATGGTGGGAAACCCTCCAGAGGGATTATGCCGTTCCATCCGCTCAACCGCTTCCTCCTGCGTGTCGTCATCCAGCTGGTCGACGTCGACATATCGATAGGCGACGCCGAGCTTGTCCAGCAGCCGCTTCGTCCGCATGCAGAAGATGCAGGTGCTCAGCGCATACAGTTTCACGTCGCCCTTATCCTCGCCCTCTACCTGTTCCATCCATTCACACATAGGCACACCTTCACGATTGATAAGCCACGACGGTATTTTTAATTTACCCTGCCAAAAAGATAAACCGGGCAGAAACAGGAGGAAGAAGGCCGTCCAGGTCCACGCATGCCACGATTGCTCTGTGAGCGCTATGGAGAATACGAATACGACATGCTGAATGTTTTAGCCATACATGTTTTTATCCTTTTTTGCCCCCTCCGGTAGATGCAGATTAGCGGTCTTCATATAAAAGGCTGTGTGTTTTTGAGCGAGGCCGTCGCTCAAAAAATTCCATAAAAAAGAAGAGAATCCCATCCGCTTTGTAGAATCCGAAAGAATGGGATGGGATGAAATACAAATTGACACG
>JAWOAW010000045.1:0-3114 GCA_046498345.1 Thermoplasmatota archaeon
GGCTAGATAGCCATGAAAAAAGCTTTAGCACTCGGAATCGTTCTCCTGTTTATTGCAGGTGGACTGTGAACCGCACAGGTTATGACTCAACACAGCGAAGACATCCATGCCGTTGTAGAGGACACATCGAACGAGGTACATCTTGTGCCCGTCACCGCGGAGGCGCAGACGCTTGCCGCATCTCCGACAGTGGTGGAAGACGCGCTCCGGCCGCTGCCGCAGCCGATGAGCGTGCAGGTGACCGGCAGCGCCGACGACGAATACCATCCGACGCTGGCGTCATCGGGCTCCACCTATCTGGTGGGGTACACACTTGCTCCCTCCATCATGGAACGGAACATCGCGCTGGCGCTCTCGGTCGACGGCGGCGAGACCTTTGAGACGGCTGGCTTGTTCGAGATTGACGGCGTCGAGGACTATCCGTCGTTCAGCCACTGGGGCGGCAGCCAGTACTATGGGACGTTCACGACCATCTCGGAGCCGGGGATACAGTACATGCTCGACGTGGGAGACGCTCAGGACCCGGAGACCTGGGCGCTCTTCTACTACGACTGGTCTTCCTATGAGTGGACCAACATCGAGTCGCTCGACGTGGCCTGCCACGACAGTCAGGAGGCCTGGGAGTACGGTGTCATGTCCGCCGTGGCGTCGACGACCTACGGCGACTACGACATCACCAACGGCCCGCACATGTTTTTCATGGACCCCGAGGCCGAGGGAACGGAGTACATCAGCTGGCATGACATGTCCGGCTGCAATCACAGCGCCGCTACCATCGACGAGGTGAGCGACAGGTTCTGGTGTGTCTACGACATCTACAATGAGTCGATGGGCTCCTGGGATCTCTTCTGGTGGTCCCGTGACTTTTCGGATCCGCTGGCCGATGGAGCCAGCACCGCCGCGATGGTCCAGGAGAACTTCAATATCCGCAATCCATCGGTGGCAGCCCGGGACGGCAACATCGCCATCCTCTGCCAGACCGACGAGGTGGGCAACCAGGACGTCTCCTGCCTGTACTCGTCTGACGGCGGCGACACCTGGGAGATGGCCGACGTGGCCGCGACGGCCGACGCCGAGCTGTACCCCGACGTTGCATTGTCGGGTGACACGCTGGTTGCCACCTACGTGAAGGACGGTAACCTCTACTATACCTCGAGCGACGACTGGGGTGCAACCTGGAGTGAGCCGGAGCAGCTCAACGAGGAAGATGGCACCGTGCTCTCCGAGTATGGCACGGCGGCGACCACCCCGGTGGGCGCGATCTGGTCGGACACCCGGAACGGCAACAGCGATGTCTTCTACGGCCCGTTCCCCGTCCCGGTCATCGGCGTGGACTCGATGTCGGGCGGATTCGGCGCCAAGGCAACCATCTCCAATACCGGGAGCGCCGAGGCGGAAAACGTGGCGTGGACCATCGAGCTGGACGGCCTCGTGTTTCTCGGAGCCACCGCGGAGGGCACCATTGACAGCCTGGCGGCGGGCGGCAGCACCGAGGTCAGCACCGGTCTCGTGCTGGGCATCGGCCCATCCGATATCACGGTGACGGCGGCCGGCGCGTCTGCAACGGCCAGCGGCTTCGTCATCGGCCCGTTCGTCGTGGGCCTGGAATAACCCTTTTCCCTCTTTTTCCTTTCTCTTTTTTCTTTCGATACCTTTTTAAGACCTGCTTTGATATATACGTGGAGGCAGAAACATGTATACAAAAGCAGGCAAGATAGTGACCATAGCGGTTATAGCCGCGATGCTGTGTCTCCCCCTGGCCCAGTCTTTTTCAGGTACAGAGTCAGAGGGACAGCTCACGGCAACCATGGAGATGAAACCGGTTGACGCGTCGCCGTCGACATCCGCGCCCCTCGGTGCAGGAGGCAACGGAGACATCCAGCTGTCCACGTCCGGGGAGGACGACGAACACCCGGTCGTGGTGCAGGCACCGGACGGCAGCTTCGTAGCCGCCTGGGAGCGACAGCTCGGCGCCCTCGAGGGACACATCTACTTCATGCGGTCCACCGACGGCAGCAGCTGGAGCGAGCTGTTCAACACCAACACCGGCGACATGGCCAGCAATCTGCAGAACTGGCCGGCGCTGGTAACGCCGCCGGGCGGCGATGCCATGTACGGCGTCTGGAACGACCGGACGTCACAGCAGATATATGTCATGTACGCCCCCGACGTCTCGGATACCGGCACCTGGCAGATCGGTGCCCTGGACCACAGCGGATACGACTCGGAGCGTTCCACGTTTTCGGCGGCTGCCATGAGCGACACCACCTGGGGCTGGGCGTACGTGGGCCACGTCGAGTATGCGGGCTACGACCTGCCCAGCGCCATCGAGGCGGAGTTCCAGCTTGGCGCATGGGATGAGGCAGTGTTTTCCTGGACGGGCGACCAGTTTTTCCCGTTGTCCTACAACGCCGACATGGCGGCCACGCCGAACCATTTCTGGCAGGTCTGGGACTACGAAAACGAGACCTCGGGCGGCCACGGCATCGGCATCCACTGGGGCGACCCGAACGAGGAAGGCGACATGGCGCTCTGGCCGGTGAAAACCTGGGAGGGCGATGACCCCTACCTGGACCCGGCCATCGGGGCCAGCGGCAGCAACCTCTGCGTGGTCTACATGTCGCAGAACCCGACCTTCGGCGACTGGGATCTCTCCTGCAAGTATTCCTCAGACGAGGGGGAGACCTGGCAGGATGGCTCGTTCCCCGTGGAGGGGCAGGTTGACGAACTGCATCCCGATATCTTTATGAGCGGGTCCACCGTGTACTGCGCGTTCGTCAGCGACGGCAACCTGTTCCTGGCGAAGTCCACCGACGGCGGCGCCACCTGGGAGGAGCCCGAGCAGATAAACGACGAGGATGGCACCGTGGTCGAGGAGGTGTCCTCGCTCCGGGTGTCGCAGGGCGGCATCGTCTGGACGGACAACCGGAACGGCAACAAGGACGTCTACTACGAGCCGCTGCCGGCGCCCAACCTCAAGGTCGAGAGCGTCACCGGCGGCGTCGGCGTCACCGCCACGGTGTCCAATACGGGGACGGCTCCGGCTGAAAACGTGGCCTGGACCATCGACCTGTCCGGCCCGGTGTTCGTCGGCAGCCATGCGGAGGGCACCAT
>JAWOAW010000019.1:0-8025 GCA_046498345.1 Thermoplasmatota archaeon
TACAGGAAAAAAGCTATCTTCTAACTCTGATTTTAAAGTGGCAATAGCACTTGTAGAAAAAGCCGTAGTAGCAATTTGTGTTGTACTAGTGCCACTAGAAGCTGTGGGTGCACGAGGGACACCAGTTAATGTAGGACTGTTTAAATCTGCCTTACTATTTACACGTCGGCCTGGCCGCCCTCCTCTATCTGGCCGCCTTCGAGGTGCTCAAGCTGCTGCGGCGCTGGCAGCAAAAAAAGACAGCGGACACCTAGCCCCGCCGGCTACCCGCCCGCTGCACCGCCATCCGGTACCTCGGACAGCCCATACCCGTCTTCGACCAGCTTGGTGAGCGTGTCCACATACCTGGTCATCGGTCCGCCGTCGACGAGGTCGTGGTCGACCGAAAGTGTCAGGCTCAATATCTCCCGGGCCTCGACGTCGCCGTCCACGACGGCCGGCTTTTCGACGATGCCGCCCAGAGCGATCATCACGGTCGGCGTACCGCCCAGGGGAACCACCCAGCCGGGAAAGCGGCCTATCATGCCCACGGATGTCACGCCGACGGTGCCCATGTGCTTTTTTTTCCGGATGCCATGCCATCGGAGTATCCACAGCACGAGCTTTTTGAGAAATGCAGGTGCATTGAGCACCATTTTCTCAAACCGGGAGAGCTGGCTGAGCACCTGCTTTTTTCCCCTGACCTGCTGCCGCTGCGCCGCCCGGATCTCACCGGTTATCTCCGTGACGCTTTTCTCGTTTGCCCGCCGGACGATGTAGACCATGGTCCGCGCCTCCCCGTCCACCAAACGCTCCACGGGAATCGCCACGTCCACGTCCTCGAACACGACGATCTTCCGCCATCCCTGCCGGTAGGTGTTCAGCTTGGGATGCCGGGTGAGCGCCTCCGCGATACATTTTATCATCCATCCGGTAAACGACGGCTTCCGGCCGGTCTGCTCCTTGGTATCCCGTATGGCCGTGCGGCCGTTGGTCACGTCGATTTCGAGGACCGCGTGGATGGTGTGCTTCTTGGCTGACTCGTTGAGGATGAGCCGGATGCTCTGCCGGTCGCTGGAAAACCGTTTGACGGCATACTCGCCGCTCCGGTACATGCTATCCACTCCTGCAAAATACCACCCGTTTATTTAAAATCTGGTATCCGGCAGGCGCGCCGATGACCCGGCACCCCAGGACATGCACCTCGCTCCGGTTTGCATAGAACTATGCATGGACAGGCCCTGGCGGGTTATACCGGTGTCACAGCCTTCTCCGACGGGCGACAATTTATCAGCGATATGGCTGTTTCATCTTCCGCTGGATACCGGCTTGCCCGGGACGCCGCCTACCCGATGTAGTGGAGGTCGCCGGCTTCCTCGTCCGAGCCGCCGCTTTCCTCAAGCTGCTTTATCCGCTGGGCTATCTTGCTGATCTCCTCGGCTTTTTCCTCCAGCTTGGCGAAGCCGATGTCGATGTCCAGGATGCTGGCCAGGGTTTTCAGGACCTCGCGGGCGCTGCCGGGATCCACCATGTACCCGGAGGTCTCGCCCATCAGGCAGACGCCCTCCATGTCCATCATGGTGCCGATGCCCAGCAGCAGGCCGGACGCGCCGACGATGCCGCCGCCGGCCTTGTCCTTGAACACGATGCCGTATTGTTCGTGTTCTTCGACCAGCTCGAGATGGGTGGCCGCGCCGGTGACCGTGGGCTCGTCGACCTCGACGCCGACGCCGTATCCGCCCAGGGTGTAGATGCGCCGGGTGCCATATGTCTGCACCAGGTCGAGGACGGTCTGCACGAGAATGTACTGCCCGCGGGTTGACAGGCCCTGGTAGTCCCCGGTGAGGATGACCAGGTCGGTCGGACCCTTATAATAATAGAGCTCGTTTCGGGCCAGCTTGACGGTGCCGTCGTCGTTGACGAACACCTGGGGTGGAAAATCAGTTGAATAGATATCCGCGAACTTGGTGGCCCCGATCTCGTCGATGAGATGCTCGGCTGCCAGCTTGCCCACGTTGCCCACGCCGGGCAGCCCCTCTATCAATATCGGTTCCTTCAGCTCGGGTTTTTCCGAAAACACGATGCTTGCCTCGTCTATACGCAATGACTTGTCGTCCATATATATCACTCCTTTACTTCTTTCTTCAACCTCCGGCGATATTCGCCGTAGGGATCCTGCGGGGAAAACCGGGCCGGCTCCGGGGTATCCGTCCGCTGTCCACACCTCGGACAGCAGTCCTCCAGGGTGTACTCCTGGCAGCTACTGCAGTAGCGCATCATATGCCTCATCACTCGATGTCCCGCTTGAAGCTGCCGGTTCCGCCATGTTCCTCGATGTACGCGACACCCTGCTCGGCCATCTCACGCAGCTCGCTTTCCGCCAGCTTGTAATCAGGGGCGGTCACGTCCACCCGGTACAGCGGCGCCGACACGTACTTGACGTTCACGGTGACGTCGTTGTCCTCCTTTTCCATTGCTTTCAGCGCGTTTTTGATGTGCTCGATGCCGTCCCGTTCAGGGACAAAGAATTCCACGTAGCCGGTAATCGTGACATAGGGTATGACGATGTTTTCCTGGGCGACCTCGACGAAGACATCGGCCCAGTCGCCGGTGAAGCCGTCGTTTTCCAGGGTTTCCCCGTCGTAGGCGATCTCCTCGAACGCCTCGTACAGCGAGCCATATTTTTCCACGAGGTCGTAGCCGAACTCCTCCAGGCAGTCATCGAAGCTCCTGTCGAGACGGTCGGCCACGATGCGCAGCAGGTTTTCAGCTTTCGACAGATTTTTCCACTGCTGTATCTTGTTCCGGCGCTGATGGTCGTTGACCCGCTTCAGCGACAAATCCACGGAGTCCTTGCTGGGCTCGACGTCCATGACCTTGCAGACCACTCGCTGCCCGGCCTTGACATGGTTCCGGATGTTTTTTATCCATCCTGGCGCGACCTCCTTTATATGGATAAACCCTTCCAGGTCGGGGTACTCCTCCAATGTGACAAAGGCACCGAATCCCTTCGCCTTGTCCACGGTGCACACCACGAGTTCGCCCTTGTCCGGAATGTTTTTTGCCGGCATAGGTTACGCTAACTCCTCAACAATCTCTCCTTTCAAATCGGCGGTACCCCCGGTTGGCCGGGCCAGCACACCACCGCATACCTGGCACAGCACCTCGGTGCTGGCCTTCTTGAAAACAACCTGCTCGTTGTTGCAGTCACTGCATTTTACCTTGACAAATCGTCCCATCATATCACCGTTCAAACTCAAATCGCTTGGCTCGAATGCCCTTCTTCTGGTGGGCCTTGCCACATTCCTTGCAGGTGTATCGCAGATAGACGCGCTTCGTCGGCTTGTCGCCCTGCGGCTTCGGCCGGGGATACCCACGATAGCCCGAGGTAACACGGCGGAAACGGCGCTGACCCTGCTTGAACTCGGACGCCTTCCGCTTTTTCACCCGCTTGAGGTCGTGCTCCGTATGCTGCCCGCAATAGGGACAGTATGTCTTAATGATGGAGGGTCGTTTCATCAGGTGTTGTAATGCCGCCACATATATAAAAATGGTGGTCTCGCCACCCCCGGTTGCCCCCCGGGAAAACAGCGGAACACAGGGCTGCTCGCCGAGCCCAAAAACATTATTAAAACCACGCAGCTATTATGGAAGCGGTGAAACCACATGAAAAAAATCGCTGTCATACTGGCCGGCTGCGGCGTCCAGGACGGCTCCGAGATACACGAGACGGTGGCAACATTGCTGGCCATCCAGCGCGCCGGCCACACCTACGACTGCTATGCACCCGACAAGCTCCAGCACGAGGTCGTCGACCATACGAGCAACCAGACGATGCATGAGGAGCGCAACGTGCTGACCGAGGCGGCCCGCATCGCCCGCGGTGACATACAGCCGCTTGACAGCTACCGGCCGGAGGACTACGACGCCCTGGTCTTCCCTGGGGGCAACGGGGTGGCGAAAAACCTGTTTACCTATGCCGTCGACGGCGTTGACTGCACCATCGACCCGATGGTCCGGCAGGTCGTCCTTGACACCTACGCCGAGGGGAAGCCCATCGGCGCCATCTGCATCTCGCCCATGCTCATCGTGAAAGCCTTCGAGGACATGGACGTCACCCCGACGGTCACCCTCGGCGACGCGGCTGGCCCGGCAGCAGATGTCGAACAGCTCGGCGGCCGTCACATCTCACGGGCGGTTGACGACATCTGCGTCGACGAAGCCAACCGCATCGTGACCACGCCCGCCTACATGACGGCAAAAAACCTCAGTGAAGCGGCCGACGGCATCGAGCAGCTGGTCGCCCGGGTCATCGAGATGGCGTAGGGCTACCACACCGAGTTGACGTCCAGGTCGAAGTCGTCGTCGCTGCTGGCATGCCCTTTCTGGAGATGCCGGAGCAGCAGGTCTATCTTTTCCTCCACCGCCCTGTTTTTCTTGTACATGACCACCTCGCCCCGAAGCCGCTCCAGTATTTTTTTGGCGATGTCCTGCTTCCGTTTCACCGGCACCAATCCCGACGGATAGTCAAACTCCATCAGGTGGTCGCAGATGGCCTCCATCAGCTGCAGCAGGTGTTCCACCTCGCCGACGTCCCCGTCGCGCAGCAGGTTGACCGCCCGCCGACGCAGCTCGCCGACCACGTCGCCCAGCCCGAGAAGATACGACGTATAGGTGATGCCAAGGTCTTCGGGAGACGGCAGATCTTCGCCTCTATATATCGCGAGAAACAGATGGGCCTCCGCCAGCTCCTGCGACGCGTTTTCCATGTACCCGGCCGTCCGGATGTCCGGATGCTCCGAGATGTCCTCCTTGAGGGATGCATTGGCGGCATGAGCCTTTGCCGCCATGTCCGCCGCCTCCTCGACCGCCTCGTTGTGCAGCAGGCTGATGCATTTCCGGCTGTACCGGATGATGTCCCGGCACTGCTTCAGCGTCGCCTCCCGCAGCGCATCTTTTTCGTTCAGCCGCACCTCGATTTTCTCGGCGATGTCTCCCAGGTTGTCCATGCAGGATAATAGCGGGAGTGCATTAAAAGGTTGCCCGTCCCTGTTTCCTCACCTGGTATACATGCTCTCCCATCTGCTCTTTACCCGGACGAACAGGATGGTGCGGATGATGCCCACGTTGATTAACACCCAGTGCCCCGATATGTGCCCTGCCCCTGACGGTGACCCGTTGGCGTAACATATTTCATCCCCTCTCCGTTTCATATGGTATGTATCATCTTCTGTACCCGCTCCGGTCGTTTCTCATCGTGAGCGGCACCGAGACACCGGACGTGATGACCGCCGACTGGGTCACCGTGATATCGCGGAAGCCATTGCTCGTCGGCGTGTCCGTAGCGCCGGGCCGGACCACCCACGAGCTCATCAAAAAAGAGGAAGCATTCGTCATCAGCGTTCCATCTAAAGAGATGCTCGATGACGTCTGGACCGCCGGGACGAAGAGCGGCCCGTCGAAGACCGGGCAGATGAACGTGACCTTTATCCCGTCCCAGCAGATAGCGGTGCCCGGCATCAAGGAGGCGCTGGCCAACGTCGAATGCCGGGTCGTCGACAGCCCCACCTACGGTGATCACACCCTGTTTGTCGGAGAGGTCGTCGGCCACAGCGTTGACAGCGACGCCTACGACGGCACCACGCCCATCACGCCGGAGCGCTTCCTGGCCCACATCGGCGGCAGCCGCTTCGTCTCGTTCAGCAGCGAGGAGATGCAGCCGTAGGGTTCTCGTCACTGGCCTTCAAGCGCCAATTCCGCCGCTCGCTCGTTGGATGAGTGTTGATAAATCGTGAAAAGAAAGGAAAAAGAGAGGAAAAAAGGGGGTTAGACCCAGCCGCGGGTGCGGGCCGCCTTGGCCACGCGTCCGATGCTGACGATGTAGGCCGCGGTGCGCATGACGATGTCCTTGTCGTTCTCCAGGTATTCTTTCTGGGTGTTGTAGACATCCCAGAAGGCCTTCGACATCTTGTCGTCGAGCTTCTCGTAGGTTTCCTCGTAGTCCCAGTAGTAGCCGCTGATGTTCTGCACCCATTCAAAGTAGCTGCAGGTGACGCCGCCGGCGTTTGCCAGGAAGTCAGGCAATACCATGACGCCGTTCTTGTGCAGAATCCTGTCCGCCTCGGGCGTGGTCGGGCCGTTGGCCAGCTCGAGGATGATCTTGGCCTTGACGTCCCCGGCGTTTTCTCCGGTGAGCACGTTTTCCAGCGCTGCCGGGATAAGGATGTCGACGTCCATCTCGAGCAGTTCCTCGTTGGATATCTGCTCCGCGCCGGGATACGCCGTTATCTTGCCCTCGTTCGCTTTTACGTCCATGGCCTTGTTGCAGGGGATGCCATCCTCGACGTAGATGCCGCCGCTGGAGTCGCTCAATGCGACGATTTTGGCGTTGCGGAACAGCCGTTTCAGCAGCAGGTGTGCATACTGGCCGGCGTTACCGTATCCCTGAATAGCGATGGTGACGCCCTTATCAGCGGGCGTCGTCTCCTCCAGCTTCTGGAGTTCGCCGTAGGCCATGTGCATCTTGCCCTCGTTTTCTTTGAGGGTGACGCCGCAGCATTTCGCCGCCTCACGCAGCACGAACATGCCGCCTCGGGCCGTGGCGTCCATCCGACCCTTGCTGCCGCCGACCTCGAGGGGCTTGCCGGTGATGACGCCGGGCGCATTGTAGCCGACGATGGTGCTATACTCGTCCATCATCCAGGCCATGATCTGCGGGGTGGTATACACGTCGGGAGCCGGAATGTCCTTTTCGGGGCCGATGAAGCGTCCGAGGGCCCGGATGTAGCCGCGGGCCAGCCGCTCCTTTTCGCCCTCGCTCAGTTCCTTGGGATTGCAGATGACGCCGCCCTTGCCACCGCCGTAGGGCACGTCGACCACGGCGGTCTTCCAGGTCATCCAGGCTGCCAGCGCCTTGACCGTGTCGGCTGTCTCGTCGGGATGCCATCGCAGGCCGCCCTTGGTGGGGCCGAGGGCGTCGTTGTACTGGCAGCGGAAGCCGATGAAGGTCTTGGTGGAACCGTCATCCATCTTTACCGGGATGGTGACGCGCAGGAATCGCTTCGGTTCACGCAGGTAGGCGTGCATATCCTCGTCGAGCCCCATGGTTTCTGCTGCTCCGTCCAGTTGCTGCTGGGCTATTTTAAAAGGATTCAGTTCTTCTTTCATGGTAATCCTCGGCGGTAATACAGTCATGGCATTTAAACTTAATAGACATATGATAGCAAGTAACATGCAAAAGCATATAAAGCAACGCAAATTTCCGTGTGTCAGTCCATGACGCATAAAAAAGAGCCTCCGGGTCGTCAAAACGGGAGTGGTGTCTATGGAGAGAGGAAGCTATCGTCCATCCGCCGGCGTATCGCCAGGCGTTATTACTCAGTTTCTCCGGTCGCTCCTCGGCAGTAAAGAAGCCCGGGAATCCCTTTTCTCTCTTATTTTTGCCACCTTCGGCAACCTACTCACCGGGACTATCCTCGGCGTATCCACGTCCCAGCTCGAGCTGCTGCCGGCGCTCATCGTGCTCATCCCGCCGGCCATCGGCATGCGCGGCAGCGTGTTCGCCTCGCTGGGCTCCCGCCTGGGCACCTACCTGCACACCGGCCAGCTGAAACCCGGCTTTACGGGCAGCCGGCTGCTCAGGCAAAACGCGGGTAGCTCCTTCATCCTCACCATCCTGATGAGCATCTACCTGGGTCTGCTGGCCACCATCGTCGCCGGCTTCCTGGGCCTGCAGGTCACGCTGCTCGACATGGTGCTCATCGCGCTGCTGGCCGGCGTGCTCTCCGCCGGGTGCATGCTTCTCTTCACCATCTTCATCGCGTTTTACAGCTACCGCCGGGGGCTCGACCCCGACAACGTCACCACGACGTTCATCACGCTGGCCGGCGACATCGTCACCCTCCCGCTGCTGTTCTTTGCCCTCTGGGCGGTCCTGCAGATGGATGAAACGGCGAAGCTCGTGCTGGCGGCGGCGTTCGCCGTCCTCGCCGTGGCTGCCATCGTCATCCCGTTTACCCGTCTCTCGAAACCGTACTGCCGGCGCAT
>JAWOAW010000001.1:0-6724 GCA_046498345.1 Thermoplasmatota archaeon
ACGGCGACGGCGGCTGCACCAACTACGTCTCCTCCGGCGAAGAGGCCACCGTCTCCCACACCTGGGACAGCGACGGCGACTACACCGTCGAAGTCTACGCCGAAGACAAAGGTGGCGCAAAAAGCGACACCGCAACCATGACCGTCAGCATGCCGCTGGTGTCCACTCACGGCGATGCCGGCTCGCATACCGTGCTGGCGGAGTACGGCACGACGACGTGGTGCCCCAACTGCCCGCCGGCGAGCCAGAAATTGTACGAGCTATACGACGAGGAGATGCCCTTCCACTATGTCACCCTGGTATACGACCGGAGCTCCATTGCCAGCCAGCGGCAGCGATGGCTGAGCGATGCATATATACCCATGCTGTATCTCGACGGCGGCTACGAGGTCGTCGACAGCACCTTCGACTATGCGTCATCCATCCAGCAGGTCGCCGACCGGGATACCAAGCCGGTGTCCATCGACGTCGCGGCGACCTGGCAGGGCAACGCCCGCATAGAGGTCACGACGAGCATCACCAACGAGGGATCGTCCACATACATCGGCCACGTCCGGGCCTACGTCACCGAGATAACGTCCCGGTGGAACGACGACAGCGGCAGCCCCTACCACTACGCGCTGCTCGACTACGCGCTCAACAAGTATGTCTCCGTTCCCGCCGGGGAGACCTACGAGGAGACCGCGGTCTTTGACGGAGCGGCGCAGCATGGCAACCTGACGTTTGGCGATATCACGCCCGGCAACATCCAGGTCGTCGCTTCGACGGCGCACTGGCTGCCACATCTGCAGAAAAACCCGTGGACCGCGCCGCGCCCCTACCGGTTCTTCGCCCAGTTTACGGATGACACGGCGGCGACGCTGGTCGCGGAGTGACCATGAACATCGATAAAACCCTTGCAGGGTTCGTGCTGCTGGCGCTGGTGATACCGTCGGTGATGGCGTTCACCGGCCAGCCTGACGTAACGACGGCGCCGGAGCAGCTCAACGACCCGCCCACGAAGCCGAGCATCCAGGGCCCCAGCAGCGGCAAAACCGGCACCAGCTACACCTACACCTTCCAGTCCACCGACCCCGACGGCGACGACATCAACTACTGCTTCACCTGGGGCGACGGCGACGGCGGCTGCACCAACTACGTCTCCTCCGGCGAAGAGGCCACCGTCTCCCACACCTGGG
This sequence comes from Thermoplasmatota archaeon, assembly GCA_046498345.1. Lineage (GTDB taxonomy): Archaea > Thermoplasmatota > E2 > UBA202 > DSCA01 > CAZESS01. Next base: position 1,179 of record JAWOAW010000001.1, read on the forward strand.
ACAGCGACGGCGACTACACCGTCGAAGTCTACGCCGAAGACAAAGGTGGCGCAAAAAGCGACACCGCAACCATGACCGTCACCATGCCCCTCAGCTATGGCAGCACCCAGATGGCCTACTCGGGTATGCTCCGCGTCTACATCGTGGAGCCGACGTCCCGCTGGGACAACTATGACGGCGACCCATATCATTTTGGCTTCCTTGACTTTGCCGTGGAAGAAGAGCTGGCCATCCCGTACGGCGAGACCGTCGAGCGGACCGTCACCTGGAATCCAGGCGAGGCGGGCTACAGCGACGTGTCACCGGACAACGTCATGGCCATCGCCGCGGTGTTCAACCCCCGGGCCCACGAAGGGCATGCCTATCCGCCGTTCCGCAATCCGTTTGACGCCTACTATGTCGATGCGGCCGCGGCGGCGCAGCCCGGCGAAACCGGGCGGAATGCCAACGACGGCCAGTTCACCCATACCGTCCTCGTGGAGGAGGGCACCGCCACGTGGTGTCCATATTGCCCGGCGATGGCCGAGGCGCTGAACACCGTATATGAGTCGGGTGAGATCCCGATGTATTTCACGGCGCTGGTCGCCGATAAGAGCACCAAGGCGAGCAGCCGGCTGTCCGAGGACTACAACCTGTACGGCTATCCGACGTCGTTCGTCGACGGGGGCCGGACGACGCTGCTCGGCGGCGGTGTCGACGCGGATGACTTCCGGGACGCCGTCGGGGAGGCTGCAACGCAGGACGTGCATGAGCTCGACCTGTCCATGTCCGCCGTCTGGAACGATGGAGCCATGGAGATGAATCTCTCCGTCACCAACAACGAGGAGGGCGATACGACGGCCCCCGAGCTTTCCATCACGAAGCCGGTGCCCGGCGGCGTCTACTTCCAGGATGAACTGCTGCTGCAGCTGCCATTCAGCATGGCGATACTGGTCGGCAACACCACGCTGCAGGTCGACGCGTCCGATGACATGTCGGGCATCGCCCGGGTTGACTTCTCGGTGTGCGGCGAACTGGTGGCCACGGACACCGAGGCGCCCTACGAGTGCACCTACGACGGCACGTTTGGCTCGCACACCCTGCGGGTTGTCGCCTACGACGGATGGGGCAACACCGCCGAAGACGTATTAAATCTCTATGTGATATAACGGGAGAGGTAAAAAAATGAGGAAAACAATAGCATCGATTGTGCTGCTGGCGCTGGTGGTTCCCTCGGTGATGGCGTTCACCGGGCAGCCCAATGTAACGACGGCGCCGGAGCAGCTCAACGACCCGCCTGCCACGCCGACCATCCAGGGCCCCAGCAGCGGCAAAGCCGGCACCAGCTACACCTACACCTTCCAGTCCACCGACCCCGACGGCGACGACATCAACTACTGCTTCACCTGGGGCGACGGCGACGGCGGCTGCACCAACTACGTCTCCTCCGGCGAAGAGGCCACCGTCTCCCACACCTGGGACAATGACGGTGACTACACCGTCGAAGTCTACGCCGAAGACAAAGGTGGCGCAAAAAGCGACACCGCAACCATGACCGTCACCATGCCCCTCAGCTATGACAGTGTGCAGGACATCTCGGTTGACATCACCGCTCCCAAAAACGGCGTCTACCTGGCGGGCTTCAAGGTGTTTCCCATCCTGGGGCAGGTCGTGTTCGGCGACGTCACCGTTGAAGTCGACGCGTCGAGCGATGTGCAATACGTCGAGTTTTTGCTGCAGACGGCCGGTGGCTGCGGCCGCGCCGTCATGCACACGGATACCACGGCGCCGTATACCTGGGAGTGGGACACCGACTACGATGATGACGAGGTGCTCGACGAGGGACTGGTTTCGGTCACGGTGTTTGCCTACGACGAACAGCTGAACCAGCGAAGCGACGGATTAACCGTCCTGAAGCTCGGGTGATACCATGAACAGGACAGTGTATGCGGTATTGTTGACGGGGATGCTCGCAATGGCGCCGCTGGCCGGCGCTCTCGACGTGACGGTTTCCCCGGAGACACCGGCGCCCCATGAACAGATTACGGCGACGTTTCCCGCTCCCGCCGGGGCGGTTAACGCCACCATTATGGTCTGCATCGGGGACACATGCTATATCCCGGCCGAGATGGAGCGGCAGGGCGACGTGTTCACCCACACGTTCTACATCAACGAGACCGGCGAGGCGCATCTCAACATCTCTGTCGAACACCAGGATGGCAGCATGACCTGGGACAACGAAACCGCGTTTGAGGTCAGGGAGGCCGGCAGCGGCAACGGGACACCCGGCTTCGCCGCCGTCCTCGCCGTTGCAGCCCTCGTGGCCGTCGCCGTCCTGGTTAGAAGGACGAAATCTTGAAATACGGCGGGGGCCATTCACGCTACGATGAAAGCCGCCACCTTCGTGTTCTCTCTCCTTCTCCTTTTTTCTTTTCTCCAGGTCTCTCCCGGGGAGGCTGCACCGTCCGCCGGTAGCGTGGTCGTCTGCGAGGTGGCCACGGCGAGCTGGTGCCAGGGGTGCCCCAACACCGGAGCGGCGCTCGAACAGCTCCACGGCAGCGACAGCGACTTCTATTACATCATGATGGTCACCGACAAAAACGATGTGGCGGCCGACCGGATAGACGACTACAACCCGGTGGTGTATCCCACCTCGTTTTTCGACGGCGGCTACGAGGTCGTCGCCGGGGGAACGTCGGCGGTGTCGCCGTATCGCAGCTCCGTGCAGGCCAGCCGGGCTCGGGCGCGGGCCGACGTCGACCTGTCGCTCGATGTTCAATGGGATGACGGCGACGTCGTGGTCGGCGTGAACGTCCGCAGCGACGCGACGTGGGAGGGCACCGTGCGGGCCTACGTGGTGGAGCCGGACTCCCGCTGGAGTGACTACGACGGCGAGTCGTACCGCTATGCGTTCCTCGACTTCGCCATCGAACGGTCTGTCACCGTCGACGGCACCATGTATCTCGACGGGCGGTGGAACCCCGGCCAGGCGGGCTATGCCGATGTCACCCGCGACAACGTCATGGTGGTAGCGGCGCTGTTCAACGCCGAGGGTCATACCGCCTATTCGGATCCGCCGGACAACACCCGGCAGTTCACGGCGCATTATGTGGATGCGGCGGCTGCGGCGCGACCGGCTGCGGACAGCCCGCCCGATGTTACGCTGACCGATACGCCGGCCCGGGTCATCGGGGTGCGCTACGCCTCCTTCACCTGGACGGCATCCGACGTGGAGACGCCTGCCGATGAGATATCGTTTTCCTATCGTTTGCTCGGCCTCAGCGAGACGTGGTCGTCGTGGAGCCAGGTGCGGCGGCATGGCTACGACGGGCTGCCGGATGGCACGTATACCTTTGAGGTCCGGGCGCGGGACGATGCCGGGCAGGTCGCCACTGCCAGCTATCGGTTCACCGTGGACACGTCGCCGCCCGTGGTGACGGCCACCCGGCCGTCGGATGATGCCGTCGGCGTCGACGCCTTTGCCAGTGTCAGGGTCACGTTTTCCCATCCGATGAACCAGACCGGGGCGGGGGAGCTGGTCGCGGTGTCGCCGGCGGTCGCCGTCAGCAGGTCATGGCAGGATGCCCGTCATCTCGTCATCGAGCCGCGGGACCGGTGGGCCTACGACACCGCCTACACCGTTACCCTTTCAACGCGTCTGCAGCGGACGAGCGGGCAGCATCTGGCCAGGCCGTACCGTTTTTCCTTCCAGACTGCCTCCGCGGACACCGAGCCGCCCGCCGTGGTGGAGACGTACCCGGGGCAGGGAGGGTCGATGCCGGTCAACGGCAGCATTCATATCCGGTTTTCCGAGGGCATGGAAACCCGGTACTTTGTCCGGGCGCTCGACCTGCAGCCGTGGTTTGCGCATCACCTTGAATGGCGTGACAACGACAGCCTGCTCGCCGTGGTGCCCGAGTTGCTGCAGCCCGGCGTCTACACGGTATCGGTCAACACCTACGCGATGGACCGGCATGGCAACAGGTTGCCGGAGCGCTACACGTTGTCGTTTACCGTCGTCCGCCCCCGGCTGGTGTCCTCGTGGCCCGTGGATGGGGCGCGGAAGGTTCCGGTTGACACGGCTGTTTCGCTGCGTTTCTCTGAGGCCATGGACCAGGCGAGCGTGGAGGCGGCGCTGTCCGCGGGGTTTTCGTATACGGCCGCGTGGAATGGCACGGCTGTCACGCTGCATCCCGTGGGGAACCTGAGCTACAGCACGGGTTACGTGGTCCGGCTGGATGAAAATGCCACCAATCGGTATGGCGTCGGGCTTGAGGACAGCTACGTGGTTTCGTTTTCCACTACGGAGCCCCCGCGTCCGGGGCGCATTGAGGATGGACGGGATATCCCTGCGTTTACGCTGGGGGTGCTGCTGTGCGCGGTGGCGGTGATGCTGCTTCTCCGGCGGCGGAGCCGCTAACGGCGGTCCGGAGGCGTCACGGCATCAGTTCAGGCGGTTTTTTCGAGGAGCTGCTGGATCATGCCGGCGAACTCCTTGAACGTCACGATGCGGTCCACGACTTTTTGGGCGCCGGTCGCCCGGAGCCGGTCGCCCCAGTCGGTGTCGGCCCAGGCCGTGTACCCCCAGATGACAGCGTCGGCATTGACATCGAAGATACGGCGGGCGGTTTCCACGCCGTCGATGTCGTCGCCTTCGCCCAGGCGATGGGTGACGATGATGTCCTCGTCCTGGTTGCTGCCCGACAGGTTGAGGTCCATGACGACCAGCGCCGGCGGGTCACCCCGGTCGGCGTAGGCGTGGTAGGTGTCCACGCCGTCTTCGCCGCTGAGGGCTTCCACCACCTCGACGTCGTCGATGCGCTCCAGGTAGGCTTTCAGTATCGCCTGGATGTCGGGCTCGTCGTCTATAACCACTATTGTTTTATTCATGTATCTCTCCTTTTTCGACGATGTTTTTGATGACCTGTTCGACTCGTTTTATGGCGTTGCGGGACGCCGTGATCTTGTTTCTGCATTCGTCCGGCATGTTTTCCAGCGCGAGCTCCATGTATCCTTTGGCGATGGCGATGGGGTTGAGGAAGAAATGGGCTGCGTCGGCCTTGAACCGTTTTTCGAGCTCCAGGGCGCGCTCCATTTCCCGGATGGCCTGTTCTCGTTCGGTGACGTCGCGGAGGATGCCCATCACCAGGGCTTCGTCTCCGGCGCCGATGTCGACGGTGGTGGCCTCGAGTGTCTTGGTTGTGCCGTCCCTGGCGATGATGCGGAACTCGTAGCGGTCGGGCACTGTTTCGCCGCTTTTCCGGGCTTTGCCGCGCTCCTCTATCATCGCGACGTCGTCGGGATGAAGGATATCCCAGAAGCTGAAGGTGTCGCTGTATATTTCCTCGGCGGTGTAGCCGGTGAGCTCCTCGAAGGCGGGGTTGACGTACTGGAAGCCCCGCCGGGGGTGAATGGTGTAGATGGCGTCGTGGGCGTTTTCCACCACGCTGCGGTAGTGCTGCTCTGCTTTTTTGCGGTCGCTGATGTCGACGGCGTAGGCGAGCTCGTATTCCTGGCCTTTATGCTGTATGTAGCAGGATGTCACTTCGACGGGGTATATGCGGCCG
>JAWOAW010000079.1:0-26276 GCA_046498345.1 Thermoplasmatota archaeon
TTAATTTCAGCAATTTCTCGCTCGGAGTGTTTAAGTATATTTCTCATTATCCAAGAATTACTATAAATTTCAAGTCCTTGAATTGTTGATACAAGCCCCATTCTTTGATTATATACCGGCAAACATATTTAAAAACGGGCGATTATGTAGTATTCTTATGCATATCGCAGCGGCAGTGCTGGCATGGACACCGGCACGGCAGATATCCCGGCCCCGTGCAGCCCCGCTGCGGCACATATTGTTGAGGTGGCTATCATGAACGATACAGCACCCGGAGCGTACCCCGCCGACATGCTGTCGGCCCTTATGAACGAAACCCTCGACGATGCCGACGCGGTGCAGCGCGACGTGGCATCTCATTCCCTCCAGCGCGAGGTAGCATTGCTGCGCGGCATCCTCGACCAGGCCAACGTCTGGCTCGACGTGCTCGACAGCGAGGGCAACGTCGTGCTGTGGAACCAGGCGGCAGAGGACATCAGCGGCTACACCCGGGAGGAGGTCGTCGGACACGGCAGGATATGGGACTGGCTGTACCCCGACCCGGCCTACCGGCAGGAAATCGTCGAGCAGGCCGCGGCCATCATCGACGGCGAGGCGGTCCAGGATTTCGAGACCACCATCAGGACCAAGGACGGCGAACAGCGCGTCATCTCCTGGCATTCCCGCGGCATCACCGACAGCGACGGCGACCACATCGGCTCCATCGCCCTGGGCCGGGACATCACAGGGCGGCGGCGGGCGGAGCAAAAACTGGAGGAAAACGAGCGGCGATATCGGACCATCGTGGAGCACGCCAACGACTGGATATGGACCCTCGACCGGGACGGACGGCTCACGTTTGCCAACCGGGCGGCGCAGGATGAAAGCGGCTACGACCTCGCCGACTGCCTGGGCAAAGACCTCTCGACGTTCATCCATCCAGACGACCTCCCGCATGTCCGGGAGATATTCGAGCGGGTGCTGCAGGGCGAACCCGGCAGCTACCGGGTCCGCATCATCGACGGCGACGGCGGCACGATACATCTGCAGGTGACCTCGACCCCCCGCTGGCAGGACAACCAGATCGTGGGAACCATCGCGTTCGGCCGAAACATCACGGAGCAGGTGGCGCTGGAAGACCGGCTGCAGGAAAGCGAGGAACGCTACCGGGCCATCGTCGAGCAGAGCCACGACGCGGTCGCCATCCTGCAGGACGAGGACATCCTGTTCGCCAGCGCCCGGTTATGCGAGCTCACCGGGTACAGCCAGGAGCGGCTCGACAATATGAACCTGGCCGACCTCATCCATCCCGGCGACCGGAAGCACGTGCGGGAAATGATGCAGCGGCGGATGCAGGGCGAGGCATCGCCGTCCACCTTTCAGGCCCGGCTCCGGACCCGGGAGGGCGACGTCCGGCACGGAGAGTTTTCGCTCGCCGCCATCTTTTACGGCGGTGAAACAGCCGTGCTGGCATCGATACGGGACGTCACCGAGCGCCGGCGGATAGAACAGCGGCTCCGCGACAGCGAGACGCGGCTCCGGGACATGCTGCACACCTCCACAGACTGGATATGGGAGGTCGACACCGACGGCAGATACACGTTTGTCTCCGGCCGGGTGAGAGAAACCATGGGGTACACCCCCGACGAGCTCACGGGAACATCCCGGTTCTCCCTGATGCCCGAGGACGAGGCGCAGCGAATGCGCGACCTGTTCGCCAGGAAGGCGGCATCCCGGGAGCCGCTCGTCAACGTTGAAAACCGCCATGTCACCAGGAACGGCAGCGAGGTCATCATGGTGACCAACGCCGTCCCCATCGTCGACGACGACGGCGCCCTGAAAGGCTACCGGGGTACGGACAGGGACATCACCCGGCGGAGGCAGGTGGAGGAAGAAGCCCGGCAGCAGCAGAAGCTGTCCCATCTGCTGCTCAACGCCACCCATGATATGGCGCTCCTGCTCGACGTCGACGGCACCATCCTGACGCTCAACGAGGCCATGGCCGGGTCGCTGGGCGTGGAACGCGACGAGGCCCTCGGGACCGACAGCCGCCGATATGTCAGGGCAGGCCTGATCGACCAGGATATCTATGATGCGCGGGTGGAAAAAGTACGGGAGGTGCAGGAAACCGGGCAGCCCGTCCATTTCGAGGATCGGCGGCGGGGTCGATGGTTTGACAGCCGGGTGTACCCCATATTTGGCGAGGATGGCGACGTCCGGCAGATAGCTACGTTCGTCCGCGACATCACCGAGCGGAAGCAGATGGAGCAGGAGCTCCGGGAAAGCGAGGAAAAATACCGGACGCTGGTCGAACACCAGGGCGAGGGCGTGGGCATCGTCGACACCGACGAAACATTTACATTTGCAAACCCTGCGGCAGCGGAAATCTTTGGAGTCGACCGTGGCGACCTCGTCGGCAGAAACCTGCTGGATTTTCTCGCCCCGGAGCAGCAGGACGTCGTGCAGGAGCAGACAGAGGAACGAAAAACCGGGAAAAATGGCTCCTACAATCTCGAAATCGTCAGGCCGGATGGAGAAAAACGGGTCATCGCCGCCACCGTCACCCCGCGATTCAACGAAAACGGCGGCTACGACGGCGCATTCGGCGTGTTTAGAGACATTACAGAGCAGCGGCGGATGCAGCGGCAACTGAGGAAAAGCGAACGAAGATACCGGGAGCTGCTCAATCACGCCAACAGCGTCATCCTCCGGATGGACACAGATGGCAACATCACGTATTTCAACGAGTACGCCGAACGATTTTTCGGCTGGACGGAGGAGGAGATACTGGGCGAAAACGTCGTCGGAACCATCGTCCCGGAAACCGAAACCGGGGGCAGAGAGCTCCGGTCCATCGTCAGCGACATCATCAATCATCCCGATGAATATGTCACCAACGAAAACGAAAACATGCGCCGCAACGGCGACGTGGTGTGGATGACCTGGACGAACAAGGTCATCTACGAGGACGGCGAGGTCGACGAGATACTCTGCATCGGCACCGACATCACCGAGCGGAAGCAGATGGAGGAGAACCTGAAAAAAAATGAAGAGAAATTCAGAAGCCTTGCCGAAAACGCCACAGATGGGTTATATCAGGTAGATGAAAACGATGCATTCGTTTTTGTGAATGATGTGTACTGCAAAATACTTGGATACACCAAAGAAGAACTTTTAGGCAAAAAGTACACAACGATTATTTTTGATAAAGATATCCCGGAAGCTAAACACATTACACGGAAAGCTAGCGAGGGCAAGGTGCAAAAAGGAGAATTCACTCTTAAAACCAAGAAAGGCGATGGTGTCCCTGTGTATTTCAGCATGGGGCCCCGCCTGGTGGGTGGAAACAAACGTGGCTTCTCAGGGATTATACATGACATCACCGAGCGGAAGCAGATGGAAGACAGGCTCCGCGCGCAGGGAAAACGGTTCAGGGACACGGTCAACCTGCTGCCGATGCCCTACGGCGAGTTCGACCTCGAGGGAAACGCGACGTTCCTCAACAATACATGTCTGGAAGCGTTCCATTACACCCGGAAAGATTTCGAGGAAGGCCTCAACGTCATGCAGGTCATCCACCCCGAGGACCGGGAGCGCGCCGGCCGAAACATCCAAAAAATCCTGCAGGGAGAGAAGACAGCCGGCTTCGAATACCGTTTTATCCGGAAAGACGGCAGCGTGTTTCCCTGCCTGGTATACAGCCGGCCCATCCGGCAGGAAGAAAAAATCACCGGCTTCAAATCCGTCCTAGTCGACATCACCGAGCGAAAGCAGATGGAGCAGGAGCTCCGCGAGAGCCAGGAAAAATATTCCACGCTCGTGGAACAGGGAAACGACGGCATCATGATCGTCCAGGACTACGGGCTGGCATACTGCAACCAGAAGCTGCTGGACATGATGGGCTACACGATGGAGGAAATCCAGGACACCTCGTTCCTCGAATACATGGAGCCACCGTTCGCAACCCTGGCCCGGGAGCGCTACGAAAAACGGATGGCCGGCGAGGAGGTCCCCCGCATGTACGAAATCGAGATCAAGACGAAGGACGGCCGGTCGGTTCCCGCCGAGGTCAACGCCTCCGTCATAGAATACCGGGGCAGGCCGGCGGACATGGCCATCGTCCGGGATATCACGGAGCGGAAGCAGATGGAGGAAGAGCTCACCAGGCTGAGCGCCGCCGTGGAGCAGTCCACGGAGGGCTACATCATCACGGACCTGGAGGGACAGATTATCTACGCCAACAGCACCATCGAACGGCTGTATGGATACACGCCGGGCGAGCTTGTCGGAGAACCCGTTTTCCGCCTGAACGCCGCCTCCGCTGACAGCGGGGAGATACAGCGGGAGTTCAGGGACACCGGTTTCTGGTCCGGCGAGATAGAACAACGGCGGAAGGATGGCTCAACGTTCCCGGCATTGCTATCCCTGTTCACGGTAAAAAACGAGGATGGCAACGCGGACAGCGCTGTCGCCTCGGTCCGGGACATCACGGAGCGCAAGCAGGCGCAGCGGGAGCTGGAGGAAAAGCAGGCGTATCTGGAGAACATCATCAACACCGTCGGGGACCCTTTGTTCGTCAAAAACCGGGAACACAGCTGGATTCTGCTCAACGACGCCTACTGCGACTTCATGGGATATAGCCGCGAGGAGCTGCTCGGCAAGTCAGACTACGACTTTTTCCCCGAAGAGGAAGCCGACGTGTTCTGGGAGAAAGACGAAGAAACGTTTGAAACGGGAACGGAAAACGTCAACGAGGAAAAATTCACGGACAGGCAGGGAACGACGCACACCGTCATAACGCGGAAAAAAGCGTATACAAGCGAAAGCGGGACGCAGATTCTCGTGGGAACGATACATGACGTCACCGAGCAAAAGCGGGCGGAGCAGGAGCTCAGGGAGCAGAAAAAGCTGGCGCAGACGATGCTCGACGCCACCCACGATGTCGCGCTTCTCGCCGACATCGACGGCACCATCCTGGCGGTGAACGAGGCGATGGCGGAGGCCATGGGCGACGACCGGGAGGCCATCGTCGGGAGCCACATGGTTGACAGAATCGGTCGGGAGGCCTACGCGTATCGGACGCCGAAGGTCCGGGAGGTGCAGCGGACGAAGCAGCCGGTGGAGTTCACCGACGAACGGGAGGGACGCCTCTTCAGCCATCGGTTTTACCCCGTCTTCGATGAACAGGGAACGGTACGGCAGGTGGCCGTGTTCTCCCGCGACATCACCGAGCGGCGGCAGGCCGAGGAGCGATACCGCCGGCTGGTGGAGGCCTCACCCGAGCTGATAGCGGAGGTCGACGGGCAGGGCCGCTTCGTGACCGTCAACCCGGCGATGGCCCGCGCCTTTGGCTGCCGTCCCGAAGACCTCACCGGGGTATCTGCCGCAGAGATGCTGCCCGATAAGGTGTTCAGGCGGCGGAGTGCCTCTGCCCGCGAGGCCATAGAAAACGGCGTCATCGTCGAGGACGAAGATGAGCGAGACGGCCGGCATTACCACAACCTGTATATCCCCATCGACGTTCCCGGCAAAGGGCGCCACGTCCAGGTTATCGCCCGGGACATCACACAGCGGAAAAAAACCGAGCGGGCGCTCCAGGAAAGCGAAGCGAAATTCCGGTCCATCTTCGCCCATGCACCCATCGGCATCGCGCTCGTCGACATCGAGGGCAGGCCCGTGCTTAACAATCCCGCGCTCCGGGACATGGTCGGCTACAGCGAGGAGGAGCTGGCGTCGATGACGTTCCCCGAGTTCACGCATCCGGACGACGTCGGAAAAGACCTGGAGCTCTACGGGCAGACGAAGGAGGGGCTACGCGACGAATATTCGATGGAGAAACGGTACATCTGCAAGGATGGCACGGTGGTGTGGACCAATCTGACCGTGTCGATCGTCCGTGGCGAGGACGGCGAGCCGCGCTGGGCCGTGGGAATGGTCGAGGATATAACGGAGCGGAAGCGGGCCGAGGAGGAACGCCGCCGGCAGACGCAGCTTGCCGCTCTGGGCCGCATCGCCGCCGTGGTCTCCCATGAGCTCAACACGCCGCTGGCCAATATAGCGCTGGCTGCCGACTGCCTTGCAGCGGAGCACGGGCTGGCCGGCAACGAGGAGCTGGATACCATCCGCCGGGCGGTGGACAACGCGTCATCTATCGTCAAGCAGGTGCTGGGTTTCTCCCGGATGGACCGGATGAATATCCAGCCGATGGATCTTGCATCGGTGGTGCAGGAGGCGGTGGACGCGGTCCGGGATACGGTCTCCGGCGAGGCTTCCATCGAGGTTTCCGTGGCTCCATGTAGCATGCTGGCGGATGAGCATCATCTCTACCGGGCGTTTGTCAACGTCGTCAAAAACGCGGTGCTGGCCCGGGAATCCGGCAGGGACGGGCATCAGGTGTCCGTGGCATCGAAGGTATCCGGCGGGGAGGTCGTGGTATCCGTGGCGGACAACGGCGTGGGCATGGACCCGGATGTGCAAGCGAAAGCGGACCAGCCGTTTTTTACCACCCGGCCGCCCGGCGAGGGTACCGGCCTCGGCCTGTACGTCGCCCGGTGGATCGTTGAACGCCACGGGGGCTCCATCGCCATTGAAAGCCAGCCGGGCGAGGGCACCACGGTCATCATACGGCTGCCGCTCCGGGAGGGCGACGCATGAGGGTGCTGGTCGTGGACGACAATGAGACGTTTCGCATGCAGACCGCCCGGTATCTCGGCCTGCACGACATCGAGGTTGACACCGCCGCCTGCGGGGAGGACGCCCTCCGGATGCTGCGGGAGCATGGCTACGACTCGGTGTTGCTCGACCTCAAGATGCCCGACATGCAGGGGCTCGACGTCCTCCGGCAGGCGAAGGCAGACGGCATCCGTTCCCCGGTTATCGTGGTCACCGGCTACGGCGACGTGGCATCGGCGGTGGAAGCGATGAAAGCCGGTGCCGTGGACTTCATCGAAAAACCCTTCGAGCCCGAGCGGCTGCTCTCCCTGGTCAAAGAAACCGCCCTGTCGCATCAGGGGCTGCCGTCGGCGGAGACGTGGGTGCAGTCGCTGCTGGCCGGCCGCGACAGCAACGCGGCGGTCCTGCTCATCGGTGAGCAGCCGGACCGGCTTGAGCAGATGCTGTCCATCGAGGCGGAGGAACATCTGCCGCTCACATCGGATGTCTCGCTGGCAGACCTGCGCACGGCTATTACCGCCTTCATAGAACGACATGGAACAGGGTTCATCGTGCACGCCGGCATACGAAGCCTGTTTGCCTGCAACGATGCGGATATGGTGAAACGATACCTCGGCCATCTGCACCGGTGCGCCGAATCCGGCGGTGTCACGCTGCTCGTGCTCTACGACACGTCGATGGAACAGCAGGTCATGGACAGCGTCGTCGACGACACCGACATGGCGCTGTTCGTCGAGGACGTCATCGCCACGCTCAACCATTCCATCCGCCGGAACATCCTGCATCTGCTCGAACAGCATGACCTGCTCCCCTACTCGTTTTTCCTTAAAAACATGGACATCGACTATTCAGCCAAGCTGGCCTTCCATCTCAACCGGCTGCAGGACAACGACCTTGTCACAAAAACCGGGGAGGGATACCGGCTGACGGAGCGAGGGCATAGCTTCGCCACGCTGTACCGCTCGCTATTGCTGCAGCAGCACGGCGAGGAACACAACGTGCTGTATCATCCGTTCACTGGCGCAGACGATGAAGCCAGCGGTGTAACGCCCCAATAACCCTTTCTTTTTTTCTATTTTGTATTCCTAGTGGATAGTTCACCCGAGGATTACATTACTTTTTTAGAAGCATCCTGTACAAGCTAAATAAAATCATAATGTTTTTTTAGTTCTTCCCTAACCTTTACTCTTAAATCGTTATTAATGCACACCGCCGTTCCATATTTGGATGGCTTACGGAGTAATATACCCCGTCTTATGAGATCATCAATATTCGATTTAAATTCATCAATTTTATGCTTGGGAAAACCCTTTACCACAGTATCAATGAGCATATGTCCTTTTCCAAAACACCTATTTCTCCATAATTTGTATAGGATTTCAATCTGTGGCTGGGTTAGTTTCACATTTTCAAATATCTTTTTGGTGTTAAAGTGTTTTCGTAAAAATTTTTTACAAAATCGTTAATAAATTTTATATATCTTTACCGTATTATGGTAACGGGATAACAATGCACGGCAGCAATCGGGAGACTAAAAATGTTTAAAGAAATCTTTGGGCAGAGTCCCCAAATAAAGATTTTAGATTTTTTAGGAGACCATCCTAATTACGATTATAATATTACCGACCTTGCTGAATACGCTGAGGTAAGCAGACCTACACTCTACGAAATAATTCCGGGATTAATAGAGAAAAACCTCTTAGTAGAAACAAGAAAGGTAGGAAAATCTAAGATGTATAAGCTAAACACTGAGAATGATTTGGTTAAAACTATTTTAAAGTTCGATTTTGAGCTAGCAGATAAAATAGCAGAGATGGAATCAGAATCTGAAGAAGAAATACTGCTTGCATAAGGCAGTGGCAAAGTCTATCTGAACAATTCTTTTAATCGCTGGCGGTAAATCTTATTTGTTACCCTGTTCCGGATGATCCGCTGGATGTCGGGCCGGACCACCTGCTCTAGATGCACCCGGATAACCTCTTTCATGAACTCTGTCACACTGAGATAACTCAAGCGCTGATCAGCGATGACCCGCTGTACCTCTTCATGTAATTCTTTCCGGATGGAAACGGTGGCATGCTCAGTCATTTGTTTACCTTCCGGATTCGGAGCTTGCCAGCAGATTATGAACTAACAAAGAGAGCCAGCGGAGGGATTTGAACCCTCGACCTGCTGATATCTTGCGGGTTTCCGCTAACGCTTTTCGCATCAGCGAAAAGGGTTACAAGTCAGCCGCTCTACCGCTAAGCTACGCTGGCGACCGATAGGGAATATCGCCGTCGTTAAAAAATGTTCCCGTTTATATGTTGTATTTGCCGTACAATTCCTCGAAAAGCCGGATGCCCTGCGCGGTGACCCGGTAGCCTGGCTCACCGCCGGGGGAAACCGGCTCCTCGGCTATGTATCCGCCTTCCCGGAGGTAGTAGATGTTGAACGCCCGGACATTGTCATCTATTTTCTCGGGAAACTCCCCGGCGGGCATAGGCGTGGCCCCGTGCTCCAGGGCGTACATGTATAGCCGCTGGAGCATCTCCTCCCTGGCCTTCACGACGGTTTCAATGGTCACGTTTTTCACCACATTGAAACAACGGGTACGGCTATATAGGGTTTTAGACCTGCCGGGTTAGCCATACCGGGCGCCATCAATACCTTTTTATGCCCCGGGCCGATTTTCTGGTATGCGAGTGCTTCTCCTCGGACGCTTTCAGCCCTTCCACCGTGGGCATGCCAGCGTGGCAGAGTACGCCATCGACCGCTACGGCGAGCTCGTGGTGGCCATCGGCTCCGCCCGGCAGAGCTACACCACGGTCAATCCCTTCACCGGCGGGGAGCGCTACCAGATGGCCCATGGAGCGCTGGCCTCGTTCAGCGACCGGGTCGCCGTGGTGCCCGTGCCGGATATCAACCGCTACGCCGTTTATCCATACCATGTGACGGACCTCTGCCCGTCATTTGACGTGGTGCTGTCCAACAAGCCGCTCATCCGGGAGATCTTCGGCGCCGCTGGCTACCGCATCGAGGACACCCCGGAGTATGAGCGGGAGCGCTACCGGGGCACGGTCATCCGGGGGATGATGGCGCAGGGCGACGAGGCCTGGCGGGACCTGGTGCCCTCCAGCGTTGAAGCAGTCATCGACGACGTCGACGGCGCCGAGCGGGTGCGCCGCCTCTATGAGGGCGAGCGATAGCGTCAGCGGAACGCCCGGGTGTAGGGGAGCCCGACATGCCGGCATGTTTTTTCGATTTCGGCGACAACCGCCTGGTAATATGAGCTCCCGGGCTGCAGCCGCCGCTGGTAGAGCTCCCGTTTGCCGTCGGGGAGCACCGCGGCGATGCTCTCCCAGACCCCTTTTTTGAGATGCAGGGTGTCCACCATGAGCTCGTCGGCGCCGGCGTCGGCGAACCGCTGCACGTATCCCGCGGCATCGGCGACCTCGAGGTCGGGGAGTATGGGGCCGAAAAACACGTAGGTGGCTATATCGCTGTCGGAGAGCTCCTGGAGCGCCGCGAGCCGCTGCTCGACGGGCGGCGCCCCTGGCTCCAGCAGCCGCCGGGTGTCCTCGTCCAGCGTGGTAACGGTGACGCCGACCGCCACCCGTTGAAACCGATGGAGGAGGTCGATGTCCCTGGTTACAAGCGGCGACTTGGTCTGAATGTCGACGGCCATGTCGTGCTTGCAGAGCAGCGGGAGACATTTCCGTATGAGCCGGCAGTCCCGCTCGGCGGGCTGATAGGGGTCGGTGACCGTGGCGATGCCCACGATTCCCTGCCGTTTTCGCTTCAGCTCCCGGCGGAGCACCTGGGGAATGTTGACCTTGGCCGCCACATCCGTCAGCTCGCCCCGGGGCTGATGGAGCACCGCCGGCACGTAGCAGTACCGGCAGCCGTGCGCGCATCCCCGGTAGGGGTTCAACGCGTAGTCGAGGCCTGGCAAACCTGATGGTGACAACGCCGTCTTGCACCACCGCTGTTTCATGGTTCCATGTAGTCGTCGAGCCGTCGCTGGTACAGCCGGCCCTGCAATAGCTGGCTGGTCTCAATCCACCGGTGCAACGGGATGTCCATCACACTCTCCACGTAGCCCAGTGCCCCCTGCAGCGTGGCAAAACGATGGGGGTCGCATTGCAGGGCCGCCCGGACGTTTTCCCGGACGTTCCATACGCCGACGGGCATGATGTACCCGGGATGTGTCTCCCGGAGCACCACGATACCCGCCTGCCGCCGCTCCCGGTTCAGCGCTTCGGCGGTGGCCAGCCGGGCGGCGTAGTAGCAGCCGCCGATGGTGGCATAGGTGGTCCGGCCGCCGTGGAACTCGTGGTCGCCGAAGATGACGATCTGCCGGCCTGACGGGTTCCAGGTGGTGTTTGGGAACCAGGCTTCGATGAGCTCGTACTCGTAGCTGGATGGGTACATCACGACGAGCCAGCGGTTGTCCAGGCTGTAGGTCTCGTAGACGCGGCATTCGTTGACATATGGATACCGCTTGACCTTTTCCTTGAGGTCGTTGCCGATGGTGGAGTCCACGGCGGTGATGCTCCACCGGGTGGGCACAAACTTTCGGTTGTCCTCGATGCCGAAGGCGCCCACGGAAAACGCCTTCTGGATGCGGGAGATCAGGGTGTCCTTTTTGTACAGTTCCAGCACTGCATCCCTCGCCTTTAAATCGCCGTCGTAGAACGCCTTCTCTATTTTTTTGTCCACCGACGGGTTCTCCACCCATACCTTTTGTATCGAGGCGGACGGCCCGTGTGGCTGCACGCTGTCGTAGAGCGCTATCGACCCGCGGGGTTTCTTGGTGAACGTCATCTCGGTGTCGACGGAGCGGGCTGCCAGGCCGATCTCCCGGGTGTAGTCCACGATTTTCCCGGAGAAGTCGTGCACCGAGGTACGGTGTTTACCCCGGACGAGCTTCATCCGGAAGTCCACGATGTCGTCGATGGTCTTGCCCCGCCAGAGCTCCGGGGTGTCGATCATCGAGGTGTCGCCCTGCATCGGCGGCAGCATGGGGCCCACGCTGACCTTGGGGTACCCGTAGCGTCCCACAAAGACGGAGGGAGGGGTGGCGCCGTGCATCGAGGTGCCGTCGATGAGCGGCTGCGTTTTTTTCTGGGAGTAAAACTTGACCATGATGGGGCAGCGGTCCTTCCCGCAGAGCCGCTTGGCGCCCCGGCATTTCAGGCAGAGCGCCGATGCGTTTTTGGTGTCGAACGTGGTCTCGTTGACGTCGAGCAGTTTCCGCGGCGCCCGCTTCATGGTGTGTCAACGCCACGTCATTAAAAAGATTTAGGCCCTCCCGGGCTTGCGGCTATTTAAGGTATTCGCCGGCAGCCAGCGGCAGTATATCGACGTGTTTCCGTTCACTCGCATTTCTCGTCGCTCGGCCATCTGGCTTCGATGATGCGCTTTATCTCCCGGGCCTTTTTTTCTCCGATGCCCTCTATCTCCTGCAGCTCCCGGGGGGTGGCGTTGACCACCCGGCGGACGGAGCCAAAGTAGTCGAGGAGCTTCTGCGAGGAGACGGCGGAGACATAGGGCAGGCCTTCGACGACGTAGCGCTGCTGCTCCTCCAGCGTCTGGGTGGGCTTGTTGCCCCGGAGCGCGACCGGCGTGCCCGTTTTGACCTGTTCGCGGTAGGCCATGCTGTACAGGAGGCGGGCTGTCTCGGCGACGTCGGCGGCGGTGAACACGGAGAAGTTGTAGTCGACGACGATGGAGGAGATGGCGCCGTAGATGGCTCGCTCGTGGATGTTCCGGTCGAAGAGGCCGTCGCCCTCGATGACCAGGATGGGGCGGGGGTAGGCGTCGGCGAGGCGTCCGACCTGGTCGAACAGCCGGTGGCCGACCAGGGAGTCCAGGAAGTCGGTGGCTCTCTTGCGTTCAACGGCGATGCGGTCGCTGATGATGTAGTCGCCGACCGGCAGCTGTGCCTCTCTGACGTCGACGTCGCGGGCCCGGAGGATGGCGGCGATGCCGGAGCATCGTTCGCGGTGGTCGACCAGGATGGAGATGTGCTCCGCCATGTATGGAGATGGCCTGATGCTTTTTAAGTTTAACAGATGGATGCAGTGGGAAAAAACGAGGGGAAAGGGTTACTGGGGGAGCAGATTGTGGTAGAGGCATCTGACCGGCGGGGCGGTGGGCGGGCTGCCGTCGTCGATGGACATCCGGTAGATGTGGGTGTCGCTGGCGCACCAGGCGTCGCCGGTGAGCTCTTTCAGGAAGGCCGCGTGTTCCGGCGATACCTCCATCTCGATTTTTTTCTTGGAGCCCTGGGCGTTGATGGGGATTTTTTCGATGGTGACATTAACGGCTGGCATGGACGACACCGCCGTTTCCGTCATGCCCGTTCCCGTTCCATTCGGGGTGGAGCAGGTGTTCGAGCACGCTGTACAGCTCGGTTTTGCGCTGCTGCGAGCGGGCTTCCCGCATGTAGCCGGCGACGAGCTGAGCCAGCTCTATCTGTGCTTCTGCATCGTTCCCGACTGTTTTTATAAGATTTTGGCATTCCATGGTGGTTCACCTCCACACTGATGTTTTACCATCAGTGTCTCGGCAATATGGTAATTTTAGTAACATATAAATACATATGCCACATTAACCTGTAACAAATTGTAGATATATTGGGGGAAAATGAAAAAAAGTAACACAACACTGTTTAAAGTAAGCGACATCCTGGACCAGCTGCTCGTCGACGCCCGGCAAAGCCTCCAGAAAATCGCCGAGAAATGCGACACCTACCGGCAAAAAGTCTGGCGGGAGCAAAACAAGCTCGAGGAATCACACACCATCTGGGGGTACACCGCCGTCGTCAACGAGGAAAAACTGGGCTGGCGGCTGTTCATGGTGTTCATGAAAACCCGGCCCATGACCACGGAGTTCGCCCAGCAGCAGATACAGCGGGTCAGGGAGGACGTCCCCGGCCAGATGCAGGTCCGGCTCATCGACGTCTACCACCTGACGGGCACCTACGACTGGATCGTCATATTCGCGGCCAAAAACTGGGCGACCGCCCGAAAATACTACGACAACCTCCGCAAGGAATACTGGGGGCTCACCCTGGAAAAACCCGAGCTGAGCAGCGTGGCCTTCACCTCCATCCGCTGGGGCAAGGTCAACCCCGAGATAGAACAGCTCACCGAGTTCGTCTCCCCCTGACGTCACAAAGCTTTAAAGCCCCGTCCACCTTTACCAGCATGACACTGGTGGCCCCCTCCATCCTGTCAGCCGATTTCTCCCGGCTGGGCGACGAAATACGCCAGGTCGCGGCAGCCGGCGCAGACTGGATACACCTCGACATCATGGACGGCCACTTCGTCCCCAACATCACCATCGGCCCCGGAGCGATCGCAGACCTCCGTAGCCATACAGAGCTGCCGTTCGACGTCCACCTCATGATAGCCAAGCCGGGGCGCTACATCCAGCCGTTTGCCGAGGCAGGCGCGGACATCATCACCGTGCACGCCGAAGCAGCCGACCATCTCCACCGGCTCATCGGGCAGACACATGACGCGGGCTGCAAAGCCGGCGTCTCCCTCAACCCGGGGTCGCCGCTGTCCCTCATAGAAAACGTCGCCGGGGACATCGACCTCCTGCTCATCATGACCGTCAACCCCGGCTATGGCGGGCAATGCTTCATCGAAACAATGCTCCCCAAGCTGGCGCGGGCCCGCGACCTCGTCGGCGACAGCGACGCATATCTCCAGGTGGACGGCGGCATCAACGCATCCAACGTCGGCAGAGTCCGGCAGCAGGGAGCCGACGTCGTGGTCGCCGGGTCAGCCGTGTTCAACAGCCCCGACTACGCGGCGGCCATCAAAAAGTTGAAATAATTATACCCCGATTGATTGCCATGGGGCACAAAGCTATAGCAGCCGTCATAGCGCTCGGTATCGCCACGCTTTTCATACCCGTGGGCACGGGGGCATGGGGCGTGTACAGCCAGCCCGGATACGACGAGGGGCGAAGCATCGCGGCGGCAAATGACAGCGTATACGTCGCCGGTCTCTCCACCGGCGCCTTCGACGGCTACCGGCTGCTGAAATACAACGCATCCGGCGACGTGGCATGGATGAAACAGTTCCCCGTCCCCGAGCGGCGGATGACAAAAGAGGGATACCGGCATGTGGCCGTCGCCGCCACGTCCACCTCCGTCAAAATCGCGTATACCAACGGCACCTGCGTCATCAAAGCCTTCCAGACCAACGGCACGCAGCTCTGGGAAACCAGATGGCGGCGCCAGTGCAGCGTCACCGACATGGCCATAGCCGGGAACCATACCATCGTGGCCGGATGCGCCGACGACGGTGGCGAAGCACGCTACCACGTCATCGCCTTCAACGGGCAGGGCACGGTGGCCTGGAACACCAGCGGACCCGGACGCATCTACGGCGTCGACGTAACCGAGGGCATGATACTGGCCGCCGGGATACACGACGGCGACGGCATCCTCATCTCCATGGACGACACCGGCGGCATCACCGGCACCCGGATCATACCCGGAGCGGCGATACGGGACGTGGCCGCCACCCCCGACGGCATCGTGCTCCTGGACAGCGGCACCGGTGAAAACTTTTCCCTGGTGACGGCGCCGTCGGTGACCGGGGGGAACACAACCCGTCATTACCATGGCCGCACGGCGGCAGGCAATGCACTGCTGGCGGCGCACGGCCGCCTGTTCGTCGCCGGGAGCATGTACAACCAGAGCTCAAAATCCCGTGATTTCCTGCTGACGGAATACCTGCCAAACGGGACGTTCACCGACGTCATCCGGCATAACGCGAACGGAAGCGGCGGCGACGTCGCCTGGGACGCAGCCGAGCATGACGGCGTGGTGGCCACCGGAGCCGTCTACATCCAGCACATCATCCCCCCCAACCAGGTGTACATCAACCGGGAGATATACACCGCGACATATCAGCCGGACAACCTGCCGCCGTCGGCAAACGTCACATGGACCCCGGAGCGGCCCCGGGCCAACGACCACGTCAATTTCACCGGCACCGCCAGCGACCCCGACGGCAGCATCATGGAATGGGAATGGACGTTCGGCGACGGCGCCACCGCCAGCCGGCAAAACCCCATACACGTGTACACCGACAAAGGCGTGTACACGGTCATTCTGACCGTCCGGGACGACGACGGCGCCACCGCCACGGCGACACGGGAAATCGTGATCGACGAGGAAGAAAAAACACCCGGGTTTTCCCTGGCCGTTGCCTGCATGGCCATAGGGCTGGCGTTCGCAGTGCGCAGGCGATTAACTTTTAAATAGGCGGGCCATATGCATTCACCTGATGCAGGGGTAGCCAAGCATGGCCAACGGCGCAAGGTTGAGGGCCTTGTCCTGTAGAGGTCCGCGAGTTCAAATCTCGTCCCCTGCATCCATCTTTTTCCAGCGAAAGGTTCATCTGCCACGACGGGATTCCAGAGACGTGAAACCATGTCCTTTTTCAGAGAGATAAAGAAAACCTTCAACGTCGAGCTGGCCAAGATAAAACAGGTGGCCATGGTGGGCAGCGTGGTATTGCTCACGCTCAACATCGCGCTGACCGCATATCCCTACATCGCCTGGCGGGGCATCCACCCCTACGTGGGCGTGGCGCTGGTCTTCCTGGCCATCCTGGCGGCGATATGGCTGCTGGCGCATCTCTATATGAACGTGCTGGAGATGTACAAGGAGCAGAAGCTGGCGGAAAACGTGCTGTACAATCCCTACGCGGTGCACCAGTTCAATCCCT
The DNA here is from genome assembly GCA_046498345.1 of Thermoplasmatota archaeon. Lineage (GTDB taxonomy): Archaea > Thermoplasmatota > E2 > UBA202 > DSCA01 > CAZESS01. The sequence goes on from JAWOAW010000079.1 coordinate 16,389, forward strand.
TCCAGGAGGTCACCTGGATGCAGTACAACATGGTGGTGCTGGAGGCGCTGCATGGCATGGCCACGGATGATTCGATGAGGGGCAGGCTGCAGGATGCGATCGACACCGTCGAGCGGTGGCTGTCGCTGGGATATATCCCCCGGCGGGATTTTCCGGCGCATCTCCAGCGGTACTACCTGACACGGCGGGAGGAACGCATCTAGCGGATACCATTACATTAATATTACGGCGGCATATTCCGGGTCATGAAGAAGGGAAACTTTCTGTTTACCTCTGAGTCCATGGCGGAGGGACACCCGGACAAGGTGTGCGACAAGATAAGCGACGCGGTCCTGGATGAGATAATCGAGCAGGACACCGATGCCAGGGTGGCCTGCGAGACCATGGCGGGGATGGGCTTCGTCATCGTCAGCGGCGAGATAACCACCGAGGCATACGTGGAGATACCCGAGATCGTGCGCAATGTCATCGCCGAGGTCGGCTACGACAAGCCGGTCTACGGGTTTGACTACAACACGGTCGGCGTGCTCACCAGCATCCACAGCCAGTCCGAGGACATCGCCATGGGGGTCAACAAAAAAGGCGAGGTCGGCGCCGGCGACCAGGGCATGATGTCCGGCTACGCCACCACCGAGACGGAGGAATACATGCCGTTGACCATCATGACGGCTCACAAGCTCGCCCGGCGTCTGGAAGAGGTCCGAAAAAAAGATATTCTGCCCTATCTGCGGCCCGACGGCAAGACGCAGGTGACGGCCAGCTACGAGGACGGCCAGCCGCAGCATCTGACCTCCGTGGTGGTGGCAGCGCAGCACGACGAGGACGTCGAGCTCGAAAAACTCCGGGAGGACATCCAGCGGGAGGTCATCGAGCCCATATGCGGCGACTGGCTCACCGATGCGACGCAGTTTTACATCAACAACACCGGCCGGTTTGTCAAGGGAGGCCCCGTCGCCGACGTGGGCATGACCGGGCGAAAGATCATCGCTGACACCTACGGCGGCGTGGCCGGCCACGGCGGCGGCGCGTTTTCCGGGAAAGACCCGACCAAGGTGGACAAGTCGGCGGCCTACATGGCCCGGTACATCGCCAAAAACCTCGTGGCGGCGGACATCTGCGACAAATGCGAGGTGCAGCTCTCCTACGTCATCGGCATCACCGAGCCATTGTCCCTGATGGTCGACTGCTTCGGCACCGAGCGCATCCCCGCCCGGGACATCCTGAAGCTGGTCAACGAGCATTTCGAGACCACGCCGAAGGGCATCATCGAGCAGCTCGACCTACTCCGGCCCATCTACCGGAAGACGAGCAACTACGGGCATTTCGGCCGCAGCGACCCGGATTTCACCTGGGAGAAAACCGACCTGGAAGGGGTGCTCCGCGACGAGGCAGGCCTGTAGAGCATACATTTAAATGCGCACTAGCATTTAACGGGTAATGGCACGAGCATTCGAGCGAATCATCGCACCCATCGACGGCTCGGAGGGAGCGAAAAAGGCAGCCCGGAAGGCCATCTACCTGGCAAAGCATCTCGGTATCAAGGTGGTCGCGCTCTACGTCGTCGACAGCTCGCTGATCGCCAAGATACCCTCGCCCGAGGAGCTGGGCTCGTTCAACATCGACATCTTCCTGGAAAAAGAGGGGCTGGCGGCACTGGACGAGGTGGAGAGCATGGGCATGGAAGAAGATGTAACGGTGGAGAAAAAAATGGTGGAGGGCATCCCCGACCACGAGATCATCGAGGTCGCCGGCCCAGACGATCTCATCGTGATGGGCAGCAAGGGCATGACCGCCCTGGACCGCATTCTCATCGGCTCCGTGTCGGAAAAGGTCATGCACCACGCCGACGGGCCCGTGATGATCGTGCGGGAATAGGACGGGTTTACGAAGCTGAGGGCACCGTCCGGATATGCCAGGTGTGGCAGGACGGAGAGACACCGGATGGTGATGTCCGTGTATCCCGGGTGCAGCGATGACCGGTAATAGAAATACGTCACCGGCAACGAAAACGGGAAATTATTTAAATAGGATGCCTGGTATATTTTGTGTAGAACATGGCTGAGCTGAAAGTTGATATTCCAGAGGAGTTGGAAGACGAAATGAAAAAAATTTCGGAGGTATCTGTATCCGTAGCGGTGACCAAGCTGCTCAGGTCGGAGCTGGAGAGATTGGCGTGCCTCAAGCGGGTACAGGCGAAAAGCGAGCTGACGGAGGAAGACGTGGCAGAGATATCACAGAAGATTGACAAAGCGGTAGCCAGACGGTTCAAAGCCTCGATGGAATAGCATGTTTGTGGTGGTGGATGCCAACCGAGTGTTTTCGGCTTTGTTGACTGCGGGGGAGACTTTTAACGTTTTTCTGCTGAATTCGCTCACGAGAAAGATAGATTTTATCGCCCCTGAATTCTTGTTTGTGGAGATAGAGAAGCATATCGATGAAATCATTGAAAGAAGCAATCTTTCTGAGGGAGAGATAACCGATATATTTGGATTCATCGAGGAGCAGATAACCCCGGTGCCTTTCAAGCAGTTTACCGGGCACGCGGAAAAGGCCAGACAGGCGTCTCCACATGATAAAGACGTTCCCTATTTTGCCCTGGCATTGAAAACGGGTGCTCCAATTTGGTCCAGGGAAAAGGCGTTTCGAGGGCAGTCCGAGGTCGGCATTGTTTCGTCTTCCAACCTAATGGAAATGCTGTAGTATTTCTGGCCCTCACATGTGGCATCCGCTTGAAGAATCCCTTCCAGCAGAACAGGAAATGGTTTAAAACTTATTTTGTGGGATAAAATGAATATTTTACCATAAATTTTAAATATATGGTTTTTTTATTATTGTATGGAAGATGTTGAGGTGCGGAAGCTGGATGAACACGGGCGGTTTGTGATTCCCTCGGACTGGCGGAAAAAAGAGCTCAATGAAAAGCGGGAGGTATTCGTCATAAAAAGAGGGGGATATCTCAAGGTCATACCGAAAAAACGGGTTGACCTCACAGCGTTTTTCGACACTGTCGATCTCGGCGTCGACCTGGACGACTGGCGGGAATTCGAGAAAACATTCTATACGGTGGAATAGATGCGCTTCCTCGACGCAAACATTTTCATCTACGCATTCTATACGCCGACGGGAAAACTGAAGGCACGGCAGCGGGAGATGAAAACCGCTTCCCAGGAGATAGTCAGACTGGTAAACGACGGAGCGGAGGACGTGGTGACGACGGTGGTGCATCTGTCGGAAATCGTCAACATCCTGAATCGAGCTCTGTCTTTTGAGGAACTGTCACATATTGTGACCACGTTTTATTCGCTGGACAACATGCACATCGAGGGTGTGAGCCCCCATGACTATCTTGGGGCCGTAGAGCTGATGGGGGAGCTGTCGCTGGATGCCAACGACGCGCTGGCCGTACAGGTGATGCGCCGCCGCGGTATCGAGCAGATTTATTCCTTCGACCGTGGATTCGAGCATGTCAGAGGCGTGCAGCGGATACCCTGACGGCAAGCGGGAGAGGGCACATGAAGATGACAGAAGTCATAGAGGAATAATTGAAAAACTATTTTAAGTCCCTCCCGATGGATGTGTATGGATACCACGAAGGGATATGCTCCTCACGTCACGAAGGTTGTTTCCCGGTTCGAAAAGATACGATTTGCATATCTCTTCGGCTCCATTCTGGAAAGCAGCCAGTTCAGAGACATAGATGTCGCACTATATCTCCCGGCCGAGATGGATTCCTACCGGCGGATAAAGTATGGCATGAAGGTAGCACGAGAGACAGAGAAAGCCCTGGACTATGCCAAGGAAGTGGATGTACGGGTTATCAACGATGCACCTGTCGAATTTCAGTACGAGGTGGTGAAAACAGGGAAGGTGGTTTTTTCCCGAGATGACAGGGGGCGGATACGGTTTGAAGCCCAGGTGCTATCTTCATACATGGACTACCGGGAAACGGCAGGATGGCTGAAACGGGAACTGCTGGAGGCATAGCGTGATAGACGAGGAGCGAATACTTGACCATCTCAATGAACTGGAAGCGTCACTGAGGGACTGGAAACGGTACAAAGCGTTCCCGGTGGAAAAACTGAAAACGGACAGAGACACCCGCAACATGGTTCTCCATGCCATGCTGGTGGCCATCCAGTCCTCCATCGACGTTGCCAATCATCTCATAGCTGAAAAGAACCTGCGGAAGCCGTCAACCTACCGGGAGGCATTCGAGATACTGGCCGAAGAAAACGTGATATCCGTGGAGCTAGCCGATGAGCTGGCAGAGCTGGCAGGCTTCCGAAACATGCTGGTGCATATATACTGGCGGCTGGATATGGATGTCATCCATGAAATCCTGCAGCATGACCATCGACATCTTGAGGCGTTTTCCAGCCAGGTGAAAAAGATGCTCGCATCAGACTGACACGATACTGGAGGACGAGATAACGGTGTCATGATGGTTCCACTAAAAAAGCTGGCCGAGTTACGGAAGCGAAAGCATGACGACCGTGAGGCATACGTTGAGTGGCAGCCAGTCAGCACCGTCTTCAGAGTCGAGTTTTAGAGAAAGTTGTATTAAATATCTGGCCATTAAAACATGTGAAAGGAGAGTACGTGTATAACGAGAGGGGGAGAAAAACCGGGTCATCATCCCGGTCAGCATATGGAACAAGATTTCAGGAGCATGGAAAGAGCCAGAGAAGAAAGGTGGCAGCGTGAAGCAGTATCGCGGCATGCTTAAAGACATGGAGGACTTGGACGCTCGTCTTCGTGAGCTCCGGGTGAATGGGACCGGACATGAACGTTTTTACCAGATGAATCTTCAAAAAAGCACAATCGTTTAATACTGCCGTTGGTATAGATTACTGAAGAGAACATGGCTGAGTTGAAAATCGAGATCCCGGAGGACCTTGAAGCAGGAGTCAGGGAGCTCAGCAGGCGAGAGGTCGACCGCATCGTGCGTGATGCGTTGCGGGAGCGGCTGAGTGAACGGCTGATGTTCAAGATGGCGGATGAACTACTGGAAGACAGCCAGGTGTCCGACGAGCTGGCGTTGCAACTGGGCGGCGAGCTGAAGGAGCACGTCGCGAAGAAACACGGGCTGTGAACGGGAATGCCCGTCAGCGTTCCGTCGCTGCTCGTTGTCGACGCCAACATATTGTTTTCCTTTTTTAAAAAAGATTCCAGCAGGCGGCGTCTCATTGAAGAGCTACCGCATCGCGGGTGTAGGATGCTGTCACCTTCCTTTGCACTCGAAGAGTTGCTGAACAACCGGGAGAGGATTATGGAGTTTGCCGGGATATCTCCATCGGGATTTATGTTTCTTTTGTCATTGCTTGAACGAAAAATCAATGTTGTCCCGGTGGCAGCGTATGAAGATTTCTTGGATGACGCTGCGGCGATATCGCCTCATGGAGAACATGTCCGGAAAGATGACCCATATTTTGCCCTTGCGTTGTCGCACGACAGCCCGATATGGTCGGAGGAGACGGCGTTTAAAGAGCAGTCCCGGGTGCCGGTTTTCTCGACATCGGAGTTACTGGAACTTCTGTAACATGTACTCTGTCGTGTCCACGACGATGTTCATCCATGCAACACCTTTCGTGCCACGTCCTTGTTTATCTGGCTGCTTATCTGCTCTACGTCTTCCTCGGTGAGCGTGCTCTTCGCGGTGAGTCTGTCGAGCAGCTCGAGGTCCCGTATCTTTTCTTCGATGGCTGCACGAGCGACCTGGCTCCACCGTATCTCGGGATGCTGCTCCATCTTTTCTTTCAGGTCATCCGGGACAGACAGCGTTATATTTGGCATCACATATTTATGTGCAGGCACATATAAGTATCTTCCGGGTACTCTCCTCTCATCGGCTCCGTGTCGGAGAAGGTCATGCACCATGCCGACGGGCCCGTGATGATCGTGCGGGAGTAACCCGGATTATATCGAAAATATCTAATGTAAGGAGCGATTTATTTGGCTGTGCAGCGGGAAGCAGCAAGGATACTGAAACGAATATGGAGTTTTTTCTTTCCTGACCGGCAGACGTTGCAGGTGTTCCTGCTCTCCATGTTTGTCCTGCTCACCATTTTCTCTGCCGGCGTATATCTCAACGATGAGAGCGAGCAGGTAACGAGCCTCTACAACCTCCTCAACGGCGACCTGACCATCGAGGAGGTGCCTGACCAGTACTACGTTTCTCGGGCTGGTATACACGTTGCTCCCCGCTTTACCGAATATGGCGGCCATAGATATATTGCTGCATCGCACGGCATGTCCGTATTCTCGGTGCCGTTTTACTATGGGCTGGCTGCAGCCGATTTTGTAATGGGTGTCGAGGCGTTCTTTCCCCTGCTGTGGAGCCTTGCACTGGGCGCGTTTTTGTATCTGTCATCTGGCTGCATCGCCGGATGGGCCCAGAAAAAATGGCCGAATGTAAACGATATGAAGCAAAAGATACGGTGGCTGTCGATAGGCGCTCCAGCGGGGCTGTTTGCCGTGAACATGTGGCTGCTGCAGCCGTTGAGCTTCGAGCTCTGGGGGCCGCCGATAGCAATGCAGTTCATGAGCCTGGTGTTCGTGTCGCTGGGGCTGGCCGTGCTGTTCCGCTTTTTCCGGTTTGTATTTGACTCCAAGACGGCTTTTTTTGGCTCGTTTTTGCTGCTGGTAGCCTCGCCCGTGGCGTTCTGGGCCATCGGGCAGAAATACCACGGCCTCAACTTTGCATTGCTCGTGTTTGCCTTCGCCTCTTTCATCTACGGCAAAAAAACGGGTAAGCAGCGGTATCATTACGGCGGCTATGTGTTCGCCGCTCTGGCTGTATGGATACAGCTCTATTCCGGCGTGGTCATCCTGCTTTCGCTGCTGCTGGTGGACGTGCTGACCACGAAGCGGCGGCGGATACTCAACCTGGTGACGATCGTTTTCGTGGTGTCGCTGTCGCTGACACCGTACCTGGTGGAAAACTATGTGATATACGACAATCCGCTCTATCCCGGCTACATCGCCAAGGGAAACCGGAACGTGATTCCGCCGGACCCGCCGACGGTAACGATGATATCGCCGGCGAGCGGGGCCTATGTCACCGGCACGACACTGGTGGCGTACAACGTGAGTGACAACGCCGAGCGTTCGGTCATACGCTTTAGCAGCGACGGGGAAAACTGGACGACGCTGCATACGAGTACAAATACATCTGTATCGTTCGACTGGAACACGACCAACGCTACGGAGGGCATCGGCATCCTCAACGTCGCGGCTCGCAACTGGCGAGGTGACAGGGCGACGAGAAACGTCAGCGTCGTCGTCGACAACACGCCGCCTATAGTTTCCTTTTTATCACCGGCTGAAGACAGCGTTGTGGCCGGCAACGTCACCGTTCGCTGCAATCTCTCCGCCGACGTCGCCGTGGTCGACTACTGGTATTCCGATGGCGATGGATGGACCTGGCTCGGCAACGACACCACGCCCCATGATGGCTTCGCCTGGAACACGACGGGACTGCAGGGAAGCTATTCGCTGAAAGTGGTTGCCACCGACCATGTGGGCTACCAGAACAGCAGCATCGTCAGCTTCACCGTAGACAACTCGGGGGAACACCTGATACTCATGCAGCCATCCACCGGCTCGTACATCGGGAACACCGCCACCGTTGACAGCATCGCTCCGCCCGGAGCAACCCACATCAAATACGAATATCTTTTAAACGATACCTGGCAGCTTCTCGGCGTCGACTACACACCGGAGACGCCGTTCACGTGGAACACGACCAGCTGGCTGCATACGATGACGGCGCTCCGGGCGACGGCACATCACGACGGCCAGGTGATGGAGACCATGACCACCCGCGGCATCACCATTGACAACCGGATGCCAACCATTTCAATAACCGAGCCAGCCGCCGGCGCAGAGATACGAGACGTTGCCGTTGTCTCCTACAACACGAGCGACAACACCGCCTACGTCGAGGTGCAGTACTCGCCCGACAACCGGACATGGCAGACGGCGGGCGTCGACTACTCAAGCTCACGGTTCGCCCTTGATGTATCAAACCTGACCGGAAATATCTGGCTGAAAACCATCGCGGTGAGCAGGACTAGGCTCAACGCCACCGCCCATACGTCGTTCAGGGTGGTACGGGAAACCGAGATGGGCGCGCTGGGCAGGCTCTCTTTTATCGTCAACTCGCTGGAGGTCGGCTGGGAGTTCCTCAAACGGGTGAGTGCTGTAGGTGAACCAGAAAAAGTCCCCCTGAATCTTTATAAATCATTCTTCAACGCCCGAGGAACGGAGGCTAGCTTCGCCTTCTTTGTTTTCGTCCCGTTATTCATCCTGTCGCTCTTTTCTCCGCTCGTGTACCTCTGGAAAAAGAAAAGCTTCAGCATGCTCGACGGGCTGATGCTGACATATATCATCCTCCATCTGTTTATATTCGTAAATGTGTCCGTGACCCAGGGAGGCGGCTATGATATGCGGTGGTATCTGCCGCTGCATCTGCCGTTTCTGTACTTTGCCACGGTATTCATCATAGGATATGTGCCGTCTCGCATTCGAAGCATAGAGAAAACGTATTGGTATTCCATGCTCGTGCTGTTGCCCGTCTTCATCTGGGTACTCTATATAACCTCGCTCAACCAGCGGTACTTTTTCGGCAACATCAACCACTTTATCGAGGTGAGCCGATTATTCGGCATTATACTAGTTGCAACGCTGACAGCAACCGTGCTGCTTGAGAGGCTTCGCCGCTGGGGAGGGCTGCAATGCAACATCGGCTCGCTGTTGCCACCGCTGGCAGGCGTAGGCGTGTTCTCCGGCACGCTAGCAGTATTAATCACTAATATCCTCATTTCAAGAGGATTGCCAGCAAGCTATATTCCAGGCAATGATAAATTCACGATGTTCATACCGGTCGTACGGCTTCTCCAGGACGTGCTACACCAGTTGCTCATCGGGTAAGTGCGATGGTATGCCGAGGTTTGAAAAGCATTATATAAAAATGAGTAAAAGGGGGGAAAAGGGGAAAAAGGTTCGGTGGTCTCTGCCCGGCTTTAGTAGTGGACGCTAGCAGACCACAGGATGTTGTCGCCGTTGATATCGAATATATTTACTGTTTTACCGAGTGGATCATCATCATCAGTAGTGGTAGTATATTCAAATGTGTCGCCTGCTGAGATTTTACCCGTAGTATCTCCTGTACTTGTACTACCACCGGATGTGATAGTAAAGGTCTCATCAGATACTGCGCCGCCATCCCAGATTGGGGTGCCTGCGAGTGTTACTTCGATATCTTCCCATCCGAGACCACCTTCAGCATCATTTACTCGATATTTCAACGTGTAAGTATCGGTGTTTTCTTCGTAGTCTATCTGGGCTAAGCTCAAAGTCGCGGTGCTGCCTTCTCCGCCTCCGAAGCCGGAGACCCAGACGTAGATTGTTGCTGCCAGTACCACGGTGATGGCCACCATCAGAATCACAGCAATGATGGGGCTTACACCGGTCTTGTCTTCCCAGAGGTTCTTTATTTTTTGTAGGTGTTTTGTCATGGTTTTCACCACTTACCATATAGCACAGGTAGTATATATAGTTTTCCCACGTTATTGTCATTTTGCTAGCAATATGATGGCTTATCACCGGTAAAAAAGGTAAAAAACGGCATGGCGGCGCACGGCTTCCAATCCCGCTCCGTCTCTGCAGCCTTCATCTCGTCCCAGATATTTAACATCGTCGAAATTTTCCGGGCGGCAACCCTCCGATGTCTATCGAGGAAAACCTGACAAGCTAGTAGGGGACCACGGACACGGGCTCTATTTTTCTAAAATGCCGAACGTTACGAGTAACCAGCGTTTCAACGGCGGCGGTATCCTTCCGATTCAAGTCAGCAATGAACGAGGTGTCAAGACAGACCACTCGATC
>JAWOAW010000100.1:0-6425 GCA_046498345.1 Thermoplasmatota archaeon
ACGGCAGCCGCCCGACAACATCGTGTTCAGCTACACCCCCCGGAAAAGCGAGGAGGACGCCCGGACATACATGGCAGCCCGGCTGCGTCAGGCCGGCATCGAAGACGTCGAAGGCACCGCGGAGCCACACGAAACAAAGGTCAACACCCGATGCGCGCAGGACCTCAACCTCTACATCCGGCAGGAGGCCATAGACGAATTGCTCGTCCACTGCGCCGAGATGGCCGCCATCCAGCTGGAAGCCCTCGGATTCCTGGTGGGCGACATCTGCCGGTGGAACAGCAAGCGGTTTTCCGTGGTATACAACGTGGTCACCGGGCAGCTGGACGCCACCGCCACGTCGGTGCGCTTCCGGGAGGATGCCTTCGAGAGCATGTTCGACGAGCTGGACGAGCTGGAGTATGATTACGTGCTCATCGGCTGGTACCATTCACATCCCGGGTACACCAGCTTCATGTCCCACATCGACCTCGACACGCAGATGCGGATGTTCAACCAGCCGTTTCACGTGGCCCTGGTCGCCGACCCGGTCACCATGGAGCTGAAGGCCTTCAGGCTGATAGATGACACCTGCGTCGAGATTCCCTACGCCGTGGTCGAAAAATAGCTAGCCCCGGCGGTCTATCTCTCGCATGACCCGTACCGCCTGTTCCTTGAAGGATTCCTTGATGGACTGGTAGTAGGCGTCGGCGATTTTTCCCTTGTCCCGCTCGATTTCGAGCTGTTTGAGAAGCCGGGTGAGCAGTTTTTTCCGCATCTCCAGTGCCTCCACCGGCTCCTTTTCCAGGTGGCGGTCGCGATGCCGCCGTCGCATGGCGAACAGGAGAGCACCGGCGACGAGGGCGCCGATGGCCAGCCCGGTTGCCAGGTAGAGCAGTCCGGTGTCCTCGTCTGCCCCACCGGATGCAAACGTGACGGCGAATGTTTCGCCTTTGGTGAGCGTGGCGGTGCCGGTGTAACGGCCGGCCACGTAGGACAACGGAATGCTACCCCGGACGTATGCGTGGCTGTCCACGGTGACGTTGACCGTGGCGTCGTAGAGCACGCGGTGTTCGAGGTCCCCGTCCAGGGTATACTGGGCGGTCACGGAGACGGTTTCCCCGGCGGGAATGGTGATATCGTGGGCGCCCAGGTCGACGGTGGCCACGCTGCCGTTCCATGTCGGCTGGAGTTCGACATCCTGGCAGGTAACCGTTGCATCGGCGGGTGCCCAGATGTCGACGGTGCCGTTGTAACTGCCGGTGTGGCTCCCGAACCAGACGGTGAGCGTGACCTCGCCGTCGGCAACATGGATGGCCTCCTCCGACACCGCGATGCTGCTATCGGGCGCCGCGCCCACGGTGCACATGGCCGCCGGTATGAGCAGCAGCGACAGCATCGCGACAGCACACATGCGCTTCATGAAAATCATGGGTCTGGCAATGGCTGTCGCTACATAACTTTTTTGGCTCACCCCTCGTGGAGCCGCCGGCTTATCTCGGCCACGGCGACCGCCGCCTCCCGGGCATCCGGGGAGCGATACATGACCTTGCGGGTCCGGAGTTTGAACTGCTTTCCGCAGCGCTGGCAGGTAGCCGTCTTGTGGGAGAGGTTGACGGCGCGGGGTCGCTCACATTGGGGGCAAACCACGACGCCGTACTCGGTGGGCTGCATACAATACAGCAATAAAGGGGAACTATATGTAGGATGTGGCCATGAAAAAAAAGGAGCTGGAGATGCTGCTGCAGGACATTCCGGCGCCGGCGGAGCCGAAGGCGTCGCTCGAGCAGTACCAGACACCTGCGGACATCGCCGCCGACATGCTGTACAATGCGGCGGGCGACATCCAGGGTTGCCATGTCGTGGACCTGGGCTGCGGCACCGGCATCTTCGCCATCGGCGCGGCGCTGCTCGGCGCGGCACGTGTCACCGGCGTGGACGTCGACGCGGCGGTGGTCGCCGTCGCGCGAGGGCAGGCCATGCGGTACGGGGTCGACATCGATTTCACGGTCGCCGACGTGGCTACGCTGGACATGCAGTGCGACACCGTCATCATGAACCCGCCGTTCGGGGCGCAGCACGCCAACCGCCGGGCCGACCGGCTGTTCCTCCAGAAGGCGCTGGACATCGCTCCGGTCGTGCATTCGCTGCATCTCAGCAGAACCCTGGCGTTCATTGAGCGCCTGGTGTCCTCGCTCGGGGGTACCATCACCCATGCACGCCGGTATCGTTTTTCCATCAAGCCGCAGTTTTCGTTTCACACCCGGCGGCAGGCCGACGTCGAGGTAACCGCGGTCAGAACAGCAGGACGGCGTACACAAACGCGATGAGCACCGCGACGGCGATGGACAGCAGGTTGACGTCGCTGTTGGTCAGCACGGCATCGGAGGGCAGCTGTTCCTCCGTCCCGATCTCGCCGCCCTGCAGCGTGGCCCCCAGCAGCGAGTCCACCTGGCAGCCGAGGAATCCCACGGCGGCGATAAACGGCAGCCAGACGAGGCCAATGCCAAGCAAAAAAACCGACGGGACGGCGATGGCCAGGCTGCCCAGCAGTGCAGCGCCCTCGCCCAGCCAGGAGACGCCGCCGTTGGTGCCCACGTCGGTGCGCCGCAGCGTGGTGATCAGATACACTTTTTCGGAGAGTACGCCGAGCTCCGAGGCAAACGTGTCAGCGGTGGCGACCGCGATGGCCGCGGCGAAGGGAACCGCCATCTCCCCCCGGGAAAACACGGGCGCGAGCAGCGCGGTGACCGCCGGCAGCATCCCGTTGGCCAGGACGTTGCGGGCCTTGCGCATCCCGTTGCCCCGCTCGTGCAATCCCTTGCGCTCCTTGTACCGGTAGCGGTATTTGGTGGCGATGATGCCCAGCAGGAGGAAGAGCAGGAGGATGGCGAACCAGGCGATGCCCCCTGCGAAAATGATGACCAGGCCGATTACCGTGGCGGCCACGGTGCCCCCGTAATCGAGAAACCGGAACCGGGTTGAGACAGCGGCGAACAGGACGCAGATGCCAATCTTGAGTGCCGGCAGATATATGTCCATGGTTTATCCTTTGACCACGCCGAGTGGCTTCATGCGGGCCACCCTGCGGGAGATGCCGGCGTTGTGCGTGACATCGACCACGCTGCTCACGTCCTTGTAGGCGTAGGAGGCCTCCTCGGCCACCACCTTCCAGCTGTTGGGATGGATGTAGATGCCCCTGTCCTGCAGCTCCCTGCCAACGTCTTTGCCGTGCTGTTTCTTCCGGGCCTGCGTCCGGGACATGGTCCGGCCGGCGCCGTGGCAGGTGGACCCGAAGGTTTCCTCCGACCCGGCGGTGCCCGCCAGCAGGTAGCTCTCGGTGCCCATGTCGCCGGGGATGATGACCGGCTGACCGACGTCACTATACTGCTCCGGGATACCCGGGCTGCCGGGGCCGAAGGCACGGGTGGCACCCTTGCGGTGCACGTAGAGATCGCGGCGTTCCCCGTCGACCTCATGCTCTTCCAGCTTGGCCGTGTTGTGGCAGACGTCGTAGACCACGTCCATGCCCAGCTCGTGCCCGGTCTGCCCCAGGATGCTTTCGAAGGACTGTCGGACCCAGTGGGTGATGAGCTGCCGGTTGCACCAGGCGAAGTTGGCGGCGCAGGCCATGGCCCTGAAATATGACTGCGCCTCGTCCGAGGTGGCAGGAGCGCAGGCCAGTTGTTTATCGGGTAGACTGATGCCGTATTTTTTGACGGCTCGCTCGAGCACGCGGAGATGGTCGGTGCAGACCTGGTGGCCGAAGCCCCGCGACCCGGTATGTATCATGACGGTGACGTTGCCCTCCTCGATGCCGTAGGCCCCGGCTGCCTGCTCGTCGAAGATCTCGTCGACGCGCTGTATCTCCAGGAAATGGTTGCCGGCTCCCAGGGAGCCCACCTGGGATTTGCCGCGTTCCATCGCCTTGTCCGACACGTGGGAGGGGTCGGCGGCGTCCATGGCCCCGTTTTCCTCCAGGACCTCGAGGTCGTCCTGCCAGCCGTAGCCGTTTTCCACGCCCCAGCGGGCGCCGATGCGCAGGACGTCGTCCAGTTCCGGCTTGCTCAGCCGGACCTTGGCCTTGGAGCCGACGCCGGAGGGCACGTTGACGAACATTTTGTCTATGAGCTGCCGCACCGCCTGCTTATCGAGGTCGTCGGCCTTGAGGTTGGTGCGGATGAGGCGGACGCCGCAGTTGATGTCGAAGCCCACGCCGCCGGGTGAGATGACGCCTTCCTCCGCGTCGGTGGCCGCCACGCCCCCGATGGGAAAGCCGTAGCCCCAGTGCATCTCCGGCATGGCCATGGCGTTGCCCACGATGCCGGGCAGGGTGGTCACGTTGGCGATCTGCTCCGGTGCGTTGTCACCCCGGATGGCCTCGATCATGTCGGAACTGGCGTAGATGACGGCGGAGGTGCGCATGTCCAGGTTGCCGTGCTCGCCCCGGTAGCTGGATGGAATCTCATAGCGATAGTCGTCACGTTTGTCTAGCGGTCCTTTCCACATGGTATCCCTCAGATATCAAACAGCACTTTTATATGAACGGCCTTTTTATTTCTTTTGATGCCCAGGAGATGATAGGTCACTGCCTTTATCTCCGACCCGTAGCCATGCCGCTCCCGGCTGTAGGGTTCCCCCCACGCCGTGGCATGCAGGCCGTCGTCAATCGCTACGTCGAATGAGCCGAACACCAGCCCCTTCACGTCATGCACGTACAGCAACTCGGACAGCCAGTCCACCAGTAGCTGCTCGTCGTCGTCCGTCGGCTCCAGCACGACATCCCGCTTCACCCGGGCGGCGATGTCGCTGCCGTCGACGATAATAGAAAACATGCCCCGGGCCGCGTTGGCAAACGCCTCCTCAAGCGTGGCGCCCCTCGCCTCGATGCCGACGTCGGCCGTGTGCTCGAAGGTGTTGTAGGGTTCCATATGTGCATGCAACCCGGCATGCTTTAAAAGCTTACACGTGCCCATCTGACAGCGGGTCCACGTGCACCGTGACCGCGATGCCGAAGCGCTCATACAGCACCTCTTCCACCCGGGAGGCAACGGCATGGGCCTCGCGCATCGGCATGTCATCCGGCAGACGGATGTGCACGGTCATCTCCCGGTGGTCGCCGTACCGGTGCATATGGATATGGTGGACGTCGGACGCCTCCGGCGCAGCCTCGCCGATGGCCATGGCGATGCGCTGCCGCAGCTCGGGGCTCGGCCGCTCCCCGAGCAGCGAGGTGACCACGTCCCGGAGAATAGTGCCTGCAGCGTAAAAGATGAACGCCGACACCATGACGCCCAGGGCGCCGTCTATCCAGGCGTAGCTGCCGCCGGCCCAGGCCCCGACGACGATGAGCAGCGAGGTGAGCGCGTCGCCACGGTGATGCCAGCCGTCTGCAATGAGCGCCGGGGAGTCATGTTTCCGGCCGGCGTACATGGACACCTGGGCCATGGCCTCCTTGACGAACACGGATGCCAGGAAGACCAGGATGGACAGCCCGCTGTAGCCGACCGTCCGGCCGGCGAGCAGACTCGCCAGGGAATCCTGGAGAAAGCTGAATGCAACCACGGCCAGCAGGGTGCCGATGACCACGGCGGCGATGGACTCCGCCCTTCCATGCCCGAAGGGATGCTCCCGGTCGGGCGGCCGGGCTGCCATGTAGAAGCCGAGGAGCACGATGACCGAGGTCAGCGTGTCAGAGAGCGTATGCCAGGCGTCCGCCTGCATGGCCACCGAGTCAACGCTCAGGCCCACCCAGTATTTAACCCCGAACAATACAACGTTGCCGCCGATGGAGAGACCAACGGCTGCATAGCCGAGTGGCGACTGCCGGGCCGTCCGGAGCATGCGCCGTTCCTCCATGCCTAGCCGTATCTACCGGAGACTATAAAAGCGTTCATCAGCCCGCACGCGGTACCGTAACGCGACACCGTGGCTACTGCTTGAGCTCGATGAGACGCCGCGCCCGCTCGGCGATGTTCTCCGCCGTCAATCCATATTTTTCCATCAGGGCGCGGGCCTCGCCGGATTCGCCGAAGACATCGTTGATGGCCACCCGCTGCATGGGAACCGGCCGGTCGGCCATGGCAGCCGCAACCGCGTCGCCCAGGCCGCCGATGACCGAGTGCTCCTCACAGGTCAGGATGCAGCCCGTCTCCTCCGCCGCATGGCGCACAGCATCGGCGTCGATGGGCTTCACCGTGGGCATATGGATGACGCTGGCATCGATATCATCCTGTTGCAGCAGGTCGTGGGCGCGCAATGCCTCGGCGGTCATGGTCCCCGTGGAGATGACGGCGACGTCGCCGCCCTCCCGCAACGGCGCCGCCGCGCCGATTTCGAACGGGCGGTGCTTGTCGAAGATGACCGGGGCGTCCGCCCGGCCCATGCGGACGTAGAACGGCCCCTTTTGCTCGGCGATAGCCGGGATGACCTCTTCGACCTCGATG
>JAWOAW010000064.1:0-5868 GCA_046498345.1 Thermoplasmatota archaeon
CCCAACTGGGAGAAATATGTCCGGAGCATCTACGACGAATTCAAAGGCGGCATCAAGATTTTTGTCAGCCGCTCATCGGCAAACCTGCTGAGCAGGGAATACGCATCGTTGCTCACTGGACGGCATCTGACAACTCGGGTTTTCCCACTGAGTTTCACGGAATTTCTCGGGTTCAAAGAATGCTCCACGGACTGCGACACCGAGCAAGAGAGAGCCCTCCTCAACCGGCATCTGAAAGCATACCTCCGCTATGGCGGGTTCCCCGATGTCGTGCTAGCACACGAAAAAGAGGACATACTTTCTCAGCTTTTCACGGACATCGTGTCCCGGGACGTGCTGTCACGAGTGGAAGTCCGAAAGGAGGACGTCCTCGACGAGTTTGCCTACCATCTCGCCAGCAACGTCTCCAGCCTGCTGAGTTTCAACAAGATGAAACACTACTTTAACAGCAGGGGGATACAAATCTCCGTTCCAACGCTCACAACCTACTTCTCACATCTCAGAAACGCGTTCCTGTTTTTTGACAGCCGCATCTTCTCCTACAACGTGAAAGACCAGATGCAGTACCCCAGAAAGATATACTGCGTGGACAATGGCATAGCCAACATAGCCGGGTTCAAAACGTCACAGGACCTGGGCGCGCTGTACGAAAACACCGTGGCAATAGAATTGCTTCGACGCGGAAACAATCTCTACTACTGGAAAAGCAAACGACAGAAAGAAGTAGACTTTGTGATAAAAAAGGGAACCGATGTCGGGCATCTCATCCAGGTATGCACCGACATCCGAGACACGGATACCAGAAAACGGGAGACAACGGCCCTCCTCAAGGCAATGGACGAATTTGGCCTTGAAGAAGGACTGATAATAACGGGCTCCACCACAAAAAGGGAAACAGTAGAGGGTAAGAGAATACACTATACGCCCCTCCTCGATTGGCTCCTGAAACGATAACCATGCGGCTATCATGCCCGGTCAGCATCTATTCCCCGCTTACCACACGGGCACCATATTCCAGGGCAGCTTTCACGTCCTCCACCTGCAAATTCGGGTAGTCCTCAAGCACGTCTCTAATGCTCATCCCCGCTGCCAGCCGCCTGATGATGGCATCCACCGGTATCCTCGTCCCCCTGACCACGGGTTTCCCCGCCATCACGTCCGGGTCGACCACGATTCTATCTTCAAGCTGCTCTTCCATAGCCTCTTACCAGCACAATTTATTTAAATGTTTATCATCGCTTAGGAGGAAGAAAGCTTCCTTCGGCCTGCTCGGCTACCTGCCCTGCAAGGCAACGCGCGGCGGCAGGCGGTAATCATTGTAGTTACGTTTATAACTGGCCGGGTATTATAAAGACGATGGATGTAGCGCGTGCAAAGCGATACCGAGACAAGCTGGCGCTATTACAGGAGAGACAGGATGACATAGCCACCTGGATGTCCGACGTTTCAACCTATGAGTTCACGCAGGACAAAAAACTGCGGCTGGCCTCCTACAAGGCCTTCCAGGAGATGGTAGAGGCATCCATGGACCTCGTTTCCATGATGGTTCGGGACAGCGAACATATCGTGAAAGACGACTATGTCAACATTGGCCAGCTGCACGACCGGGACATGCTGTCTCCTAAGACGGCTGCTGCGCTAAAAGAAGCCAACGGCCTCCGCAACAGGCTCATCCACCGGTACAACCATCTGCGTACCGACATCGCGTTTTCCTCGATGCGGCGGCTGCTTCCCCTCTTTACATCGTTTCGCCAGGAGGTGCAATCATGGCTGAAACAGCACCTGTAGCCTCGCTGATGAAAGAGTTCGGATTTTTGAAAGATCGGGTGCTTGCGCTGCTGCTCTACGGCTCCCATGCCACCGGTGACGCCCACCAGCAGAGCGATATAGACCTCTGCATCGTCGACCCGGACACGCCGGCGGTGCTCAACGAAACGTTTCGACGGGTCGACGTCGCCGGCAAAAAATACGACGTCTACCTGTTCGAGGAGCTCCCGCTCTACCTCCAGGTAGCGGTAATACAGGCGCATCAGGTCGTCTTCTGCCGCAACATCTACGATCTCCATGAATACTTCTATCCCTACATGAAACGATGGAATGACCAGAAAGACAGGAACACCGTGACGCATGAGGATGTCCTCCGGGGTCTATGACACTGCCTGCACGGCTCCCTGTACCACCTGTCCAGGCCATTCCTCAACCACCGTTGCGTCTTCCTCGTCAAGGTAGAACAGCAGCAGGCTTTCGGTAACAAACGCATCCAGGAACGTCCTCCTATGGGCTCATGCGGCAACAAAACATTTTAACCCCTTCGCTTTTTGTCCCCTGTGAACGCGAAAGGCCCATCGTGCTGTCCGTCGGCGCCGCGCGGCCGGAGCGGCATCCGGGTGGCGACGCAGCGGCAGGAAAACCGCATCCGGAATATCGCCGCCAGGCTGAAAAAGGATCCGGCCATGGTGCTCCCCGAGTGCAGCGGGGACTGCCGGCGCTGCTCGTTCAAGGGCGTCCGGAAGAAGCTGGAGAAGCTCCGCGACGCCGATGAGGATACGCTCAAAAAATATGCCGACCGAAAGGACCTGTTTTCGAAGGATCTGGCGGCGGCGGTGGCGGCGACGATGCTGCTGGCCGACGCCAAGGATATTCCCTATCTGGCGGCCAAGGACATAGACGGCGACACCTATGTCTATGCGAAGCGGGGTGAGGCGAACGAGGAAAAGCTGCTCGGGGTGCAGAACTACGACGACCCGCATCTCCGGCTGCTAGCCGTGATGGACCTGGCGGCGAAAAACGACCTGTACCTGTATTCGCTCCAGGATGGCATGGTCTGCGTGGAAGACGACGCGGCGCCGCCCGACGGGTTTGTATCCTTTGCGCTGCACCGGCTCGGTCTGGACGACGATGGCAGCTGCGGACATGCATCCGCCGGTCGGCCCTGCCTGGTCGTCGACTGGAAGCCGACCGATGTCAGGCTGCATATCTGCGAGCGGTGCGCCACGGAAAAAAACACGGTTGCCATGCTCACCCGGTATTTTTTTGCCCCGGACATCGAGGAGATATTCTCCGTTGACGTCGAAGGCGACATCGTGGAATGCGGCCACGAGTGCAGCACCTGCCATATCGAGTCCGTCGACGCCGGGCTTGACGACGACATGTACCTGGCGGGGCAGATGAGCGACGCCTCTTTTATCGAAAGCTGGCGGAAAAAGGCCCGGTGGGGCATTCAGGGGCTGGATGAGCCGGTGTTCGTGCTCGACGGGATCTGCTTCGGCAGCGATGTCGACGCGGCCATCGAGCATCTCTCGCCCAAGGAATGGGAGATACCGGCGCTCCACCTGCTGCTGGAGCAGGCCTCGGAGCCATTGGTTCTTGACGATGCGACGCCCAACGCGGTCATCGCTGAATACTGGGACGACCACGCCGGCCAGCTCGTCCGGCACATCGCGGGCAGCGAAGGGCTCCGCATCCTCCGGCAGAGCGGCGGCAAGTATACGCCGGCTGAGATACTGGAGCGGGTGCACGAGGCGGCGCGGCGGCGGGAGGCGCTCGCCGCCCTGCCCTCCTACGATGGTCTGCCGCCGCTGGCGTCGTTTGCCGATGGCATCGCCCGGGCGTACCGGAGCGACGGCTCCGCGGGGGCGGTGAAGGCCATCCAGGGGAAGGACATGGATTTCAAGCATAAGGCCGTGGCCTATGCTTTTTTGATGGCCATGGACAAGGCCTCGGGCGAGCAGTGGAAGTACAGCGACGCGGAGCGGGAGTTCGGGGGGCATCTGGCCGGGCACGCGGAGCGGCTGCTCACCCTGGAGGGCGACGCGTATGGCGAGGCGTTGCAGGAGCTGCTGACCGCGACGGGTTCAACGGAGACCATCGGGTGACCATGCCGGTGGAGCGGTCCTGCGGCGCCGTGGTGTTCAACGACGGCGGCTATCTTTTGCTCCGATATGGCCGGGGGCACTGGGGATTCGTGAAGGGCAACGTGGAGCCGGGCGAAGACGAGCGGGAGACCGTCCTCCGCGAGGCAGAGGAGGAAACCGGGCTGACCCCGGAGCAGCTCTCCTTCGTCGAGGGATTCCGGGAGACCACGAGCTATTTTTACAAAAAAGACGGCGCCACCATTTACAAGGAGGTCGTCTTTTTTCTGGCGGAGAGCCGCTCGCGCGAGGTATCGCTGTCTCATGAGCACACCGACCACGCCTGGCTTGGCTACACCGAAGCGATGGAGCAGCTCACCTACGACAACGCCAAAAACGTGCTGGAAAAGGCGGAGCGGCACCGGCAAAAAATCTTATAGCCCGATGGACATGTTGATTGCATGCGACTCGTGGAATGGCAGGGCAAGCGGCTGCTCCGGCGGCACGGCATCCCGGTTCCCCGGGGCAGCGTCGTTGCATCGCCGGGAGACCTCGACAAAGTTTCGCTGCCGTTTCCCTGGATGCTCAAGGCGCAGGTGCCGGCGGGAAAGCGAGAAAAGGCAGGGGGTGTCATCCACGCCGACGACATGGACATGGCACGTGACGCAGCGGAACACCTGCTGGGGAGCACCCTGCACAGGTTTTCCGTCAGCGAGGTGCTCGTCGAGGAATACGTGCCACATGACGTCGAGCGATATCTCGCCGTGACAGTCGACCGGGAACAAGGGATGCCGCTGCTGCTCCACGGCCGGCATGGAGGCGTCGACGTCGAAGAACGGGAGGAGATACTCCGGCTTCCGGTGCATCCCCTGGCCGGCCTGCAGCCCTACCAGCTCCGGCAGCTCGGCGACATGGCAGATGTGGCACAGAAGCTCTACCATCTGTTCCGGGCGTACGACTGCCGGCTGGCCGAGATAAACCCGCTCGCCGATGTCGACGGCAGCCCGATGGCGCTCGACGCCAAAATCGAGGTAGATGACAACGCGCTCTTCCGGCATCCCGACCTGCCCCGGGAGAACCCCGGCATGACCCTGCTCGAGCGGGAGGCCCGGGACGCCGGCCTGGCCTTCGTGGAGCTCGACGGAAACATCGGGGTCATCGCCAACGGCGCCGGGCTGACCATGGCCACGCTCGACGCATTGCATCGCTACGGCGGACGGGGCATGTTTCTCGACCTGGCGGGGACGGACAGCCCCGACATGGTCAAAAAAGCGTTTCAGATACTGCAGCGGGCGGCGCCCGACGTCATCTTCGTCAACCTGTTCGGCGGCATCACCAGATGTGACACCGTGGCAAGGGGTATCCTTGACGCGCTCGACGAGACGGGGGTGGATGTGCCCGTGGTAGCCCGCATCCGGGGAACCAACGAGCGCCAGGCGGCGGAGATGCTCCAGGGGACGGTCATCGCCATCCCGTCGTTTCAGATGGCAGCCCGACGGGCTGCGGAGCTGGGAGGAAAACCATGAGCGTTCTCGTTGACGAGGCCACACGGGTTATCGTCCAGGGCGCCACGGGCTACCAGGGCCGCCATCACGTCCGGGCGATACAGGAGTTCGGCGGGACCGTCGTGGCAGGCGTCACCCCGGGGCGGGGCGGCGGCATGGTACACGACGTACCGGTCTACGACACCGTCCGGGAGAGCCTATCCCACGGGCCCAACGCCTCGCTGGTCCTGGTGCCGGCGCTCCACACCCGTGACGCGGTCTATGAGGCAGTCGACGGCGGCATCGAGCTCGTCGTGGTCGTCACCGACGGCGTGCCCGTCAACGACGCGATGGACATGGTGCAGTATGCCCGCTGCCATAGCGCCACGCTCATCGGCCCCAACTGCCCCGGCTTCGTATAACTTCATTTTACATTTCTTTTAATTCCTTTTCAATTTGTTGCTGCAGCATTTTGGCATCAGGGAGTTTTAACAGATATTTTTGTACAAACAGATTCTCATCCATTCCGGCAG
>JAWOAW010000080.1:0-22831 GCA_046498345.1 Thermoplasmatota archaeon
TTTTCAATGACATTGTTGTCAGAACGTATCTTACATGATGGAGGATTTTCATCGCTGATCAGTATCTCCTGGCTTTTCACGGTAAACCCCATAATGGTACATCCATCGGCCACGATGAGCAGTGCACTCTGATTTTCCACCGCCTGAACCACTGGCTTTACCCTATCTTCGCTTTTCCCGATTAAACGTACCTCTTTGTCGAGCACGATACTCTCATTGTACGTCCCCGGATACACATAAATCGTGGCACCGTCACCGGCGTCATCGATGGCAGCCTGGATGCTGGTGTAGTTGCCTGGTCCGGAGCCGCCGACGTAGAGAACATCGCTCTCAACAATAGCCAGGTTTGTATGGCTGGCCGAGTGCAGTGGGGCAAGCAGTAAAAGAGCAACGATAATGGCTGCCATCCATCTCATACTATGGTAATATGGAATTATTTATAGCTATTTCTTTGTTTAGTGTCTCGAATGGATACAGTTAAACCACAGTCGGCTGTTTATTAACAAGAGTAAAAAGAATCAAAAAAGGGGAAAAGAGAGGGCGGTGTTATTCCGCCGGTTCTTCTTCTTCGCCGCCGGCGGGTGGTTGGCGCTGCCCGAGCTCGCGGTCGAGCATGAGCAGGCCGTTGCCATTGTCGCCGACGCGTTCCAGCTTGGCGACGATTTCTCCCACGTTGGCCTCCTCTTCCACCTGCTCGTCGACGTACCACTGGAGCATGTTGAACGTGGCCCGGTCCTGCTCCGCCTCGGCCAGGTCGACCAGGTCGTTGATGCAGCCGGTGATATATTGCTCGTGTTCCAGCGCTGTCTCGAATGCTTCCAGGGGGCTGTCCCATTCGTGGGGTGGCTCCTTGATGGCGTGGAGGTGCAGTCGCCCGCCGCGTTCCATCAGGTAGCGGTGGAAGCGCATGGCGTGCATTATTTCTTCCTGGTACTGGGCGTACATCCACTGGGCGAAGCCGGGCAGGTCTTCGCTGTCGAAGTACCCGGACATCGAGAGGTAGATGTAGGCGGAGTAGAGCTCTTCTTTTATCTGCTCGTTTATGGCGTCCTGGATTTCTGTGCTTATCATTTTTTCTCCTGTATGTATCTGGCCCGTGCAGTTAGGGTTTGCGGTGGCAGAGCCACCAGTCGAAGCATTCGATTTTGCCCTTGTCCTGCAGTTTTTTGCGTTCCTCGATGGCTTTTTCGCTGCTTGCCGGGGGTATGATGACGTGGTCGCGTACCAGCTCGTTTTCCGGCCAGTTGGCGGGGATGGCCACGCCGTCTTCGTCTGCCTTCTGGAAGCCCCGTATCATCCGGATGAACTCGTCCATGTTGCGGCCCAGCTCGGCCGGGTAGTACAGGATGGCCCGGATGGTGGCCTTGGGGTCGACGATGAAGACTGCTCTGACCGTTGCGGTGCCGCCGGCGCTGTGTATCAGCCCGAGCCGGTTTGCGACTTTTCCGGTGCCGTCGGCGATGATGGGGAACTCGATTTTTTCGCCCAGGTTTTCCTCTATCCATTCCGTCCACTTGAGATGGCTGAACACCTGGTCGATGCTCAGGCCGATGAGCTCCGTGTTGAGCGACTGGAACTCCTCAAAGCGCTTCTGGAACGCGTAGAACTCGGTGGTGCAGACGGGCGTGAAGTCGCCGGGGTGGGAGAACAGGATGAACCATTTTCCCTTGAACGCCTCCGGCAGCTGTATTTCTCCGTGGGTGGTCTGTACGGTCATCTCCGGAAACCGGTCCCCGATGAGGGGCATACTTTTTTCTTTTTCTTCCATTTTTTTCACCTTACATGTGTTTCATGTCGTCGAGGATGCCTTCGAGGTCGTCCTCGTGTTCAATCTCATCGCGCATGATTTCCAGCACGATCTCGTAGGTCACCGGGTCCGCCTCCTTTGTCATGTCAGCCAGCTTCCGGTAGACCTTGATGGCGCATTGTTCGCCTTCGATGTTCTGGTGGATGATTTTTTTGACCGAGGGGTCCTCGGGTGCCTCGTAGCCGCAGTTGGTGTGCTGGTACCAGTCCTCCGGCGTCAGCAGCGGGGTGCCGTCCAGCTGGATGATGCGGTCGGCCAGCATCTGTGCATGCATGAGCTCGTCGTTCGCATGCTCGAGCAGCTCTGCCTCCGCCTGGCCGTGCAGCTGTCCTTCGAGCACCTGGGCACCGATCCAGTACTGGTAGTAGGCCAGCCATTCGTCGGCGAACGCCTTGTTGAGCAGCGCCACTAGCTCGTCGACGTCCATGTCGACCATTTCTCTTCCTATGGTTCCCATATTTTTTCACCTCATTTGAGCGTGATTTCTTCCCTGTTGACCCAGAGTCCGTGGATGTTGCAGTACGACTTGGCGTAGACGACGCCGGGTTTCTCGGTTTTGAACGTGGTGGTTACCTCCGGCGTGGTGTACACGGTGCTGGTGTCTGCGCCGTCGGTGGAGGCGCCGTGGGCGGCGAAGTCGTATCGCCCGACGAGGTAGGGGAATTTTTCGCCGTCGGGCTTGAAGTAGACCTCGATCCATTCGATGTGATGCGCCGTGGTGTTGGGATGGCCGATTTCTTTGCCCACGCTTGCTTCCACGCGCACCTGGTCGTCCGATGCGTCGAGCACCGTGATGACCGGCACGTGTTTCTCTTTTTTCCAGTCTGCTTTTTGCAGCAGCTCTTCAAATTCGTCCATATTTTATACCTCCGTGAGTTCTATCTGTTCATGTCTTTTAAGGATTTCGTCGGCTAATGCATCTATCGATGCGTAATCGCTTTCACGTGGATATCCCTTTATTATAACCGGGTCAAGGAGCTCCACGTCGAGATTGCCGATGAGGTCTTTGACCTTGTTTTCCATCCGGCCGCCCCAGCCGTAGGAGCCCATGATACCCGCAAAACGGGTCTTGGGGCGAAGGGCGTTCGCCAGATAGGCCGCATACACCGCAGCGGGATGCGGCCCCCCGAGCACCGTCGGCGACGCGATGACCAATGTTGCCGCGTCAACCAGCGAGATGGCCAGCTGCCCTACATCGGTGGTGGTCAGGTTGAACGGCTTCACCGTGATGCCGCGCTCGATAAGGGCATCGATGAGATGGTCGACCATTGCCCGGGTGCTCCCGTGCATCGACACGTATGGCAGGACAACCTCGTTTTTTACCTCGTCGCCTGCCCATTCCCGGTAGGCGTCCATGATGAAATCCGGGTCGCGGTAGATGGGACCATGGCTGGGCGCTATCATGTCGATGTCAATGTCGGCCAGCTTGTCCAGGTTTTTCTTGATGGGCTTGCGGAACGGCATCATGATCTCGGCGTAGTAGCGCTTCGCCGCCTCGTACACCTTTGCCCTGTCCTGGACGTAGAGATGGCTGGCTGCCAGGTGGGAGCCGAAGAAGTCGCAGGGGAACAGGATATGCTGTTCTTCCAGGTAGGTGCTCATGGTCTCCGGCCAGTGGACCCAGGGTGTTTCTATGAAGCGAAGGGTTTTGTCGCCCAGGGAAAGCGTGTCGCCGTCCTCCACCGCCTGGATGCGCTGTTCGTCGACGTGCAGATGGTCGATGAGCATGTCCCTGCATTTTGATGTGCAGCGCACCTCTGCACCGGGATAGCGGTCGAGCACGGCGGGGATGCTGCCCGAGTGGTCTTGCTCCGCGTGGTTGGCTATCAGGATGTCGATGCTGCCGTCGTAGCTGTCGAGCAGCTTGAGCAGCTCGTCCTGCTTGGCGGGGTCGGCGGTGTCGATGAGCGCCGTGGCTTCGCTGCCCTCTACGAGGTAGGCGTTGTAGCTGGTGCCGTCGGGCAGGGGGATGAGCTCGTCGAAGAGCTGGCGGTCCCAGTGGCGGGCTACCGCTGCGTATACGTCTGGACTTATCTGTTGTAGCTGCATGGTTTACTCCATTTTTTCGAATGCGTCCTTGGCGGCGCCGCAGACCGGGCAGACCCAGTCGTCGGGTATGTCCTCGAACGGCGTGCCGGGGTCGATGCCGCCGTCGGGGTCGCCTTCTTCGGGGTCGTAGACGTAGCCGCAGACCGTGCATACATATTTATCCATTGTTTTCCTCCTTTTGCTTTTGCAGGCATTGTTTGCAGATGCCTTTGAGATAGACGTGGATTTCGTCGACGCGGTGGCCGTCGGTGTCCATGCAGTCCAGGGGCGCATTGCCTGGCGGGATGTCGATGACGGCGCCGCACCGCTGGCAGCGGAAATGGTGGTGGGGAAGCAGGTTGAAGTCGTAGCGGAACTTTGAGCCGATGGTGAGCACCTTGACGAGGCTGTGCCGCCGGAGCATGTCCAGCGTGTTGTAGATGGTTGTCTTGGAGAGCGAGGGGTGGTGCTGTTTGAGGTCTTCGTAGATGGTGTCGGCGTCGGGGTGGGTGCGATGGCTGTCAAGATAGCTGAGCACGGCTATCCGCTGGGGGGTGACCGTGATGCCGCGGTCTTTGAGGAGCGAGACGTATTTATCCATGTCTACCACCGGCTGTAAACGCTACTACTTTGTAACGCTTACAACAAAAAACATAATACAAATTAGTATTTAATATTTGCGGCCGACCGTACGATACCACGCCACCACATCCCCTGCCAGATCCGGCAGATCCCACGCAGGCACAAAGCCCAGCTCCCGCTGCGCCCTGTCACAGCAAATATCCCGGCTGGTCCCAAACTGCATCACCCGAAACCGGGTCAACGACGGCTCAACACGGCGGAGGCGCGCCAGCCATTCCCCAAAAACAGCGGCAACATACGCCAGCGCATACGGCACATGGCGCCGCGGTGCCGGCACACCGAGCCTGGCCGCCAGCTCCCCGAACAGCCGCCGGACCGGGCAGGCAAAACTAACCACGTTATACGCCCCGCCATCCGCGCCCCGCCCGGCGGCCAGACGCAGGCAGCATGCAACGTCCCCGGGATGCACCAGCGAAACAAGGTTTTCACCGGAGCCAAACAGCGGCATCTCCTGCCCGGCAAGCCGGGACAGCAGCAGCGCCGCCGACGGCGAGCCGGCGCCGAGCACCAGCGGCGGGCGAACCGCAATGGTTTCCACGTCGTCCTGCCCCAGCACCAGCCGCTCAGCCTCCAGCTTGGAGCGCTGATAGGCGTTCATCGGCCGCATCGGGCTGCCCTCCGTTATCGGCTCCTCCCGGTCGGGAAAACCGTAGACGCCGGCCGAGCTCGTGAAAACCAGGCGGGATACCCCGGCGCTCCGGCAGGCATCCAGCACGTTTTGGGTTCCCGCCACGTTGACCCGGTGGAAGCGCTCCGCCGGCCCATGGTCCGCGCTGAGAGCGGCGTTGTGGAACACCAGGTCGACGCCCTGCATCGCGTCGTGCAGCGTCCCCGGCCTGGTGATGTCGCCGTAGCGGACGTCCACCCTGCCGTGATCCTCTGGCCATGCCTCCGGATGCCTGCTGATGACCCGTATCTGGTGGCCGTGCGCCAGGAGCTCGTCGATGAGATAGCCGCCGATGAAGCCGCTGCCGCCGGTGACCAGCACGTGCATGCAATGAGCATCGCCGCACCGCTTATAATGTCTGCGCACCCGGGAGCCGTATATAGGTGCTATATAGACAGCCGGAGCAATGTTTTAAAAAGGAATTCCGGTTCAGCGTTACCACATTGCCCTGCCACCGGCTGGCACGGCGAGGAGGAACACCATGAGCAACGACTGCATTATCGAGGCGAGAGGCGTGCACAAGACCTATGACACGGGCACCGTACGCGTTCACGCGCTCCGGGGCGTCGACCTCTGCATCCAGCGCGGCGAAATGGTCTCCCTGATGGGGTCGTCCGGCTGCGGCAAAACCACCCTGCTGAACTGCCTGTCGGGCCTCGACGACGTCACAGAAGGCACCGTCACCGTCGAAGGCACCGACCTCTCCGCCATGTCCGACAACGAGAAAACCCTGTACCGGGCGCATCACATCGGCTTCATCTTCCAGTTCTACAACCTGCTGCCCGTGCTCACCGCCGTCGAAAACGTCGAGCTGCCATTGCTGCTCTCCCACACCGACCCGGACCAGGCCCGCGACAAGGCGCTCGAGATGCTCGACCTCGTCGGCCTGGCAGACTGGGCCGAGCACACCCCGGCGGAGCTCTCCGGCGGACAGCGGCAGCGGGTCACCATCGCCCGGGCGCTGGCCAACGACCCGCTCATCGTGTTCGGCGACGAGCTCACCGGCGACCTCGACCGTGAAACGTCGATGCAGGTCATGGAACTCGTCGAGCGGCTCAACGAGGAAAACGAGCAGACGTTCGTCATCGTCACCCATGACCACAAAATCGGGGAGCGCGCCCACCGCGTCCTCAAAATGGGAAGCGGCGTCATCGACAAAGAATACACGCCGACCCGGTGGTGACCATGCTCACAGAGGTGCTCATCGGCCTGTTCATCCTGGTGCTCGCCGCCGCCCTCGTGTTCCTGCTGCGGGAGCCCGTCATCTTCAAGATGGGCCTCCGGAACATCATGCGGCGCAAGGGCTACGCCCTCATCATCGTCTTCGGGCTGATGGTGGGCACCGCCGTCATCACCGCATCGTTGTCCGTGGGAGACACCATGGACACCATGATATCCTCGGAGATTTTGAACCAGTACCATACCACCGACGAGCAGCTCGTCGCGATGACGCCGACCGGAGAACGGGCCTACTTCAACCAGTCGGTGTTCTCCCGGGTGGAACAGCAGCTCGACCGGGAGCACATCGACGGCCTGTCCCCCGCGATTCAGGATGCCGTCGCAGCCCTGGACATGGACACCAATCTCTCAGAGCCCCGGGTCACCTTCTACGGCGTCGATATGGCCACGGCGCCGCCGTTTGGCTCCCTCGTCACCCGGAACGGCACAGCCATTACGAGGCTGGAGCCCGGCGACGTCCTCATGGCCATGGACACCGCCGACGACCTCGAAGCCAGCGCGGGCGACCAGCTCGTCATCTACGCCAACAACACCCCGCGGTTTTTCACCGTCACCCACATCCTGCAGAAGGAGGCCCGGGCCGGCAGCGACCGCGGCATCTACGTGTCGCTGCAGACGGCTCAATCGGTGCTCAACCGGACCGGGCAGATAAACGAAATCCTGGTGTCCAACA
This sequence comes from Thermoplasmatota archaeon, assembly GCA_046498345.1. GTDB lineage: Archaea > Thermoplasmatota > E2 > UBA202 > DSCA01 > CAZESS01. The sequence continues at coordinate 7,057 of JAWOAW010000080.1, forward strand.
CCGGCGGCGTCCACGAAGGCATACGCCACACCCGGGCGGTCGAGCAGGCCTTCAAACCCGTGCTCCGCACGCTCACCTCGGAAACAGGGCTGTCCTTCGAGCTGACCGACATCAAAAAAGACATGCTGGACGAGTCCCGGCAAAACATGCAGCAGTTCACCGACCTGTTCCTGGTGTTCGGCAGCTTTTCCGTCATCGCCGGCGTCATCCTCATCATCAACATCTTCGTCATGCTCGCCGAGGAGCGCAAACCCGAGATGGGCATGGCCCGTGCCGTCGGCATGCAGCGCGGCCAGCTGCAGCGGATGTACATGGCCGAGGGGCTGGTGTACGCACTCATCGCCTCCGCCGTCGGCGTCGGATTCGGCATCGCCGTCGGCTACATCATCATGTGGGGCATGAGCGCGATATTCGCCGAGTTCGGTGCCTTCAACATGCTGCAGTATTTTACGGCCACGCCGGTCAGCCTGCTGCTTGGCTTCACCGTGGGCTTTTTCATCACCATCGCCACCATCACCGTCACGGCCCGGCGCATATCCGGGCTGAACATCGTCCGCGCGGTCCGGGACATCCCGGAGCCGGCTATCCGCCTGAGCGACCGCCGCATGCTTTTCATCGGCATGCTGCTGCTCGTCGGCGCCGGATTGTCCGTCGTCGTCGGCGTGGCCGGGGAGCAGGCAGCCCTGTTTTTCTCCGGGGTGTCCCTGCTGTTCATCGGCGCTGCCACGGTGGCCCGCCGCTGGATGGGAGACCGGACGGCATATACCGCTGCCGGGGCTGCCACGCTGGTGTGGTGGTTTCTGCCCTGGAGCTGGTTCCCCGATTACGGGGGCGGCATCGAGATGTTCATCATCTCCGGATTGTTCCTGGTGGTCGGCTCGCTGCTCATCGTCATGTTCAACGCCCGCACCATAACCGGCCTGTTCACGGCGGTGTTCGGCTGGTTCCGGTCGATGCCCGCGGTGCTCAAGACGTCTATCTCGTATTCGCTGTGGTCCCGGTTCCGCACGGGGATGACCATCGCCATCTTCGCGCTCATCATTTTTTCCATCACGGTGATGTCCATGATCGTGGGCATGCTGGGCACCAACATCGAGCGGCAGGTCGACGAGGCGGCCGGGGGCTACGACATCATGGCCTTTACGCTGCCCGCCCTGCCCATATCGGACATCGAGGCGGCGCTGGCCTCGAAAGGGCTTGACGGCGAGATTGATAAAACGGCGGCTATGTATTCCACCTTCCTTACCATCAATACGACGAAGGCGGGCGGCGCCGGCACCACGGGCTACCGGCTGCTGGGCGTCGGCGAGGACTTTGCCCGGCACAACGAGTTCGGCTTCGCGGAACTGCTCCCCGAATATGCAAACGAAACCACTGCCTGGGACGCCCTGCTGAGCAACGGCAGCCTGGCCGTCATCGACGGCTCGGTGCAGGCAAACGAGTTTGGGCCGCCGTCCGCGCTCACCGTGGAGCTCGGGGGGACCATCTCCATGAAAAACAGGGACAATCAGACGGTGGAGAAAAAAATCATCGGCATCCTGGATACCACCATCGTCCAGGGCGTCTACATCTCGGCCGGGCAGGCCCGCCAGGAGTTCGGGCTGCAGGCTCCGACCTTTTTCCTGTTCTCCGTTAGCGACGGGGCGGACACCGACACGGTGGCCAAGGACCTGGAGCGGGCGTTTCTGACCAACGGCATGCAGACCGTGGACGTCGAAAACATGGTGCTCCAGTTCCTGGAGGCCATGAACCAGTTTTTTAACCTCTTCGAAGCGTTCATGGCCCTCGGCCTGGTCATCGGCATCGCGGGCCTGGGCATCATCACCATCCGGTCGGTGCACGAGCGGCGGCAGGAAATCGGCATGATGCGCGCGCTGGGCTTCAAAAAACGTGACGTGCTCGCCTCGTTTACCATCGAAACCTCGTTCGTGGCCGTCCTCGGCATCGTCATCGGAACCCTGCTGGGCATCTTCATCAGCTACACGCTGTGGCGGGACAGCTTCAAGCCGCAGGGCTTCGATTTCATGGTCAACTGGCAGCCCGTCCTCCTTGTGGCCGTCATCGCCCTGGCGGTCACCCTGCTCAGCATCATCCCCGCATCATGGAAAGCGTCACGCGTCCCGCCGGCGGAGGCGCTCCGCTACAAGGAATAAAAAAGAAAAAAGAGGGACGAGCCACCCTATTTGTCCAGGTGGACGTCCATCTGCGGGTACGGGAACGATATGTCGGCGCCGTCGAACGTCTGCTTGACCGTCTTCTGGAAGTCAAAGAAAAAGCTCCAGTAGTCGGCGGTCTTGACCCAGGGGCGCACGACGAGCACCACGGCGCTGTCCCCCAGCGAGCTGACGGCCACCTGGGGCGCCGGGTCGGACAGCACCCGCTCGTCATCGGTGAGCAGCTTCCGGGTTGTCTCGATGACGTGGTCGAGGTCGTCCTCGTAGTCCACGCCGATTTCCATGTCGACCCGGCGGGTGTCATGCCTGGTATAGTTGACGATGTTGCCGCCCCAGACCAACTTGTTGGGAATGATGACCCGCTTGTTGTCCGGGGTGTCCAGCTCGGTGACGCTGATGCCCACGCTCTGCACCGAGCCGCTTTCCCCGTTCACCGTCACGTAGTCGCCCGCCTTGAACGGCTGCGTGATGGCCACCATGAACCCGGCGGCGATGTTGCCCAGCGTGTCCCCCAGCGCGAAGCCGAGGACGAAGCCCAGCACCACCGAGATGCTGACCAGCGCCGCGCCCATGTGGAGCCCCATGAACGACAGGGCGATGCCCACCACGAATATGTACATGATGATGCGCAGGATGCGCGTGGTAAACTCGATGAGCAGCTCCGACAGCTTCGCCCTGGTCATCCAGCGCTGCAGCATCGATACGACCAGCCGCACCACGATGGCGCCCACAACGAGCACGATGACGGCAAGAAGTATATCCCAGATGCTGACGCCGACCAGCGGCAGCTCCTCGTTTAATCCGTAGCCCGCTATCTCTATAGCCATGTTGTTCCTCCTCCACACGACATCGGCCACGGCGATAAAAACGTTTCCCGTATGCCCCCGGGGCTGCCACCGTTCAGACAAAGAAAAACACGGCGGGCAGCACCAGCAGCGCGATGCAGGCGGCCGCCGCCACCGCACCGGCTCTGGTCAGCCGGTAGGCCGGCGGGAGCACCGTCTGCGTCATCACCAGTGCCGCTACGCCGTAGACGACCACGCCGACCACGCCGATGAACAGCAATGTCAGCGACAGCACCAGCAGCACCGACAGCCCGGTGTACATGAGCAACGCCAGCGGAATGCCCAGCGCCAGCACGTATATCAGAAAGTAGAGCATGAAGCGCTTGTAGGGGAGCTTGCCGATGCCGGCCCGCACGGTTTTCCCGGTTTCGTAGAGCATGCGGGAGGCTGCCTCGAAGGCGCTGTACACGGTGCCGAACAGGGCGAAGGCCACGCTTACCTGGTAGAGGGGCTTCAGCCAGGTGGCCATGTTTGAAAAGATGACGGCCTGCTCTTTAAGCAGGTTGACGTCGGTGGGAATTTTTTCCAGCGGTCGCAGTAGATCGGCCCCGGCTATCATGTACGCTGCCGATACCAGGGACACGATGACGAAGGCGACGGCCAGGTCGACCATGAGCGGGCGGAGCAGCAGCCGGGACGTGCGCACCTCGTCCGCGTCATCGGGCAGATACTCGATGCCGTCGTCCTCCAGGTAGCGGGAGAACAGGCGCTCCGACAGGCCGTCGGGATCCGGGCTGCCCCGGAAGATACCCCACCGTTTGACCTTTATCCAGCCGAGGTAGCCGACCAGGGGGACGATGGAGATGGTGAGCGTGCCCAGGTAGCCCAGCATGGACAGCGGTATCGGCGTCTTGGAGAAGTCGGGGACGGTGTCCACCCAGGCGGGGTAGCCGGGCACGTCGCCGAGCTGCAGAAAATGAGGGAGAATCTGGAAGAGGTCGGGCCGGAGCACCGCCACCGAGGCGACGGCGCCGATGCCGAGGACGGCCACGAAAAACGCCTGCGATATCTCCAGCACCTGATACCGGCCGAGCAGGGCCAGCATGGCGGCCAGCACGGAAAACGATATGCCCCAGAAAAGGTAGTGGCCGACCCCGAAAATCCAGGCCAGCGAGTGCCCCAGCGTGGTGATTATAGCGGCGGCAAACGTGGGCACGAAGATGGCCATGATGCCGATGATCAGCCAGTTGACCCATCCACCCCGGGTTTTCGATGCGAACATGTCCATGATGGATATGCCGGACAGCATGGTAAACCTCGTGCCCACGTAGGCGATGACGTAGGAGCCGATGTTGAGCGTGATGAGCCATAGCAGGGCGTAGCCGGCCCAGGCGCCTATCTGCGGTCCCAGGATGAGCTGCCCCTGCCCGATGGTCATCGACGCCAGGATGGCGCCGGGACCGAAAAACAGGAGATAGCGGAGATACTTGCGGAGCGAGGGCTTCCGCGTGATGACGTCGTGCGGCTCGGGATAGGACAGCGTATCTGCCATAGCCCCCCAATGCGCGGCGGCTTTTTAAATTGTGCTTTTCGATTCGCTGCGGTTATACCGCCGTCATATGGCGGTCAGCCGGTGGCGTTGCCGGTTCCCCCGCCGGCCCCGCCGAGCATGGCCCCCAGGGTGCCGCCCAGGAAGAACCCGAAGAGCGCCATGGAAGCAAGGTTGAAGTTGATGCTGTGCGGCCCCAGCCCGGCGGCGAACGTAATCGCCGAGAAGCCGTTGTAGATGTTGAGCACCATCGGGATGTGGACGTGGATGCCGACGAAGCCGGCCATGCCGAGCACGCTGGGCATGGTTACCATGGTGTGCTGCCGGAGCAATGTCTTGGTTTCAATGACGCCGAAGGCGCCCCAGCAGATGTCGAAGAGGTCGAACTGGGCGACGCGCTGCCCGCCGAACAGCTTCATGATGCCGAACAGCGGTGGCAGACCGACGCTGGCTTCACCGCTCAAAACGTAGATGGCGTTGACCTTGCAGAGGAAATTCAGCAGGAGCGGCATCCGCGGCAGCAGGGGTGCCGCATCCACATCGTTCAGGTTGTCCGCGTCACGCTGGTCTAGCCCCAGCGATGCGGCCCGCTGCTCCATGCCCGTCTTCCACGATGCGAGCGAGGCGTCAGCCGGGAGCAGCCCGTACTCCTGCAGCAGCGAAAACCGCTGCTCTGCGGACGTCGCCCCGGTTATTCTGTCTTTGAGATGCCGTACCGCCTGCATGGACAGCGTTACGGTCCGCCGCTCGGCGCTGCCGTCGGCGTTGTACTGCGTGACATATGCCTGCGTCGTCGCCTCGTCGGACGTGGTGGAGTGGGCGGCCAGCGGGACAAATGCGAGGCCGCAAAATATCAGGGCGGCGGCGAGCGCCATGCCTTTTTTCCAGGGTGTTGCTTGCATACTTTTGCCTCCTGGTTATAATGAACTGTCTCCTTATAAAAGTATCTGTGAGGGTGCCGGAGCACGCTGTGCCGGTGTATGCGCGATGCATGTCCCTGCCAGGCGGCACTCTCTCCCCGGACGCCGCACCAGACCGGCCCCCCATAATACTATTGTATAATTGTGACCCGTGCCGGCTCGGCCGTGTCCACCACAACTCTTAATAAGGCATTTGAGATGTATGTCCACGTGATTACAATGGCGAAGGAAATTACGGACTTCTTGAATGTGCCGACGTATACCCGTCACGGCATATACGTGGGTGAGGTACGCAACGTGGCACTCAACACCGACGAGCGCCGGGTTGACAGTATCATCATCACCAATACCAATCCCGAACTGGTTGAAGGCTCGATGGACGTCGGCGTGCCGTATCGATGGGTGTCGGCGGCCGGGGACATCATCATCCTGAGCTATTTCCCCGAGATGGTCTGCTCTGAAGAGGAAGAGGAGGAAGAGGAAGAGTGACCACGAAAAACATATATATTGAAATGCCAATAACAACACTATCTTTCATAAAGAGGTGAAAAATGCTGAAAAGAACTGTAACGATTGGTGTGCTCCTTGGCACTTTCATGATGCTGTCAACCGTGCTGTTTGCCCCCGCTGCTCAGGCAATCGAATGGGGCGCGATGTCTGCATCTCCCGATATATCTCCTTTTTACGTGAGCCGCTATGGCGGTGACTCGTTCACGCTTACGGTCACCTACGAGCCATTCTTTTTCCAGTATTTTCCGGTCTGGGCCCAGATCGAGGTCGTGAAGAGCCCGGGCTGGCTGACCGTCTCGCCGACGACGCCGACGTTTCCGCTGCAGAGCGGAGCCCGGAAGGATGTCAAGGTAAATCTTGCGCTGGCGGAACAGGATGTGGAGGCCCCCAGCCTGTCGAGCGTGACTCTCCAGGTGACGGGTCGCATCGTGCTGGGCGGCGAGCTTCGAGAGGTCGCCATTGCGCAGACGGAGGTCCTGGTCGGGGTTAACCCGTTCACGCAGATAACGGTGTCCATCGCGAAGCCCATAGAGCGGTCGTCGCCGGACAAGGAAATCACGTTTCCGGTGACCATCGAAAACTGGGGCACCGCGCAGACCCGGGTGACCCTGCAGGCCACCGACGTGCCGGACGACTGGACGGACCCCATCATTTCGCCGCAGCAGATCATCCTGGACGCCAAGAACCCGGGCGACCCCAATCCGCCGGAGAAAACCGTTTCATTCACGGTGACCACGCCGCACGGCACCGCCATCTCCTATCACAACGACCGGGAGACGTTTCTGCTGCAGGCTCACGCGCAGTCCTTCGCCGACTACTACGTGAAGGAGGGCAACCAGTTCCAGAAGTCGTCGCAGGACCCCGAAAACATCAAGCAGGCCACGGTGTACGCCAGAATGATGATCAAGAACAGGGGTTTCTATGTGCCCGGATTCGAGGCTGTCATCCTCATCGGCGCACTGGCTGCTCTGGCGGTCGTCATCCGACGTCGCCGGAGCAACTAAATATTTAAACGACCACCTGTTACCCGTTTGGTAAATCATGCGGAAGGTTGCACTCCTACTGACGGCGCTCGTTCTCTTTTCGCTGTTTCTGCCCCCGCCGCAGGAGGCAGAGGCGCAGCTTATCCCGTGGGAGGAGTGGTCGAATTTCTGGTGGAACGTGCAGGTGGAGCCGGTGGGGCCGACCCAGGCCGCCGTCGAGCCGGTGACCGGGCAGCACGGCTTCGACTTCAGGTTCTGGAACGGCGGGGTGGTCAATGGCTCGTCGAACGTTCCCATGCGGTATTATCTCCGCATCGTGGAGGTGGACGGCGAGGGATGGACGGCCACCGTAAGCCCTACGTTTGGCTATTATGACTGGAACGAGGTAGGCGACGCCACGGTGTATGTCAGCGCCGGTGCCAACCCCTCCTACATCGCCAATATCACGTGTCAGGTGGAAATGCACGTGCGGCCCGGCCTCCTCCCGGGTGGTTTCGTCAAGACCGCCAACATCACCTTCCAGGTCCGCTCGGAACCCCAGCGGTTTCTCTACTTCGACATCGAGGGCCCCGTCATCCGGGGCAGGCAGGAAGGCGTCCACCATGTCCCGGTCACCATCGCCAACACCGGCAACCTGCCGGACACCTTCCGGCTGTCCATGGAATACGCGCCGAAGGACTGGACGTACGCCTTTTCCCGGGAACGAATCTACCTTGCCCCCGGGCAGCAGACAGAGGTCAACCTCAGCTTTTACATCCCGCATCAGCAGTTTTACATCCAATATGACAGCTCCGTCATGCTGGTCAGGGCGACATCCATCAACCGGCCGACGAGCTACCGGACGGAGTCCATCGTGGTGACCCTCAGCGGCTTCCATCTCACCATCGGCCAGTGGGCCGCCGTTGGCACCGTGACCCCGTCGATGCTGCTGCTCCTCGTCGTCGGCTTCGCGTTTTTCCATTCCCGCAACCCCTGCAACCATGTCCCCAAGCCATGGAAGGACCCCGCCGAGCGGAAGCGGCTCAGGCAGATGGACTGGCGCCAGCGCCGCAAAGAAAAAAAGCTGATGAAAGAGGAATGGAAATCCGCATACCTCTTCTGCCAGGCCGAGCGGAAGCGACGCCGGCAGATACGCGCCCTGCACCGGAAACGCGACCGCAAGCAGCAGGCATTGCAACGAAAAATCCTCGACGCCTGGCGGACGGCATGGCAAAAACCGCTGCAGGAATGGAAAAAACAGCGCAGGGACCTGCGGGACCGTTACCGGAAGGAAAAACGCCGGCTGCTGACCACCTGGAAGCGGATGAACAAAAAAATACGGGACGCCAACGACCGACTGGGGACATCCATCAGTACCATCGCCAAGCCCGAGTTCCCCCCGCTGCGGATACCCCCCAGGCCGGGTAAGCTGCCCAAACCCCGCATCCCGCAGTACAAGGTAGACGAACGCCGCGGCCGCCTCATCCCCCCGAAGGAGTCGGTGGTACGGAAGATCATGATGCCGCTGCAGCGCGGGCAACGTGCCGGCAAGCTGCAATCCGAAAAAATCAGGCGGCGGGCCGACGCCATAAAAGAAAAGCTCGACAAAGCATTTGCGGCCATCGAACACAAGCTGGAAAGCGAGATGGAACGAGCCCGCCATCAGATAAAACAGGAGCGCAAGCGCCGCCGAGCAGCCCGCAAGAAAAAGCAGCTGCGGCGACAGCAAACGCGCCGGAAGCAGCAGCCATCCGGACGGGAACCGCAACGGCAGGATCGGGAGCTGGCCAGGAAACGGGCGGAGCTCCGCCGGCAGCAGGAAAAACGGCGCGCGGACAAGCAATAGTGTTATACGTTATCGTGCCACGCGACAGGGGAAAAACACTTATATTAATATTTTATTAGCTTCTTGCTATGTATTTGAACAGTAAGACAATCGGGGCGCTCATCGCGCTGTTTGTTATGATGGTTCCTGCGGCCATGACCGTGACCATGAGCCCGGGTGAGCATGCTGCCTCGGCCGACGTGGACCGCGACGTCGGAACGGCATCCTATGACCCGGACAACGTCACCGTGGTCGTGGACGTGCAGCGGCTGCGGGCCATGACCTTGGATGCGGAGACGCCGCGACTTTACCTCAAAATCCTTATCAACGGCGAGAATGCCATCTGGTGGGAGCAGGTGCACGAAGGGCCGGACATCTATTTCGAATGGCCGACCGCGGCCATGACCGTGCCATACGACCCGGATGAGACGGTCACCGTCCAGATAGAGGTCTGGCAGAAAAAGCGCCTGAGCCTGGATAGGCCATGTGACATCAGCCGGGGGACCAGCGACCAGCTGGCCGGCAAGACCGTCACGCTGTTCTACGACCTCAAGCGCGGCGAGTGGACCGGCGACGATTCCCTGGGCGATGCAAACGGCTACGGCCATGTCTCCGGTTTCGAGGACGGCGACGCCACCGACGGCGACTGCGAGCTCTGGTTTGACATCTACCAGTGGGGAGAGGGCAGCTGGTGGGGTGACAGCAGCCGGCTGACCGGCTGGGAGAAAGAAAACGTCTACGGGCTCAACGCCTCCCGGGACTATGACAACCAGGACTTCAACGGCGACGGCATCCCGCTCTGGTGGGAGGACAAATACGGCTTCGACCCCTACGCTGAGCCGGGCCAGGCGGACGAGGACCCCGACCAAGATGGGCTCACCAACTACCAGGAATACCGGACATCTAAGTGGCTTTCCGACCCATTTGCTCAGGACATCTTCATAGAGGTCGACGGCATGGAGGCCAAGCGCCCCGGCGGCGAGCCATATCTGTTCCCCGAGAAATCCCAGCAGATCATGCTCAATCCCTTCGCCGAGCACAACATTACCGTCCACATCGACCAGGGTCTGATGGGCGGCGGCGGCGACCTTGTTCCCTTCGACGAGGGCATGACCGGCACCGAGCTGCAGGCCGCCCGGTTGAAATACTTCCTCAGGGGCAACGAAAACTACTGGCGGCGCGGCGTGTTCCACTACGCGTTGATATGCCATCAGATGGAATGGTCCGGCCGGCCTGCGGGTGGCCGGATGTGCTACATCGACATGCACACCATCGGCGGCCAGTACGTCCGGAACTGGGCGCCATTGTTCCGGGTGCAGGGCAGCGACTACTACACGGGCTTCGCCAGCGTGTTCATGCACGAGCTTGGCCACACGTTGGGTCTCGGCTCCTTTGAAGGCATCGACAACGAAAAGAGCCGGTTTCCCTGGAACAAGGAATACTGGCAGTGGGGCCCCTACAGGAGCTGCATGAACTACCGCTACGTCTACAAGCTCGTGGACTACTCGAGCGGCGACGACGACGAATACGACCAGGACGACTGGGAAACCATAGACCTGACCCGGTTCACACGGCCCGGCTGGTGATCCCGGTGAAATGGTGGGCCGCCGCCGGTGTGATGCTGCTCATCATGGCTGCCATCTCGGGCTGCCTCGACGGGGACCCGGGCCCCATGCCGGAATCATATACCATCCGGGTGGTGTATGCAGGCGAATACACTGCGACGGAGATCACGGTGCGGCATGACCCCGACAAAACAGATACCGACGGCGACGGCCTGTCCGACTACGACGAATACATGAGCTATATGACGAACGCCTCCAATCCGGATACCGACGGCGACGGCATCCCCGACGGCCTGGAGGTGGAGCGGGGCACTGACCCCACCGACTGGCGACATGACGGAGACAACGACGGCTTCAACGACCACCGGGAGCTCATGTTTTACCGGGACAAATACAACGTTTCGAACGAGACCAGCCTTGAGTTTCTGCAGACGGACGACGTGGACGACGACGGCGTCAAAGACGGCTTCGACATCGACCCGCTGAACGACCTCAGGATCAACGTCACCATCGAGGCGCTTCTGGTTACCTCTGACATGGACGAAAGCGACGGCCGCTATGAAATCCAGTTCCAGCTGGTCACCGACGCCACCGCCATCTCCGGCGGCCAAGAAACCGGGAGATACGAAGTCATCCGAGGGGAAAACAACACCATCACCTACGAGTTCGCCGCCGACCTCAGCGACACGGGAACGCCCGGCGAGTACAACAACAGCATCACGCTCACCGTCATCGACCACGACGACAGCCTTGGAGAGCGAAAACCCGGGGACGCGGTCGCCGGCGACGGATTTCCCGAGATGGACTTCGTCCGGATAGACGGCAACGGCAGCTACGCCACCGACCAGTTCGACATCACCACCGACTGCCACAGCTATACATTGCACGGCCAGGACGGCTCCATCTGGTTCACCATCGAAGACGCCAGCCAGCCCTACACCTAGCTGACGACCTCGTCCAGCCGGTCCTCCATGATGGCCATCTTTATCTCAAGGGCGATACGCCGCCCGGTGGACATCTGCCGTCGCCAGAGCGTGTTGCCATAGGGATGCCCCCAGGACATGTGGACGTTGGTGCCGCCGCCGATGCGCGGAGCCACGTCGTAGATGTAAAAATTGAGGTCCTTGTCCGGGCAGGTCTGCAAGCAGAACGGCCCGATGACCCCATAGCCATAGTGTTTCCTGGTCGCCGCCACATACTGCTCGCCGAGCCGGAAGACCTTTTCCAGCTGCGACTCCCGCAGCGTGGCCGCGTTGTGCCCCACCACGGTGTACTCGGGAATTTGCTGCGTGTCGGGCAGCGACATCTGCTGGGGTGCCGGCAGCCGGACATGGCCGTCCAGGCTGGTCTCGAAGCGCCAGTCGATACCCAGCAGCTCCAGCTCGTCGGACAGCGGCGAATAGAAAAAGTCAAAGTTGAAGACCGGGCCGATGACGTAGCGCTCAATGCGGGCGTTGTCCAGCGCCTCCCTGGTGATGACGTTTTGTTTGAGCAGCTGCTCCGCCTTTTCCCGGTATTCCTCGGGCGAGGCGCAGGTGAAAAAGCCGCGCTCCAGCTTTTTCTGTGCATGGTGGAGCTTGACGATGCATAGCTCGTCGATGTCCTCCGCCGCCTCGATTTTCTCGGGGAACGGCATCCCCTCTTTTTCCAGCAGCCAGTAGTAGTCTTTTTCCTCGCTTCGCTCCTCGGTGCGCAGCAGGTTGCGGGAGCCGAACATCGGCACGGCAAAGCTATCTTCGATGCGGTCCAGGCTGCAGTACGAGGTAAACGACCGGTTGGGGATGAACACGATGTTGTTGTCTATGAGGCGACGCTGGTTTTTCTCCGATAGTATCTCGCGGAAGTGGTCGAACACCCAGGCTTCGTCGACGCATCCCTTGTAATGGCGGCCGTTGCGATGCTGCGTGCGGAAGTATCGGCTATATGTTTTTTCTCGGCCCTTCTGGCAGACGGCCAGCGTGGGAAACCCCTCCTCCTTGGCGCCGTCGAAGGCGTCCAGCGCCGAATGCGACGCGACGGCGCCGATGCCCGCCCGGTCCAGGTCGTAGTCTTCAAGCTGCTCCTGCACGACATCTCTGTCTATCATACAACATGAATGCCGGCCGGCTTTTTTTATTTTCCCTCAGCCGGTCAGCCGGATGCCGACGTAGTAGGCGACGGCCAGGATGATGATGCCGCGGACGGCACCGGCCGCCACGTTGATGCCGACGAATGTACGCTCGGCCAGCGCCGTATTTTCCTGTTCATGCGGGTTGAGCAGCGAGAACAGGTACAGGGAGACGGAGTCGACCATCAGCGGGATGCTCATGATGACGAACAGGCCGATGTGGCCGTAGCGGCGGACGAATCGCTCCGCCGCCTCGACGATGCGGGTGGTAGCCTTTCCACCCATGGACAATGACTTGAGCTTTTTTCGTGCACGTGACCCGATGTTGAAGACGATGTAGGCGCCGACGCCCTTTCCGGCGGCCAGGATGATGATGGGGAGCAGCCATCGCAGCGGCGGGGCCAGCTCGGGGTTGAACAGCCCCAGCTCCACCGGGATGGGCAGGATCACCGCGGCGAGGACGACGTAGACGAAAAAAATGAGGGAATAAGCGAGCGGGTTGCCCATGGCGTCCAGCAGCACCTGCATCAGGTCCATCGTGCCAGGAAAACCGTCGGGGCACTAAAACCTTTTCTTTTCCAGCCAGTTCCGCGGAACCCTCCTCAGTTAGGGGGGGTTTTTACGCACATGGAACATCCTCGCCCAGCGTTTGCGATTCTGTTAGAAACGCTCAAAATTGGGGTGAGCAATGATAGGATACCGACCCCCTCACATTTCGTAACACTTTAGGGTAAAACAGTGATGTTGACGTTATCGTAGATGTGCTTTTATAATCATTTATTTCTCCAGTAATTTTGTTATAAAGTCATGGGTTTCCTCTGCTATGTCTCGCCAATTGTTACAGAAAAAATGATGGCAGCCGTCGTACACCCGGTATTCCGCCTCGTATTTTTCAGCTAACCGTTTAACCAGTTCAGGAGTACATATTCTATCGTTCTTTGTTGCAATGAACAGGAGGGGACAGTTGATTTTTGTTTCATCCACGGCTATCTTGTTTCGTCCGAGCTCATGCGTAACAATTGCTGATTGCTTTTCCAGGTTTTCATAGATATTTCTCGCCTTTTCTTCCTCTACTCCGACCAACATATATTTTCTGACATATTCATAATCTTCTTTAAACGGCTTACCCCAGATTATGTTCAGTGCATATTTAGCAGAGTCTAAGACAATCTCACCGCGAAACTTTACTCCTTTGGGGGCTGCAGAGCATATCGCAACGCCACCTTTTATGGTGGCTTCCTCCGCTACTTTCTGCGCAATCAAACCACCCATTGAATGCCCAATCACGATGTCGTCTTCCGTCACCATTGCCTTTACTTTATCTACATAATCCTGCATACAAACGTGTCTCAAATCCAGTCCTTCTTTTAATTCTACAGCATTGCATGAAAAACCTATCTCACTAAAATAATCGATGACAGGAGACCATACGTCAGCATTGGATAGCATCCCATGAACGAAGATAAGCATCATTAGCAATATTAAACGAGCATTAAATAGTTTAACAATGATGGTACTGCCCCACTCAAAAAATTGCTTGTTGCATTCCTCTGGTCTGCCAGAACACGCCATTACAACGCTCGCAATATTTGGGAGATATTACCGAAACATCTTTTTCTTTTCCAGCCGGTGCATTGCCAGCTGGACGAGCAGGCCGATGGCGACGAGCCCGGCGCCCAGCAGCAGTACCTCCAGCGAGAGGTTGGTTATCATGAATATTGAGGCCAGGATGCCCAGCACCGGGATAATGGGCAGCCGGCCGATGGACCCGGGCACCCGGAAGCCCTCCCGGGCCGGCCTGTTGTACCGGAAATAGATGAGGGCGGCGTTGACCGCGATGAAAACCGCGAACACCGTAAAATTCGTCAGGTTGGCCACCACCTCGACGTCGCCCAGCACCAGAAAGAGCATGGCGCCGGCGGTAACGGCTATCGTTGCCACCCATGGCGTCCGGGTCTTGGCGGACACGGTCCGGAACAGATCGGGCAGCGCATGCTCGTCGGCGATGCCGTAGACCATCCGGGAGGCGCTCAGCAGCATGACCAGGACGGTGTTGAACGTCGAGAAGAGCGCGATGAGCGAGAGCAGCAGAAAGCTTTCCCGGCCCAGCCACGTCTCAGCTATCTCGGCCAGTGGCGACCCGGATTCGGCGAGCTCTGCAGCCGGCAGCACGCTCACGGCGGCGATGCCCACCAGGATGTATATCCCGGTGGTGATGGCGATTGACAGCAGGATGGCGCGGGGAATGTTTTTCCGGGGCTCCTCTGTTTCCTCGGCCAGCCGGGCGATGCTTTCGAAGCCAAGGTAGCTGAAAAAGATGAGCACCCCGGCCTTGAGCACGCCCTCGATGCCCTGCGCCATCTGCGTGTAGTCGGCGGGCTCGCTAAATTGCGGCAGCCCGATGGCCATGATGATGACCAGCCCGGCGGTCTCGATGAGCGTGATGATGATGGTGAAAAACGCTGTCTCCTGGATGCCCGCGACGACGACGACGCCGCAGACCAGCAGCGCGCCGAAGGCCACGGGCAGCATCGCGGTGCCGAACAATCCGGCGAAGTAGTTGGCGAAGCCGATGGAGACGGTGGCGCCCCCGATGACGCTCCCGGCGATGATGAGCCATCCGATGAGCCAGGCGGGATGCCGGCCGAAGGAGCGCTGCACGTATATGTATTCGGCGCCGGCGTCGGGAAACCGGGATGACAGCTCCGCGTAGCTGAGGCCGGTGAAGGAGGCGACGATGGCGGCGATGACGAAGGACAGCCAGACGGCGTCGCCGGCCAGCCCGGCGGCTCTGCCGATGAGCACGTATATCCCGGCGCCGAGGATGATGCCCACGCTCATCAGGGTGACCTCCCATAGGTTGAGGGATCGCTCCAGCTCGACCATGGCAGGTAATGTCGCCCGGTTTTTTAAAGGTGTACCTCTCCCGGCGTTTATCCGGCGGAGACCAACGAAAACGGAACGGTTATATAGCTCCCGTTATTATATCTGTGGAGGTGACAAAATGAGAATCACCCTCAGGGGCATAGCCGTGGCGACGGCGGTGCTGCTCTGTCTTGTACCGCTGAGCACGGCTGCGGGAAGCATCCCGTCAGAGACGAGCGATGGGGAACCTTCACCGGCAGGACAGCCGTTCCAGATAAGCATCTCCGGCGGCCTGGGCATCAACGTCACCGTGACCAACATCGGCGACCATCCGGTAGAAAACCTGTCGTGGGCGATTTCCCTGTCCGGCCTGATTTTCGGCGGCATCTACCAGGCGTCCGGCGTCAATCCGGTACTGGAGCCGGGTGAATCGTTCAGTGCGTTTCTGCTGCCCTTCGGCCTGGGGCCGGGTTCTCTTGATGTCGAGGTCAATGGCGTTGTAGAGTCCGCCGA
>JAWOAW010000002.1:0-6785 GCA_046498345.1 Thermoplasmatota archaeon
ATGCAATGCGGCGTGGCTACATATGGATTGCTGTTCCGGGCTACCGTTTCCGGTAACGGTACAGCAAAAACAGGGAGACGGCGCCGGCGAACAGGATGCTCAGGCCAAGCCCGATGGCGAGGTGCCGGCGGCGAACGCGAAGCTCCATATCGCCCAGACGACGGCCATGCCAAGGAACATGATGGCAGCCCACCGGGTTAACGAGAGCTCCGTCTCCACACTCCAAAAACGGCGACGGGTATGTAATATGTGCCCTGGCTAGTCGAACAACGCCTCGTATTCCAGCACCACATCATCGACGAAGCGCTGCATGCCCTCCATGCTCTTGTAATGGGTGAGCATCTGCTCTATGACGTGGAAGGGCAGCGTGGCGATGTCGACGCCCATCTCCGCCACTTCGCGGGCCTGCCGGGCGTTGCGGATGCTGGCCGCGATGATCTCCGTCGGGAAATCATAGGCGGCGTAGATGGCGATGATGCTGGCAGTGAGCTCGACGCCGCTATAGATGCCGTTGTCGTGCATGGCAGCATTTTCCATCTCCTTGTAGAGCCCGGCGGGGTCGCCGTTCCATGTCCCGGTGGCAAGATGTTCCTCGATGGTCTGCATGAGCCATGCGTCGTGATAGTCGGCCTTGTCGAAGTCCACGCCCAATTGCTTCCTGATATAGTCGTCGATGCGGCCCAGGAAGGGGCTGGCGTAGGATGCGCCGGCCTTGGCGGCCATCAGTGCCTGCTCGGGCGTCATGACCAATGTTGCATTTGTGGGAATATCCTGGTCTGCCAGGCGGCGGATGGCCCGGAGGCCTTCGACGTTGCTGTCCTCCTCCTGCATGGCGGTGTTGACGGGCACCTTGACGACGACGTTGTCGTTGACCGGGTTGAACAGGTCGTAGAGTACCTCGGCCTCACGCACGATGTCGTCGGCTGCGGTGCCCTTGACCTCGAGGCTGACCGGGCCGTCGACCTCGCGGCAGATGTCCCGGATGTATGCCTCCATGTCGATGTCGCCGTGCTTGGCCACGGCTTTCTTGATGAGCGACGGGTTGGTGGTGACGCCGTCGACGATGCCCCAGGAGCACGCCTCGCATATCTCGTCCAGGTCGGCGGTGTCGATAAAGATTTTCATGTCCTCGTCAATGAGCCGAGGGTATATAGCCCTTTTTCCAACGAGATAAAATATAACAAGAATTAAAAATTAAAAAAGAAGGAAAAAGAGGGGAAGAGATTATCCTGCTATCGGCGTGGGCTCGGTCCACTCGGGGCTGTACGGCGTCATCGTCGGGTCGCCGAAGATGACCTGGATGTGGCTTATCTGCAGCGACGACCATCCATATATCGATGCGGGGTCGTCGGTCGTATAATCCCGGTAGACCAGCCAGGCGTTCTTGGAATAGGCCTCGCCGATGCTGGCTCCGTTGACCATCATCTCGTGCAGCGCCACGTCGTCCAGGTAGTCGCCCGGCGGACAGCTGCCCGTGCCCGCGTTGCCGTACCATAGCGCCGCGCCATGCTCCAGATAGACGTCGGGGCCGAAGTGCTGGCCGGTGGTGCAGCTCATCCAGAGTTCGAACAGGCTGTGCAGGTTGTCCAGGTCCCGGTCCACCCATTTGAAATGGATGATGTCGTAGAGGCCGGGTTCCTGCGCGTTGTACCAGGATGTGCCGCCCCAGCGCGGGTAGGATGCATCCTCGGTATGCGAGCCGTCGTAGCCGCTGTAGCCACGCCAGCTATCCCACCATACTGTATCGGGATTGTTGACGTAATGCTCCGCATAGGGGAACTGGTCGGCGATGCATTTGAACTGCGCGGATATGCCGGAGCCGCCGGTGCCGTGGCCCGCGTAGTAGTTGACCGCCGCCCCGGTGTTGTACCGCTCGAGCAGGTTGTCCCAGATGCAGTGTCCCTCGTAGAAGCGGCCGTGGGAGGAAAAGCTTTCCTTGGTCGACCGCGAGGAGTACACCGACACGGTTTCGCCGTTGTTGAGGTCCCACCGGGAGTAGCGTGTCCCGTCGGGATAGTTCATCAGCTGCGACGTCGTGACATCACGGCCGGGGTTGGCGTAGATGACCGCGGGGTACAGGATGTCCCGGCAGATAAGGTTGGTGTCCATCGCCGGGGTATCGAAGGGTATCTGACCCGCGAAGGATTCATTGCCGGAGAGGGAACGCATAACCAGATGGCGGATGTCGTTCTCCCTGTCGGCAACAAACAGGTATGCCTCCTGCCCCTCGCCTTCCAGGCCGTAGCCGGCAGTCCATGCCTGGATGGCCTCCTGGATGCCGCCGTACCATCGCTGGTGCATGTCGAAACCGGGTTCGGGCACGCTGCCCTCCAGCGCGCCCTTGAGCATGTCGACCAGGTCGAACGGCTCCGCCATCATGGAGAGATGTGCCTGAGCGCGCATGCCGTGGTACCAGCCGCCGGCGTATTCCCGCCAGGCCGTGGCCTTGTCGATGAGGTCGTAGGTGCCGGGTATCTCGCCGAGGTTCAATACCGGGCTGCCGTGGTAGGCGGCCATCATGGCGGCGGGGGCGAAGTAGCCGTCGCCGCTGCCCAGCGAGGTCACCGTGATATAGTTCTCCGATGCCGTGTTGGCCTTGACGGCGTCGACGACCTGCTGCAGCGTGGTATACGTGGTACCGGCGCCGACGTCGGCGCTGCTTATCCCGCCGAGGTTGACGAAGATGATATTGCTCACGGAGAGGCTGTCGAGGGCGTTCTGCGTGGCGGCTGGCACCTCGTCCGCGGTGACATACAGCAGGGGCGCGTGATTCAACGAGGCCAGGACGGCGCCGTTGGCCGCCGACAGGGCCGCGTTGGTCCGCTGCACGCTGTGCTGCCGCACATTGGCGGTGATATGGTAGTCGATGCTGTCGCTGGTTTTTTCCTCGCCGTATGGATAGTGCGGCGCCACGATGACCGTCCATTTGCCCTCCATCGGGTAATGCACTTCGACGGAATGTTCGGTGCTGGCCACGGGCTCCCACCGCCGCCAGTCCTCGAAGCCGTTGTGGTGGTCGCCGTTCCACTGGTGGAGCGGGTTTATGTTCTCATATGTGGGGTCGTTCCAGTGCGGTATTGAGGGACGGCGGATGTTGCCGTGCGGGTCGACCAGGAACACCTCGAGGGTGCTTGCTTCGTCCGTTGTCACGGTCACCTCGAGGCTGCTGCTCGTATCATCGACGGGCACCTTGTATCGGTCGCCCGAGTACTTGGTGACCTCGAGGGTCCAGTCGCCGCTGTCGCTGCCCGCGTAGGGGAACCATAATCCGGGCATGGTGATGGGGAAGTAGATGTTGGTGTTGTCGCCCGCCGCGTCGTAGGGATGCGGCCAGTCTTCCTCGGTACCGAGCTCGTAGCGCGGGGTAATGATGCCCAGCGCCGGGGATGTCGGCTCCGCGTAGACGGTCATGGCCGCCCATTTGCTGCCCAGGAACATGGGCAAGGCCTGCCGCCCGCCGACGTCTTTGAGCTGGCTGCTTCCCTGGGGGGCGGTGGTGACCTGGGTTTCCACGTTGAGGGTGGCGTCGGTGTCAATGGCCGCTGTTGCTTCGTCGGCGAACGAGCTGCCGTCGACCGCGATGACTGCCGTGCCGGCGCTGTCCCACTGGCTGGTTGCGATGTCGGCTGCCGCCTGGACGGGGTCGTCGGGGACGACGTATTCCTCGGCGGTCATGCCGTGCCTGTCCAGATAGGTGTTCCAGTCGTCGAGCAGATACCCCGTTGTGTCGTCCACGGTGCCGTACCAGTTTATCTGCCGGTCGACGCCCTGGTATACGATGGGTGACAGGTGGCGTTGTCCGCCGTCGAGATAGTTTGCCGCCGGGACGGCTGCCAGGTAGCCGTATTCGTCCGTGTTGCCGTTGTCGTCGTTGTTGACCACGAACGTCTGGGCGACCGGGGTGATGTCCGGCTGCGCCCGTGGCTCCGGCGGCGCCGCTGCGGTGCCGCCGACGTCCAGGGTAAACGTGTAGCCGCCGGAGCCGTATCGGAAGTAGTCATCCGGCCATTTTTCTTCGTCCCAGCCGGGGAACATGTGTATCTGTATGCTCCAGGTGCCCGATGCATCTGCGGGATATTCGAGCTCGTCGTCGCCGTAGTAGTGGGCGGCGTGGACTGCCTCGCCCGATGGATTGTAGAGCGTGACGTCGTAATCTGATTTTTGCGGTGACTGCAGGGTGATGAAGATGCCGTCGCCGGTGCCTGCCTGGAAGCTGTACCAGTCTTCTCTGTCGGTTTCGCACATGTAGCCGCAGTGGTCGCCCGGCTCGATGGCTCTCGCCTCTGCCCGGGTGTTGCCGGCGTCGCCGCTCATGCCTCCGTCATATTGACTGCCCGTGGTGATGCTGAACGTGTAGTCGCCCGCCCCGGCTCCCTCGGCGGCAAAGATGCGGATGAAATGCGTGCCGGTTGTTTCCACGGTGTACGGACGCGCTACCACCTCGGCGTTGGTGTTGGCGAGTTCGACGCTGTAATCCATGTCTGTTGTCAGGGAGACGTCCACCTGCTGTCCCTCGCAGGCGGAGAACAGGTACCAGTCGCTGTCGTCTCTGTCGTCAGGCGCCAGCGAGCCCGTGCGGCCCCGCCCCGGCGTCGTGCTGTCCACGTGCTCTCCGATGTAGACGGGAAGCGAGCTGTACACGCTGTTGCCCGCGTCGGTATGGTATCCGATGTCGTTCTGGTCGGCGGCCAGGGTGGCTGCCTCGCCCGTGGGCGAACGGGTGTCATACCGATGCGGCGTGCCGGTATCCTCGTTGAATGCCTCCAGTTCGAGCGCCTGGTCCTCGGCCGGTGTCATCGGTTTCTCCGTCGTGGAGATATCGCCTCCGGAAAGCGACTGGGAGAACGTTCCCAGTATCAATGCTAACGTGACACATACTGTCACAAAAAGTGCCCTCTTTTTCCATATGCCTTTTTTTCTCATTGTTACCTCTCTTTTTTCCTCCGCTACGCCTCCATGCAATACAACTGATATGGCTATAAATACATACCGAAGCCGTTCACGGGCCGGCTACGGCTTCAGCTCCACCTCGAAATGCATGAAGTCGTGCGCCACGGTGCTCTCCGGGAACACCTCACGCGCCTCCGCCTCCAGAGGAGACACATCCTTGTACCGGGGGCTGATATGGGTGAGATACAGCCGGTCGACATCGGCAGTAGCGGCAACCTCGGCAGCCTGCCGGGCCGTGGAATGACCGTACTCGTTGGCCCTGTCCTCCAGCGACACGTCGGCCGTCGCCTCATGAATGAGCACGTCGCTGCCCCGGGCAAAGTCAACAAAGGCCTCGTAGGGAGCGGTGTCCCCGGACAGCGTAATCTTTCTGCCCGGGCGCGGCGGCCCCAGCACCATGTCCGGCGTCACCGTCCGGCCGTCAACCTCGACCGGATGCCCCTTCTGCAGCCGCCCGAACAATGGCCCCTCGGGCACCCCGAGCTCGAGCGCTCGCTCCTTGTTGAACCGGCCGGGCCGGCTGTCCTCCTCCAGGCAGTAGGAATACGCGGGCACGTTGTGATTGGCGGCCATGCACGTGACGCCGTAGCCGTCGAAGCGCACCTCGTCGCCCGGCTGCAGGCTGTGCCCATAGATGTCGAAGGCGGGTTTGAAATAGCCGATATGGGTGAGCTGCTGCACCAATCGCTCCATTCCCGGCGGACCGTAGACGTGCAGCGGCCGCTCCCGGTCGTTGAGCTGCAGCGTCTGAAACAGGCCCGGCAGCCCCAGGAAATGGTCGCCGTGGAAATGTGTGACAAAGATGCTGTCGACCTGCATGTAGCTCAGCGCCGACTTTTGCAGCTGCCGCTGGGTCCCCTCCCCGCAGTCGAACAGCAGCACGTCGCCCCCCCGCTTGACCGCGACGGCGGACACGTTCCGCTGCGACGACGGCCACGAGCCACCGGTCCCCAGGAAATGGATGTACAGCTGCATGCACCCTGAAGCAGCATTCGATAAAAAATGTTTGGGCGGGCAATAAACATAAATTGCCCGGCATCATACCAGCATATGAAGCATATGAGCTACGCCTCGGCTGGCGTCGACATCGACGAAGAAGAACGAGCCGTCTCGGGCATCGTCTCCGCGGTCGGCGGCACCGACGCCATCGAGCTCGACGGCCACCGCCTGGTCATGTGCACCGACGGCGTCGGCTCCAAGGTCATCGTCGCCGATGAAATGCGGCGGTGGGACACCGTGGGCATCGACTGCATGGCCATGAACGTCAACGACGCGCTCTGCATGGGCGCCCGTCCCCTGGCGTTCGTCGACTACCTCGCCATGGAAACCACCGACGAGGACAAGGCGGCGGCCATCGCCCGGGGGCTGCGGCATGGCGCCGACATCGCCGGCATCCCCATCGTGGGAGGCGAGACCGCCACGCTGCCCGAAGTCATCCGGGGCTTCGACCTGGCGGGCACCTGCGTCGCCGTCGTCGAGCAGGAGCTGCCGAGCGACATTGCATCGGGCGACGTCATCGTCGGGCTGCGGAGCAGCGGCCTGCATTCCAACGGGTACACGCTCGCCCGGAAGGCGTTCACCGAAAACGGCTACGGCTACCATGACACGCTGCCCGGCTCCGATGTAACGGTCGGCGACACGCTGCTCGAGCCCACCTGCATCTACGTCCGGGAAATCCTGTCGCTGTGGAACGAGGTCGACGTCAAGGGTATCTCCCATATCACGGGCGGCGGCCTCCGCAACCTCAAGCGCCTCACCGACAGGGTTTGTTTCTCCATCGACGAGCCGTTCCCGCCGCAGCATGTCTTCCAGGTCATCCAGGAGCTGGGCAACGT
>JAWOAW010000009.1:0-35082 GCA_046498345.1 Thermoplasmatota archaeon
TCAGGGGCATAGCCGTGGCGACGGCGGTGCTGCTCTGTCTTGTACCGCTGAGCACGGCTGCGGGAAGCATCCCGTCAGAGACGAGCGATGGGGAACCTTCACCGGCAGGACAGCCGTTCCAGATAAGCATCTCCGGCGGCCTGGGCATCAACGTCACCGTGACCAACATCGGCGACCATCCGGTGGAAAACCTGTCGTGGGCGATTTCCCTGTCCGGCCTGATTTTCGGCGGTATAAGCCGGGATTCGGGCTACGACCCGGTGCTGGAGCCGGGTGAATCGTTCAGTGCGTTTCTGCTGCCCTTCGGCCTGGGGCCGGGTTCTCTTGATGTCGAGGTCAATGGCGTTGTAGAGTCCGCCGACGTCTGGTTCATCGGCCCGCTCGTCCTCGGGGTATAGCGTAAAAGAGGTATAAAAAAGCCGGGAGACGGGCAAGACGGGAAGGGAAAAGAGGGAAGATATGGAGGCAAAACATGCGTCTTGCCCGCTCCGTTCGCTTTCTGAATGGGCTATGGTCCGTCCTTTTTTATAAAGTATTTGGTACAAGCGCCGAAGGATGCGGAACAGTCATCGAAGAAAAACATCTTTTTCACGCTCCGCTTGCCCGTTAGCGGACATATCGGAACGTTTAAATGAAGCAGAATGTTAGCAAAACGGTACTATGAGCAAACCCATCGGCGTCAGGATCGACGAAAAACAGGAGCACATATGGGAGACATTCAAGACCTTCGTCCAGCGGAAATACGGGAAAAAGCATACCGTCCTCGGCACCGAGCTCATCAAGGCCCTCCAGATATATCTCGAGCTGAACATGAAGTCGGAGCGGGACAACCTCGACAAGATTGAGACCCAGTATATCACCCAGCGGGCGGGCGACCTGGAGATAAAATCGCTCCGTGAGACCTCGTACGACCTGCTGAACATCGTCACCGTGGTCAAAGGATATGTCGACAACCTCGAGCGGAGCTACTTCGACAAGGGGGCGCCCATTCCTCCCCATGAGAGCGCCAAACTGAGCAAAATCCAGCAGCGGCTGGCCGAGGCACAGCACATCCTCCAGGACCGCATCGAGAAAATCGGATGATGCCCTCCCTCGGCTTCCTGGTCAACCCGATCGCCGGCATGGGCGGCAGCGTCGGCCTGAAGGGAACCGACGGCATGCTCAAGGAGGCGCTGCAGCGCGGTGCAACGCCCGTGGCCCCCGGACGAGCCCGCACGTTCATAGAGGCGCTCACCACACCGTTTTCTTTTACAACCTGCGGTGCGCCGATGGGAAGCGACATCTTGGGGCAGTGCGGCAGAGGCGCCGAGGTCGTGTATACTCCCGGGAAGCCGACGGCATCCGACGATACCTGGCGTGCCGTGCAGCAGATGCAGGACGTCGACCTCATCGTTTTCGTGGGCGGCGACGGAACCGCGCAGGACATCCTGGAGGCGGTAGACCCCGATGTTCCGGTGCTGGGTGTTCCCGCCGGCGTAAAAATGTACTCCGCCGTTTTTGCGCAGACACCCCGGCATGCCGCCCGGGTGGCTGACGCATTTGCCGGGGGCCTGCCCCTGGAGGAACGGGAGGTGGTGGACATCGACGAGCAGCGCTTCCGCCGGGATGAGCTCGCCGTCTCGGTGAAGGGATACCTGCTGACCCCGGTGCACGAGGCGGTGCAGTCGTCGAAGGGCTTCGGCATCGGAGGCGAGGCGGCCAAGCAGGCCATCGCCCGCCATGTGGCTGCAACGATGGACGACGACGTCACCTACGTGGTCGGGGGCGGTAGCACCACGATGGCGCTCAAACAGGAGGTCGGCGTTGACGGCTCGTTGCTCGGCGTCGACGTTATACGCAACCGCCGCATCGTCATCCGGGATGCCACGGAGACGGAGATTCTGGAGGCGTTGACGTCGCGCAGCGCTGTCATTGTGAGCCCGCTGGGCGGCCACGGTTTCCTGTTCGGCCGGGGCAATGAGCAGATCAGCCCGGCGGTGCTGCGCCGGGTCGGCCCGGACAACGTCATCGTTATCTCGGCGGCGGAAAAGCTCAGCGGCCTGCAGTCGCTCAAGGTGGACACCGGCGACGCGGCTCTCGATGAAGAGTTGCAGGGCTACATACGGGTGGTCACCGGCGCAGGTGAATGCCGGCTGATGCGCGTGGAATGAGGCAAACATTTATCGCAGGATTGCGGATATCAGGGCATGTCACTGGCAGTGTCGGTGCTCCAGGAAATCATCGAAGGAAAACCGCCGGTTGAGCAGCGCATCGCCGTCTTCGAACGCGTCCGGGACATACCGTATCGGCTGATACCTGCGCTCTATGACCCGGCCATCGCTCCTGCGGGGATTTTGCAGGCCAACGCCGGCTCGTGTACCCCGAAGCATTTTCTGCTGGGCGGCTGGCTGGAACGGCTGGGCTACCCGGTGCGATACGTCACCTCGGTGTTTGACTGGAACAGCCCGGCGCTGGCGTTTTCCGAGGAGCTGCGGCGTCTGGCCGGGCGGTACCCGGACGAATATCATCTGTGTCTCGAGGTGTCTATCGAGGACAGCTGGCGGCTCGTCGACGCCACCTGGGACCCCGGGCTCCACCACCTGGGGTTCAACGTCAACGAAACCTGGGACGGCGTCTCCGACACGGACAACGCGGTCGAGCCGCTCGACACGATTGTGCATGCCTCGCCAGGGGAGCGCGACCGGTATGCCGCCGGGCACCGTCACGCCCGTTCAGCCGAGGAAAACGCCGTCGTGGAGCGGTTCACCATGATGTTCAACCGCTGGCTGGACGCGGCTCGATGCCGGCAGCGTTAGGCGGGGACATCCTTGTGGTCGAAGAGCCACAGCGCCACGGCCAGGACGACCCCGGCGATGGCGGCCAGCACCGCGAAGTCACCGAGCTTGAACACGTCGTCGAGCAGCGGCGCCGCGTAGTCCCAGTAGTTGAAGATGCTGACGGTCTTCATCCATGCCAGCGCCGGGGTGTAGTTGCCGAAGGTGTACAGGAAAAACTGGGCGAACACCGCGGCGAACGTGACCCCCATGCCCACCTTGACCTTCTGGAAGGCCACGGCGCAGAGAATGCCGACGGCGGCGATGACCAGCAGAAAGGGAAAGCAGCCGAGCAGGGACAGGAACACGGCATGCGCTGGCAGCTCACTGAGGGCGCCGAGACCGGCAACGCCTGCTACCAGCCCGATGGTGGCGACCCCGATGACGTAGAGGGCGGTGAGCGCCAGCGACAGAAATTTTTCTAGGATGTAACGGCGGCGGGAGATGGGCGTTGAGAGAAAGATGTCCATGCGCCGGTTTTCGAAGTCGCTGGCGATGACGGACACCGAGAGATAGGCGACGAACAGGCCGGCGAGCATCCACCACCAGCTGAAAAACTCGACGATGATGAAGCCCTTTATCTCCAAGGGGTTGATGGTCCGGCCGCGGGTAAAGCCCTGGTATGCGGGGTTGTCCATGAGCTCCTCGAACGGGTTGTCGGGTGTTCCGGTGGCGGCGATGCCCACCAGCTGCCGCTGCGCGGACAGCAGGTCCGCCCATGAGGCGTTGCTCACGTTGGATAATATGGCCATGACCGCGTAGTACCGTTTTTCCTCGAAGGTCTTTGGAAACGAGATGTTTGTCTGGTTGCCAAGGTACTGTACCCGGGAGGTGAGAAACGTCGACGAGTTGTCCTCGAGCACCACGTACATCGTGGCGTTCACGTTGGGCTCCCAGGACAGATGTATCGTGGCGCCCTGTTGCTCTGGCACCTCGATGTGCACGCGGCTGGCTCCCGCCAGGTCCTCGGTGAACGACTCGCGATATGCGGGCAGAATCTGGGGCATGCCCGCCGATACCAAAAGCACGAGCACCCCGAACATGGCCAGCCCCTTCCAGCCCGACCGGAGCTCCATAAGCGCCATCCGTCCGCTCATGTTTCCCCCTCGTCGTTGTCCTTGCCGTAGTATTTCAGGAAGAGCTGCTCGAGGCTGTAGGTGTAGAGCTGCATGTTCAATATCTTGTGGCTGGACACCGTTTTTATGACCCGGTCAAGGTTCTCGTGGATGGTCAGGACGATTTTTCCGTCCTCCCGGTGCAGGTCTGTCACCCCGTCCAGGTCCAGCTCGCCGAGGTCGACGGGGTCGCGGAACTCGACCTCCAGAATCTTGCCCGTTTTTTCCTGCAGCGCCTGTATCTCCTCCACCACCTCCAGCCTGCCGTTCCGGATGATGGCCACCCGGTCGCAGACCTGCTCGGCCTCCGCCAGGATGTGAGATGACATAAAGATGGTTTTGCCGTCCTCCTGCTCCTCGCGCAGGATGCGGTAGACCTCCTGCTGCATGAGCGGGTCAAGGCCCGAGGTGGGCTCGTCCATGATGACTAGGTCTTGGTCGGCCATCAGCGCCTGGATGATACCCACCTTCTGCCGGTTGCCCTTCGACAGCTCGTTGGTATGCCGCTGCAGGTTGAGCTCCAGCCGGTCGGCCAGAGAGCGCATCTTGTCGTCGGAGCAGCAGTCGCTGAGCGACAGGAGATATCTGAGATACCGCTCGGTGCTCACCGAGGGAATCAGGCCGAAGTCGCCGGGGAGATAGCCGGTGCGCTGCCGTATGGCCACGGCGTCGCGGTGAGAGTCCATGCCGAATATGGTGATGTCGCCGGCTGTCTTGGAGACCAGGGCCAGGCAGCTCCGGAGCGTCGTGGTCTTCCCGGCGCCGTTGGGGCCCAGGAAGCCCATGATCTCTCCCTGGCGCACGTCAAGGCTGAGGTTTTGGACGCCGACCACGTCGCCATAATGCTTGGTCAGGCTGTCTATCTTGATGACCGCTTTTTCTTTGTCAGTCATGGGACTCACCTGACAGCGGCGTCAGCACCAGCTCTCCCTGCTTGACGCCCTTGAGGGCGGTGATGTGGTCGGCCAGCATCTGTGCCTTGGATGCCTCGCCCTTGATGACGAGCACCTCGAGGCAGAGATGCTTTGTGACATGGATGTGCGTCGTCGATAAAATCTCGGCCAGGTGGCCGTGCTCGAGGTGCAGCAGCTTGTTGGTGACGTCGCCCTCGTCGTGGTCGTAGACGATGGTCAGGGTGCCCATGACGTCGCCTTCGTCCTGTTGCAATGCTGCCTGGGCGATTGCCTCGCGGACGAGGTCGCGGATGGCCTCGCTGCGGTTCCCGTAGCCCTTCTCTGCTATCATTTCATCGAACTGTTCGAGCAGCTCGGGCTCGAAGGAGACGCCGACCCTTTGCACGGTCATGGTAGCACCATGCAGACCCAAACGTGCTACCGTTATTTATGGATTGCTACCACAATGTTCATATAACCGGTAGTATTACGAAAACATAAAAATTGCTACGGTGGTATCATGAAGAACACCATATACCTCATGACAGGCATGCTCTTCCTCGCCGCCCTCCTGGCACCCCTCCACGCAGATGCCGCAGACCAGGACACCGTCCACGTGGTCTGC
Organism: Thermoplasmatota archaeon; assembly: GCA_046498345.1. Taxonomy (GTDB): domain Archaea; phylum Thermoplasmatota; class E2; order UBA202; family DSCA01; genus CAZESS01. The sequence goes on from JAWOAW010000009.1 coordinate 5,447, forward strand.
ACCAACACCATCCTGGCGGACTTCACCAGCCATCTGCTGAACGGCACCGGCGCCACCGTCGACCACATCATGCCCGCCGGGTCCTGCCCGTCACACTTCGACACCCGGCCCAGCGACGTACAGCGCATCTCCTCCGCCGACATCGTCATCTCCCTCGGATGGGAACCATGGCTGCAGGATCTCCTCGATGCATCAGGAGCCACCGCCACGCGCATCAACTGCGCCGGCCTCGGCGAATGGAACCTCCCCACAGGAGCCCTGACATACGTGCAAGCACTGCGGGACAACCTCACCGATGCCCTGCCGGCCCGCCAGCAGGCCATACGGGACAACGCCGAAAGCTATCTCCACAGCATCAACCAGACCGCCGAGGATGCACAGCGGATGATAACCAGCAAGGGATACACGGGAAAAAAAGTCGTCTGCATGGAATGGCAGCAGGCCTACGTATCCTGGCTCGGCCTCAACGTCACCGCCACATACGCGCCGCCGGAACGACTCTCCACCGGCGACATGCTCAACGTCACCGCGGCGGCCTCCGGCAGCGGCGTCTGCGCAGTCGTCGACAACCTGCAGAGCGGCACCTCATTCGGGGCATCCATGGCAGCCGACGCCCAGGTCTCCCACGTGGTGCTCACCAACTTTCCCGGTGCAGCCCCCACCGCCGGAACATATCTCGACATGCTCACCTACAACACCGAACAACTGGTCTCCGGCATCACGGCCCACCAGTACAAACAGGGCGAAATCAACGACCTCGAAGGCCACATATCCGTGCTAAAGCTGCAGCGGAACGTGACGGTCACCCTGGCCGTCATCTCTGCCGGCGTGACCCTCGCATTATTCATCCTCTACAGGAGGAAATAACATGGACGACGTCCTCAAGTGCATAAAACAGTTCCACGGGCATCTCGGCCCCTACGCGGTCATCGGCTACCGGATGGGCCTCCTCGCCAACCAGCGGCTGGGAGACGACCCGTTCGCCAAGCAGGCAGTCGCGCAGACCGGCATCACGCCGCCGGTATCCTGCATCGTCGACGGCATCCAGCTGGCCTCAGGCTGCACCCTGGGCAAGGGAAACATCGCCGTCCACGGCGACGGCCAACCGGCCGCCCGGTTCACCGGCTCAGATGGTGCCGAGTTGCATCTGACACTCAGGCCAGCCGTCAGAAAAGAAATCGATACCCGGGTGACGGACGACAACATCGAGACATACTCGGCGGACATATACCAGCGGAGCGACGAAGAGCTGTTCATCATCCACACCGAACATGACTGATATCGCCACTGCGCCGGCCGTCGAACTCCGCGACATAGCCACCATCTACGAGGGAGAGCGCATCCCCGTCATCCACGACATAGACCTCACCATTGAACAAGGAGACATGGTGTCCGTCATCGGCCCCAACGGCGCCGGGAAGACCACGCTGATGGAAACCATCAACGGCCTCCTCGAGTACACCGCCGGCCACGGCCGGGTGTTCGGACAAGAAATAGCCGCCAACGCACATGCCCTCCGCAGGCACATCGGATACGTCATACAGAACTTCGACCTCGACCCCAGGGATCCCTTCCTGGCCAGGGACGTGGTGATGACCGGCCGCACCGGAAAAATCGGTCTCCTCCGCTTTCCACGGCAGCATGACTGGCAGGTGGTCCAGGAAAAAATGGACCTGGTCGGCATGAGCGCGTTCTCCACCCGCCCGGTGGGCAAGATGTCCGGCGGCGAGTTCCAGAAGCTCCTGCTTGCCAGGGCGTTAGCGCAGGAACCATCGCTGCTCCTTCTCGACGAGCCATTCTCGCACCTGGACATCTCCGCCAGGCGGCAGATGAGCGAGCTCCTCAGCGAGGTCAACACGTGCGATGGAGTCACCGTGGTAATGGTCTCCCATGACCTGCAGTCCATTCCCTCGGCCTGTTCCCGCGTAGTCGTCATGGACAGCGGCCGCATCGTGATGCAAGGTACCAGGGACGAGATGATGTCGTCGGCTATGGTGTCCCGTATTTTCCAGGAGCAGGACGCAGCATGATCACGCTTCCCCCGGCGCTGCTGCTCACCTCGATGGCCGCCGCCCTCCTGGCGGGCTTCGTGTGCTCCACCGTGGGCATCTTCGTGGTCCGGATGAACCTGTCCTCCATCGGGTTTTGTATGTCCCACGCCGCCTTCGCCGGCGCCGCCTTCGGGGTCATGGCCGCCATAGACCCGCTCGTCGGTGCGGTCGCCTTTTCCCTGGGGACGGCGCTGCTCATCGGCCCCCTGGGCGAAAAAGCCCGGCTGGAGAGCAACGTCATCATCGGCTTTCTTTTCTCGGCGACCATCGCCCTGGCGTTTATCTTCCTGAGCATGATACCCGGCCAGGCTGCCTCGGGGACGGCGCTCCGCATCCTCTGGGGAAGCATCTTCGCCGTCACCCACTGGATGGTGCTGCTCCTGGCCCTGCTGGCCGCGGCCCTGCTGGCGTTCACCGTCCTCTTTTACAAGGAAATCGTGGCGGTGCTCTTCCACCGGAAGCTGGCTGAAGCTGCTGGCATCAACACCACCGCGTTTTACTATGCCATCCTGTTTTTTACCGCCGCCGCCGTCTCGCTTTCCCTCCGCCTGGTCGGCGGGCTGCTGGTGTTCGCGCTCATCGTCAACCCGACGTCGACGGCCTACCAGTTTTTCTACGACTTCAAAAAAATCGTTGCAGCGTCGTCGCTCGTCGGCGTCGTCAGCTGCCTCATCGGCTTCGTGCTCTCCCTGCTCACCGACTTTCCCATCGGGGCCTCCATCGTCATCGTCTCCGCTGCCTCCTTCGCGGCGGCCATCGCCGTGTCGCCCAAGCGCCGGCGCGGCGGTACCGCAAGCGGAAAGAAAGGTTTATGAAAGCCGCTGGGGTGTGCATCCATGCAGGACATCAGGGAAATCGGCGTCGTGCACAACGACATGCCGGAGCCCATGGATGCCTTCGAAATGCGGAAACGGGAGAGCGTCATCGAGATACACGAGCAGTACGCCGATGGATTGTATCGGCTGGATGACAGCGCCTACATCCAGGTCGTCTTCCATTTTCATCGCTCCGATGGATACGAGCTGCAGGGGCCCACCTACGGCGGCGACGTCAAGGGCGTCTTCGCCTCGCGGAGCCCGCATCGGCCCAGTGCCATCGGTGTCACCACCGCAAAGCTGCTGAAGCGAGACGGCGCCCGGCTGCACGTCACAGGCCTGGACGCCATCGACGGCACCCCGATCCTCGACATAAAGCCTTATACGCCGGCGCTCGACGAAAAAGAGCAGCGGCAGGCTGCCCGGGAACACAAAAAGGCCAGCCCGCGCTTCGAGGTCATGCAGTTCATCCGCACCCGTGCTCTGGAGGAGCTCCTGCTGCGGGCCGGCGAGCTCCACGGCCATCTCTGCCCCGGGCTGGCCATGGGCGTCATGGCCGCCGCGCATGCCATGCAAAAAATGGGCTGGCCGTCCGACGGCATGGAGAACATGGTGGCCGTCGTGGAGACCAACAACTGCTTCGCCGACGGCGTGCAGTATACCACGGGCTGCACCCTTGGCAACAACGCCCTGATATTCCGCGACCTCGGCAAGACCGCGTTCACCCTGGCGGGCAGGGACGGCGAGGGCCTCCGCATTGCCGCCCTTCCACGCAAGCAGCAGGATGACGCGTTCGCCGAGCTGTTCACAAAGGTCGTCAAAGACAGGAATGGCACCGGCGAGGACGAAGCCCGCTATAAACGCCTGGCCCGGCAGCGCTCGTTCGAGCTGCTCGACCGGGACGTGGAGGAGCTGTTCACCGTGGAGCAGGTCAGCATCGACGTGCCTGCATATGCGCCCATCCATGACACCGTCATCTGCAATGCCTGCCACGAGCCGGTCATGGCCACTCGCATCATTGAACAAAACGGCCGGCGGCTCTGCCTGTCGTGCGCCGGCGAGCCCTACAACGAGCTATCCGGCGACGGCGTCCGCTGTGCTGGATAGCCTACAGGTTTTTCTCTATCGTGGCGCCGAGCCGCCGGATGCCCTCGGTTACATCCTCGTCGCTGGGATTTGAAAAGTTGAGGCGCATGGTGTTCCCCCCGCCGCCGTTGACGTAGAAGGCGCGGCCGTGGACGTAGGCCACCTTCTCCTTGATGGCGTCCTGGAACATCTCCCGGGTGTCGATGTGGTCGGGCAGCGTCGCCCAGAGAAACATGCCGCCCCGGGGATGCGTCCAGGTGCAGCCCTCGGGGAAGTATTCCTCGAGCGCGTCCAGCATGATGTCCCGCTTCCGCCTGTACATGGATATGATGTTGGGCAGATGCTCGTCCATGTGCCCCTCGGTGATGAATCGGCGGGCGATGCACTGGGTGAACGTCGGCGTGCACAGGTCGACCGACTGCTTCGCCAGCTCCATCTTGTCGACAACGCCGTTGGGAGCGATGACGTAGGCAAGCCGGAAGCCGGGCGACAGCACCTTCGAAAACGTGGCCATGTGGACCACGTTATCGGAGAGCGCCCGCAGCGGCGGCAGGGCTTCTCCCTCAAAGCGAAGCTTGCCGTAGGGGTCGTCCTCCAGGAGCACGAGTTCGTGCTCGTCCGCCAGCTCGACGATGCGCCGCCGCCGGTCCGCGGACATCTCCACGCCGGCAGGGTTCTGGAAGGTCGGCACCGTGTAGATGAGCTTGCCCGGTTTGCCGTTTCGCTCGGCCTCGATGATTTTTTCCTCCAGGATGTCGACGTTCATGCCGTCCCGGTCGACGGGTACGCCGACCATGTTGGCCCCGTAGGCCCGGAACACGTTGATGCCGCCCAGATAGGTGGGCAGGCCGAGGAAAATCGTGTCCTCGGGGTTGAGAAAGACCCGGCCGGTGAGGTCGAGTGCCTGCTGCGAGCCCACGGTGATGAGCACATGGTCCATGTCGGCGTCGATGCCCTCGTCGGCCGCCATGTCCACGATTGCCTCCCGAAGCTTGGGCTGACCCTTGGTGGTTCCATACTGGAAGGCGACGTTGGGCTCCTCCGCGATGATCTCTTCGACGATACGCTGAATCTTGTGAACCGGAAACGCCTTGGAATTGGGAAGCCCCCCGCCGAACGAGATGACGCCGGGCTGCTGGGAGACCGCCAGCAGATCCCGGATCTCAGAGGACTTCATCCTCTTTAGATTACTGGAGTAGTGCTTTGAAACATCCATCGTGGGGATAATGCGCTATTATCTTAAATGTGTTGCTTGATGGGTGACAACACGTGACACATGTGCGTGCTACCGGAACCGGGTGTACTCCACGATCTCCCGGGTATGGAGCTCCTCGGCAACGCCTCCCCGCCGACACCTGAGGGGTGATGTCCAGCGCCCGGGCGGCCACCGCCACCGACACGTCGTCGCCGTGCGCCCTTAGCACGAACGAGGTAGGCAGCCAAACCCTTCACGGGCTATATGTGTTGCGGCTAGTCCAGCCAGCCGCCGGGCACCAGGTTGAACATGACCACGGGCACCTGCGCCAGGTCGCTGTCATCCCCGCCCTGCACCTCGACCTTGACCTCGTGGGTGAACAGCGCAATCTTGTTGTACTCGTGCTCGTAGGGCGCCGTCTCATCGATGCCTCTCACCTCGCCGTCCAGGTAAAAGACGACGCGTTCAACCTCGGTGGTGCCCTGCACCTCGACGCCGACCGAGGTGTGGCCGAACACGATGGTGCGATAGCCGTCCAGCCCCATCCTTTTTACATCGCCCGTGTAGATGGCGCCGCGCTCCGGCTCCCTGATGCGGGCGTGGAGAGACACTTCCTGGTCTGCGATGCTCGCCACGGTGGCAGTCGCCAGCCGGCAGACCCTGGTCAGGTAGCTGAAGTTGACGTGCTCGATGGTGTCCTCAGGGGAATGATAGTAGGGGTTAAACTCGTATTCCAGGAAGAACACGCCCTCGTAGCCGTAGTTGATAAACGACTGGTGGTCGCTCCCCGGAAAGTTCCTGTTGCGATGGATGGACAGGCCGATTGCCTCGCCGTGGCTGTCCAGCACCTGCTGCGCCGCATCGGTGATCCAGGTGGAGGCGTCGTTTGCGCACAGCCGGATGGTGCTGCCGCCCTCGGTGCTCACGGCGTGGCCGACGCCGTCGAGCTGCACGTCGGCAAGAATGGGTTCATTCCGCTGGTATGCCTCGCGGGCGTAGACCCCGGAGCCATACAGACCCTGCTCCTCGCCGGAAAAACAGATGAACTTAACCGTGTGGCGAAAGCCGTAGCTGCTGAGAATCTTGGCGGCCATCAGCACGCTGGAGACCCCGGAGCCGTCGTCGTCCGCGCCCGGCGAGTCGTCCACGCTGTCGTAATGGGCCGAGATGACGACCGTGTAGTTCGTCTCCCCGGGCAGCGTGGCCACCACGTTCCGGCTGCTCAGCCCCCCGTCCTCCCAGGCATGATAGGATACGTTGAGCCCGTAGCTCTCAAACTCGCCGTAGATAAACGAGGCCACCTGGCGGCATGCGTCGCTACCCGTCGGATGCGGACCCATGTCCTGGATGGTCTTGTCGTAGCGGTAGAGCTCATCCCGGTCGACGGCGGCGATGATATCGGCGATGATGTCGCCATCCGCCGCGGCATGGTGCAGCGGGGCCATCATCACGGGCACCGCAAGCAGGATCAGGGCCAGCGCCGCAGCAAGCATTCTCCGGTTCATGGCCGCTTAAAACGGGTGCGTATTTATAGTTTAGCGGCGATGAGAAAAGCATTTCAACCCATTTTACATCCTAACACGGATGGACGTTCTCCTGTATGTGGCGGAGCTCGCCGTCGGACTGCTGCTGCTCGCCAAGGGAAGCGACGTGTTTATCGACGGCGCCGCCTCCGTGGCCCGGGCCACCGGCGCGTCGGAGCACACCATCGGTCTCACGCTGGTCGCATTTGCCACGTCGCTGCCCGAGATCGCCGTGTCGTCAATCGCCGCGTTTCAGGGAGAAGCCGGCATCGCCATCGGGAACATCGTGGGCAGCAACATCACCAACATCTGCCTCATCCTGGGCGTCAGCGCACTCATCATGCCCCTGTATGCCAGCCGGGAGACCCGCCGGGATTCGCTGTTTATGCTGGCTGTCACGCTGCTTCTGCTCGGCTCGCTCGTGTTCGACGGGCGGATAGACGTCTACGACGGCGTGCTCTATCTTGCGGTTTACGGCGGATTTGTCTACTACTGGTATGTCACCCATCGGCGGGAGCATGCCGTCGTGCCCGAGGTGGAGCCGGGGAGCATGCCGAAAAACGGTGTCCTGCTCGCTGCCGGGGGCATCGCGGTCATCGTCGGTGCCCGGTTGACCGTCAACGCCGGCGTGGGCTTCGCCGACCTGCTGGGCGTGCCCCGCACGGTCATCGGCCTGAGCATGGTCGCCTTTGGCTCGTCGCTGCCCGAGCTGGCGAGCAGCGTCGCCGCGGCGTTGAAGGGAAAGCATGGCATCGCCGTAGGGAACATCATTGGGAGCAACATCATCAACGTGCTGCTGGCACTGGGCGTCAGCGGCGTGATACGCCCGGTTGCGGCGGCGGACACGATCTTTCTCATGCTTCCCTTCCTGCTGCTCGTCTCGCTGGCGCTGACCTGGTTTGCCCGCCGTCGGATGGACAGGCGGTACGGCGCCGTCCTGCTCGGATTGTACGTGGTGTTCATCGTGCTGCTGATACTGTAGTCACGCTGCCCTGTGAGATGAGCGGGTCGATGCATGCCGGGGCAGTCTGCGTTGCACCGCGGTGTGACGGCACAGAAAACATTTAAGTATCGAAGGCAAATACCCAAACCGATACTATGACAGATACGCAGGAATCACAGGTTTTTCCGCCGCCAGAGGAATTCAGGGAGCAGGCATGGATAAACGACGAAAGCATCTACGAGGAGGCGGAGGACTACGAGTCCTTCTGGGAGAAACAGGCGGACGAGCATATCGACTGGTACGAGAAATGGGACACCGTGCTCGAGGCGGAGCCGCCCTACTACAAATGGTTCATCAACGGCAAGCTCAACGTGTCATACAACTGTCTCGACCGCTGGATAGAGCAGGGCCAGGGAGACAAGCTGGCCTACATCTGGGAGGGCGAGGAAGGCGAGGTCCGCAAGTTCACCTACAAGGAGCTGCACCGCGAGGTCAACAGGTTCGCCAACGTGCTCAAAGACCTGGGCGTCGAAAAGGGCGACGTGGTCTCCCTCTACCTGCCCATGGTACCAGAGCTTCCCATCGCCATGCTGGCCTGCGCCCGCATCGGCGCCCCGCACTCCGTGGTATTCGCGGGGTTCAGCGCTGACTCGCTGCGGGAGCGGGTCAAGGACGCCGGTGCCACGGTGGTCGTCACCTGCGACGGCTATTTCCGACGGGGAAAGCTCCTGGACCACAAGGCAAAAACGGATGACGCCATCGACGCGCTGGACGTCCAGAACGTCGTGGTCAAGCGGGCGGACAACGACGTGGACATGGTGGAGGGCCGCGACCACTGGTGGCACGAGCTGATGGAAAACGCCGATGACACATGTGAGCCAGAGGTCATGGACGCCGAGGACCTGCTGTTCCTGATGTATACGTCGGGGACGACGGGGAAACCCAAGGGCGTCATGCACACCACCGGCGGCTACCTGACCGGCGTGGCGACCACCATGAAATACGTGTTCGACATCAAGGACGACGACGTCTACTGGTGCACGGCCGACATCGGCTGGATAACCGGGCACAGCTACATCGTCTACGGCCCGCTGGCGCTGGGCGCCACCAGCATCATGTACGAGGGCACCCCGGACTACCCGGAGCCCGACCGCTGGTGGGACATCGTGGAAAAATATGGCGTGTCCATTCTGTATACGGCGCCGACGGCCATCCGGATGTGCATGAAACTGGGCGAGGAATGGCCCGACAAGCACGACCTGAGCAGCCTCCGGTTGCTGGGCAGCGTCGGCGAGCCTATCAACCCCGAGGCATGGCTCTGGTACCACCGGGTCATCGGCAGGGAAAGCTGCCCCGTCGTGGACACCTGGTGGATGACCGAAACCGGGATGCACGTCATCACCCCGCTGCCCGGGGTCACCGACCTCAAGCCCGGCTCCGCCACGTTTCCCTTCCCAGGCATCCAGGCCGAGGTACACGACAAGGACGGCGAGGTGCCACGCGGGCAAAAAGGCGACCTGGTCATCACGACGCCTTGGCCGTCGATGCTCCGCGGCCTCTACAACGCGCCGGACAAGTACATGGAGGAATACTGGGCGAAATACGGCACCGACACGTTTTTCACCGGCGACGGCGCCATCAAAGACGAGGACGGCTACCTCTGGTTGCTTGGCCGCGTCGGCGACGTGCTCAACGTGGCCGGTCATCGCCTCGGGACGGCCGAGGTGGAAAGTGCCCTGGTGGACCACGAATCCGTGGCCGAGGCAGCCGTGGTCGGCGTCCCCCACGAGGTCAAGGGACAGGTGCCCTTCGCCTACGTGGTGCTCCGCGGGGGCTACCAGGGAAGCGACGACCTGAAAAAAGACCTCATCCGGCACGTGAGCAAGGTCATCGGGCCGACGGCGCGCCCCAGCGACGTATTGTTCGTCGAAGACCTGCCGAAAACACGGAGCGGCAAGATCATGCGGCGCATCCTGAAAAACATCGCGTCCGGCGGCGAAATCGGCAACGTCACCACGCTGAAAAACCCGGAGATCGTCGACGACATCGCCAGCCAGATGGGCCGATAAACCCCCTTTTCCTTTTTCCCTTCTTTTCTGTCTTTTACCTTTATCTATTCTTGTGACAGCGCAGCGTAATATCGTTCAAAGCAGTCGTCCAGCCCGACGTTTCCCCCGCTCACGATGACGCCGACACGTGTTCCCTCCAGACCTTCCTTTTTCAGCATCCCGGCCAGCGAGACCGCACCCGAGGGCTCCACCACCATTTTCATCCTGGTCCACAGGAACTTCATGGCCTCCACTATCTCCCGCTCGGACACCGTGACCATCTCGTCCACATGCCTCCGGATGATGGCAAAGGTTCGCCGGCTGAGCGACGTCCGCAGTCCATCCGCAATGGTATCCGGATACTCGCTGGGATACAGCCTGCCATCCCTAAAAGAGCGGTATGCGTCGTCAGCCAACGCCGGCTCCACCCCGACGACCACCGTGCTCTCGCATATCCCCTTGACCGCGATGGACGTCCCGCTTATCAGCCCGCCGCCGCCCACCGGGCAGAAAACGTAATCCAGGTCGCCCGTCTCCTCCAGCAGCTCGAGCGCAGCCGTCCCCGCACCGGCGATGACCCGGTCGTCGTCATAGGGATGAACAAGGACATATCCGTGTTCGTCGGCGAGCGCCCGGCATCGCTTCTCCCTGGCCTCGGCGCTGTTTTCACAGAAGACGACCTCGGCTCCGTACCCCCGGGTCGCAGCCACCTTAACCTCCGGGGCGTTGCGGGGCATCACGATGACGGACGGTATCCCCAGGATGGAAGCGGCCAGCGCCACCGCCTGCGCATGGTTTCCGCTCGAATGCGCCGTGACCCCTCGCCGTTTTTCGCTGTCGCTCAACTGCAATAGCCTGTTGCTCACCCCTCTCATCTTGAACGAGCCAGCCTTCTGGAAGTTTTCACATTTAAGGTACGCGTGAACCTCCACCCGTTCGTCCAACGTCGTGGACGTCATCACCGGCGTCCTGTTGACCATGGGCCGTATCCGGGCATGCGCCCGCCGGATGTCCGCCAGGGTGACCATGGCCGATGCTATACACCTCGCGTTATTTCATGTTTATGATGCCGGTTATGACGCCGGCACATCTGCCGGTGGAACGCTAATTATAAATAATCCCGTCTGGATGTATCAAAGGAGGCACAACCATGAGCACATACACCAAAATAATAGTTGTAGGCATACTTGCAACAATGGTATGCGCAGGCATGACAGGAATTACCACCGTACCGGATTCGGCGACCACCACGATGCCGGACACCGAGGCACCGCCGACCGACCCCGACGGCCAGCCCGACGAGATACCCGAGATACGCCAGCTCGACACCAACGACGACAGGCCGACCACGGCAGCCCTGCAGGAAGAAACAGATATGGGCTACAACGTGGACGCCGGCGGTAGCATCTACCAGACGCTGCCCATCTATCCCGGCGAGCCTGGCGACGGCAGCCCCGGCAGAGGCACCACCGGCACCCTCGACGCCGGCGGCGACAGCGACGACTGGTACCGGTTCTCCGTCTGCAGCGGCCAGGACATCCAGGTAACCCTGGCAGCGGACATGGACGTCGCCATGGAACTCTACGACATCGCCGGCAGCGTCGTCGCCACATCGGCGGCAGGCACCACCGGGTCGATAGCATATGAGGCCACCGAGACCGGCAAATGGTACCTCAGCCTCTCCGCCGCATCCGGCGCTGGAGGCTACCAGCTCGACGTCACACTGAACGGGCAAAACGATGCAGGCAGCGGCAGCGACGCCGGCGACACCATCGGCAGCGCCCTGTCCATCACCCCGGGCACCTACCATGGCTTCCTGGACAGCCAGGACTGGTACGACTGCTACAGCTTTGACGCATCCAGTGGCCAGGGCATCGACGTCAGCATCACGCCGCCCGAAAAAACGGACTATGACATCCATCTGTACAACCCGGCAGGAGAACGCGTCCACTACGCCAGCTACTACGGCCCCGACGAGCTGGAGTACCCGGCGGATGCCACGGGCACCTGGACCCTCAAGGTTGACGTCTTCCCCGGCTGGGACACCTCGTTGTGGCCCGACGACTACTACCTCTACGGCTCCGGAGCCTACGAGTTCACCCTCGAAGTAGGCGGTTCGGTGCAGGCGCCGCCCGGCCCGATACCGCAGCCCGACATCACCCCGGTGGCCCAGACCTTCACCATCGCCGACGACCCCAACGGCAACGCCGACGAATACGGCTACCTGGCAGCCGTCCCGGCGGCAAACTACCTCGACGGCGGACAGCGCCACGTGTCACCCATCGTATACACCGGCGTGGACGACCCCACCCACTGGTATGGCACCGTCGACGATACAACGGGATACCTGCTCGACGACTGGAACACGTATCTGGACAGGCACGGCATGACCGCCGAGGAATACGTCGTCCCCGCCGACCCCGTCCAGGCGGCAGCCCAGATCGCCACCGACAAATGGGAGACATCCGACACGGCAGTCGTTGCCGTCGACGGCAGCGGGTTCGCCGACGAAACCACAGCGGTGGTCGATACGGATGCGACGCTCAACGTGGAAACCCAGGTCACCACGGCGTCCAAGGGAAGCAGCCAGCTCAAGGACATCGGCGGCAAACAGGCCCTGCCCATGTTCCTGGGCAGCAAATGGGCGGCCATGACCGTCTACGCGGAGCCGACATCCCCGGCGCTGGGCATCATCACCCCGCGCTACGAGGTGGGCACCGAGGAAGACTGGCCGCATCCCTACGATGGAGCGGGCGACAACACCAACATCTATTTCCCGATCACGATGCCCGGCCTGTGGTTCCCCTACGCGGGGAGCGACAGCGGCGACTGGACCCTGGAGGTCACCAAGTACTCGGGCGACCGGTACAAGATACCCGTCGATGACACCAGCAGCAGCATCGAGGTGACCGTGACAACGGAACAGGCCAGCCATCTCAAAGTGTTCCTGGTCGACCCCCACGGCAACATCCGCCGTCCATCCGTGCCGCACTGGAACGACCAAACCTATGAAAACATCCAGCCATTGCACATCTGGAACGGATACCACAACCCGGAGATCGGCTTCGAGGAGTGGCGGCGGTGGGAGTCCGTGGCCAGCACCGAACATTCCGTCGAAGTGCATTATCCGATGGAGGGCAAATGGACGGTTATCGTGGCCCCGCATTATCCCTACGGCGAGGAGAAGACCAGCGATAGCATCGACTACCATATCGCCGCCAATGTCCGGCAGCACAGCGTGCAGCGGACCAACGCGGCATTGTCGGCGGCCAACGGCGCCGTCCTGGCCTCGCTCAACCATGCGCCCCTGCTCTATGTCACCGCGGATGAGGTGCCAGCGGCGACGCAGAACGCCCTCGACAGCCTCTCCGTGAGCAATATCATCTTCGTCAACCTCGGCGGGATAAGCAGCGGCGCCGTCGGCGCTGATACCACGTATACCACGCTGCAGCAGGTCGTCGACGCCGTCAAGGCCAACACGGCTTCGGAGAACTACATCACGGTGACCTCGCTGGGCAGCGGCGACGGCTACTTCGCCCCCGCCGCTATGGCGGCCGCCTACCACGGCAGCCCGGTGCTGAACATCGGCGAGGCACCGGCGGCGTATGACACGCTGGACAAGGCCATGGCCTGGCGCGAATACTCGGGCGGCTGGTACCACGGCTGCCGGGCGCTCGGCCATCTCCCGCAGATGCAGGAACCATTCGAGTTCATGCCGTCGCTGCGCGACCTGCTCCAGAACCAGAGCGTTCCGGAGCCCGGGTTTGACATGAAGCTCCGATGGTTCGGCGCCATAAACGAGGACGTCCACGGCATGGTAGACGGCTACGGGCTCGACCGCGAGGGCAAGGAAGCCTACCTGTTCGTGTCGCCGCGGGACACCGACATCCGCGACATGATGTGCCGGGCGATGACGGGCAACAACTCCTACGCCGGGCATATTCCAGTTGAGACGCCGGGCTTTTCGTCTGCGGTCATCGTCCGCGACATCCTGTACCCCGCGGTCATCTACGCCAACCCCGGCCGTGATGTCACGACGTCGCAGATCATGAACTATCCCAACGGCTACCAGTGGCGGGGCAACGACGGCAACGAGTACTCCAACTATGCGACCCAGGAAATCAAGGAGATTTTTTCCTCGCACGGCCGCTTCTACGAGGGGCATACCATCTGGGACAACCTGCTTGAACGGTACAACGCAGGCGCGGCTATATCCTACTACTCGGGCCACGGCACCGGCGGCTCCGGCATATCGGCGCAGTACAAGTGCATCGCCGACCAGTTCCCCGACTGCGAGCTCCGCCACGAAGAGCTCAAGGACTTCCAATGGTGGGACAGCTGGCGGGGGTACAGCGGCTACGACGACGAGCAGACCAAGACACCGCGCTGGGGCGGCGACTCGAGCTACAGCGCCTCGGAGCCCGGATTGTACGACATCATCCATTTCAAATGGGTGGACGAAGCGTTCGACAACCTGCACAGCGAGCTCGAGTTCTGGAGCTCCTGTACCACTGCTTCGCACTTCGGGCCCATGGTGTACCTGGCACATGGCTCGGCGCTCTACCAGGGATGCTGCGGCTCGTCGTACGGCGTCCAGGACGACCTGCACAACAGCTGGATATTCCATGACATGATGGTGCTCGGCCACGGCGTCGGCGAAGCCCAGTCCCGCTACACGTGGATTTTCAACCGCGACTTCACCACCATGGACCCCACGACACTGTACGGCCGCTCGACGCATTTCCAGCCATCGATGGGCGGGCTCACCAACGTCAACGTGCTCTTCGGCGACCCCGCGATGACCTGCTACAACCCGGCCTGGACGGAGCCGACACCGGTCAGCCCGTAAACAAAACCCTTTTCCCTCTCTTTTTTTATTTTTGACGGCACGTTCTAGAAGCCCCGGCCATGGCGACGGCAACTATTTTATACCCTTTTTTATTGACCATGTGATGTACGGGACAACTGGACGCCGCGGCATCCGCTGTTGTTGAGCGTTTGGTAGCCCTGCAGTTTTTGTGAGGTGAATAAAAAATGAGAGAACGGTTTGCAAAACGGAGGTACGTTTGCCGGCTCCATCCTCGATACCGTCGGCGACACGCCACTGCTCAAACTGGACGGCGTCTACGCCAAGCTTGAAGCCACCAATCCCACGGGCAGCATCAAGGACCGCCTCGCCCGGTACCTTGTAGAGCAGGCAGAGAAACGCGGGGAACTCGAGCGAGGCGACCTCATCCTTGAGGTGACCAGCGGCAACACGGGCATATCCCTGGCGATGATAGCCGCCGTCAAAGGCTACCGATTCAAAGCCGTGATGCCCCGCTCGATGAGCCCCGAACGGCGAAAAATGATACGGTTATTCGGCGGAGAGGTCATCCTGACACCGGCGGAAGAGGACATGACCGGCGCCGTAAACCGGTACGAGGCATACGCTGCAGCCAGCGACGATGTCTGGCTGCCACGCCAGTTCGACAACCCCGACAACATAGCCGCGCACCGCGACGGCATCGGGCAGGAGGTAGCTGACGAGGTTGAGGACATCGACGCCGTCGTCGTCGGCGTCGGGACCGGGGGAACATTGCTCGGGATAGCGCAGGCGCTCCTCGACGATGTGCACATAGTGGCGGTGGAGCCCGCCGAGTCACCGGTGCTGTCAGGCGGACCGGCCGACCACCACGACATCCAGGGCATCGGCGAAGGATTTGTACCCTCCCTGGTGGAAGACAACCGGGAGCTGATAGACGACATTGTCACGATACAAAGTGCAGATGCCCTCGACATGCAGCGACTGCTCGCCCACCGACATGGACTCCTCGTCGGGCCCAGCTCCGGAGCAAACATGCTGGCCGCCCGGCAGGTAGCCGGGAGATATGAAAACGTGGTCACCGTTCTCCCCGACCGCGGGGAGCGCTACATCAACGGCTCACCAGATTGAGGAATTCGCATAGACAGGCGATAAAAAAGTGATGATGCAAGCGCTCCGCGATGCCGGAGGCTCCTGCTGCCGGCTTACTCTGTCTCGGTGAGCCAGTCGACAAGCCCGGGCAGGTCGCCGTCCGTTATGGTGACGGTGATGTCGCCGAGGGGATGGCCGACCTCGCTGAAGTTCACCGTGCCGGCGTAGGCCGCCTGCTTGTTCAACCTGAAGCACAGCCGGCCGTCGTCGATGCGCCGGTGGAGGAGCATCCGGGCCGTATCGAGAATCTGAAATTGGGCCAG
This sequence comes from Thermoplasmatota archaeon, assembly GCA_046498345.1. Lineage (GTDB taxonomy): Archaea > Thermoplasmatota > E2 > UBA202 > DSCA01 > CAZESS01. Next base: position 21,327 of record JAWOAW010000009.1, read on the forward strand.
CAATTCCTTCAGGGTGTCAAGCGTCTGCGCTTCGCCGGTCACCCGGTCGTCCGACACCGTGAGCGAGGCATCAGGGAACACCGTACGGATGGCCTCGACGACGCGGCCCGGAGCCTCGGTGGCGGTAACTGGCGCCTCGACGTGTATCTCCATGGATGCGCAATGCCGCCCGGTTTAAAACCATAACCCTCTTAAACGGGGGCGCGATGCCCCGTCATGGAATACGCGATATTTGAAATCGAATCGGGCAAGGAAAGCGACGCCAAGATGCTGGAGGAGGACGACCTGGTCAGCCGGCAGACCATCACCATCCGCAACGCCAAGGCGCTCGGCCTCGACGGCGACGCCACCTACATCAAGATAGAGGGCAGCGACGAGGCCATCGAGCGTGCCGTGGAGATGGTCGAGGAGAACGAGCTCGGCGAGAAGCTCTCCGAGGAGGAGGCGAAGGATATCTATGACAAGATCGCTGAGGAGGAGGAGTCTGCCAGCCAGGGCATGGGCATGATTTTCGAATAGCCCGGCTTTTCCTTTTTCCCTCTTTTTTGTATCTCTTTTTGTATGCTGCGCTAACGGAATATATGGCTCGCTGTCTGCGGCCTCCTGGCTGGTTAGACTTCCTGGAACAGGAACGGGTCCAGTACCTCTATCCGGTCCTGGTAGTCCTCGGGGTAGAGCAGGTGCTCGATGGCTGTCACGCTGCTGAGCAAGGAGTTGCCGTCCTGCGGGGTGAAGCAGAAGCCGAAGACCTCTTTGTCGTTGCGGACGAAGATGGTGGGGAGCACCATGACCGTCTGGTTGAGGATGCGGCCGTAGTGGCCGTGGTCGCGGCCGAACGAAAACACCAGGTTGGACATTTTCTTGTTGGTGACCGCCACCCGGGGGTCTGCGAGAAACCGGTCGATGACCTCCTCCTCGCTCGTCGGCTCGTTCACCTTGATGTCGAACCAGATGGAATGCATGTACTGGGTGTTGAGCTTCATGGCCGAGGAAAACACGTCCAGGTCCAGGTCGAGCGTGTTGTAGAGATGCCAGACGTCCTTGGCGTGATGGGTGCCCCGCTCGTCGTCGTGCCCGCCGACCTTGGGCGCCGGGATGAACTTGGCATCCTGCGAGATGTCGTTGGCCCGGCGGATGCAGACAAAGCGGCCGCTGTGGAAGTTATCCCGGGAGACGTCGAGCGCGATGCTCTTGATGGCCACGGCGATGTTGTGCGTGTTGCAGCTCACGATGTGGATGTACTTGTCCTGGTTGAGCGCGTCCTCGTTGATGCCGGCGGCGAACATTTTGCCGAAGCCGAACTCGGAGCCCTGCGCCAGGAATCCCTTGACCTGGTCCTCGTATTTTTTGTAGTAGTTTTCCTTGTTCTGCATGCCGATGCCGCTGGGCGTGCAGTCGACGACGACGCTGGCCCTCCTGATGGCCTCCTCCGCCTCGTATTCCGGCTCCAGCCCGAGCTCGCGGAAGTCCTGTTTTTTCTTGTCCGAGGTGACCAGGTGGCCGCCGCGGTCGAGGAGGCCCTTGACCTTCGGGCGGTCGGTAAGCACGGGGCTGTGCTTGTAAAACGTTACCTCGTCGATACCCAGCTGGGTACGCATGTCACACAAAAGACCGATGAGGGGTTCCCCGATGGTGCCGGTCCCCACAACATGCACGATGTTGGTCATGCTATCGGGCCAAGTATGGCATGTCGCTATTTAACGTTTCGTGCACCGCTCAAGGGCAGCGACAGCCGGCAGGGGCTTGCCCATGAGGAAGCGCTCCAGCGAGCCGCCGCCCGTGGACACGTAGGAGACGCCGTCGGCCAGGCCATATTGCCGGGCTGCCGCCACGGTGTGACCGCCGCCGATGACCGTGAACGCGCCAGAGGCGACCATGGCCTCAAGCATGGCTTGGGTTCCGACGGAGAACGCTTCTTCCTCGAAGACACCCATGGGCCCGGTGAGCAGCACCGTGGCTGCCTCGTTGACGACATCTGCAAAGCGGGTGATGGTGTCCGGCCCGATGTCCTTTACCATGCCGGGGTCGGCGACGTCGTCGATGGAAACGACGGTTCTGCCGTCGTCGTCTACGGCCACGTCGGCGGGCAGCACGATGGCATCGCCATGGTCATCGAGCAGCGACGCGATGGCCTCCCGTTCGTCCGGGTCGACGTCGGCCAGGCCGGCAAAGGCGTTGCCGGGAACGCCGCCCAGCAAAACAGTGTCGGCGGCGCCTCTGTCCAGCAGATTGTGGATGACGGGGATGGCGTTGCCATATTTCGCCCCGCCAAACAGATAGACGCTCGGGTGCTCCGGCTGCTCGGTCAGCCGGGTGAGCATCCGTATCTCTTTTTCCATCAGCCGGCCCGCATATGAGGGCAGCACCGCCGTGAAACCAACCATGGAACAATGGGAGCGATGCGCCGCCGCAAACGCGTCGTTGACAAAAAGGTCGGCCAGCGGGTACAATGACTGCACGAGGTCGCTCCGGGCGTGCTCCTCCGCCGCCTTCGAGTCACGTTCGCCGTCGTACATGCGGACGTTACCCAGCATCACCGCCTCGCCGTCGTCCAGCGATACAATCGCCTGTTGTGCCTCGTCACCATAAACATCGTCGGCGTATCCGACCGCCCTATCCAGCATGGTGGACAATGCTGCCGCGTGCTGCCCGAGGGCGGTGAAATCCCAGCCGCCGGGGCGTCCCTGGTGCGCCAGGACGGCAACGCGGGCGTTCCGGTCGAGGAGTTCGTTGACGGTTGGCACGATGCGCTCTATCCGGGAGGTGTCCAGGATATCGAGGGTCTCGGGGTCAAGCGGGGAGTTGACGTCGACGCGCAGGAGCACCGTTTGCCCTCCTACATCGATGTCGTCAAGGGTTGGCAGCGTCATGGCCGGATATGCAAAACGGCGTTAAAAATCTTTGCGGGCAAACGGCAGACGTTCATTGGCCTTCCGTTTTTCCATGGCATTCCATGGGCTGACGGCAGCGTATCCCAGCCAGCACGCGGCCGGAGCAATACGGGCGAGAACGTGAAGTGTAGACGAAGCCGGCCTTACCGTCCCGATGGCCCGGTATGATGCTTCTGGTGCTCCAGTTCCTGCAATATGAAGCCGACCAGCCCGATGGTGCGAACCACATCTCCCATAACAATTCAACCGATAGAGGTATTTAGTTTTGTTGTTTTTTGCCGGCAACTGATGCCGGATAACTCGTCGTCAAAGATGGGATTCGAAGCGCCAGCTACATTCGCTCTCAGCACCGATTAACCAGTACTTTGATGGAGGAAGGATGGCAAATGTGCGGTTAAACAGCTTTTTCACCGGCTACTTTGCGGCGGAGAAACCTGAGCATGTCCTCCCGGAACTCGTCACGCCGGAGCGCTGCCTCGACGTTGGTGCGCAGCCAGTCCAGCTTGTTGCCCAGGTCGAAGCGCCGGCCTTCGAACTCGTAGGCGTAGACCTCGCTGTCCCGGTTGTACATGCGGATGGCGTCGGTGAGCTGTATCTCGCCTCCCTTGCCCCTGGTGGTTTGCTCGATGTAGTCGAATATCTCCGGGGTGAACACGTAGCGGCCCATGATGGCCAGACGGGATGGCGCCTCCTCCATCGATGGTTTTTCGACCAGGTCGCGGATGCGGTACAGGCGCTCGCCTACCGGTTCGGCGTCGACGATGCCGTAGCGGTGGACGGCCTCCCGGGGCACCTGTCCGACGGCGATGACCGGCGCCTTGCATGACTGGAAGCGGTCGACGAGCTGGCCGGTGCAGGGCTGCTCGGAGAAGATGATGTCGTCGCCGAGGAGGACGGCGAAGTCGTCGCCGTCGACGTGTTTGCGGGCGCAGTTGATGGCGTCGCCGAGCCCGCGGGGCTGCTTCTGCCGGATGTAGTGGATGTCGGCCATGTCGGCGATGCGGCGGATGGTGGCCAGTCGCTCGTGGTCGTTCCGCTGGCGCAGCGTGTGTTCCAGCTCGTAGGACATGTCGAAGTAGTCGGCGATGGAATGCTTGCCCCGGCCGGTTATGATGAGGATGTCGTCGATGCCCGCGTCGAGGGCCTCCTCGACCACGTACTGGATGGCTGGCTTGTCGACGACGGGGAGCATCTCCTTGGGCGTGCTCTTGGTCGCCGGCAGAAACCTCGTTCCGAGGCCCGCGGCGGGAATCACGGCCTTCATGGGCCTGAAAGCATCCCGGGGCTTTTATTATTTGTGTTTTTCATGTGCCGCGGTAGCCCGATGGACGGTTGCCGGCGCTCAGAAGAATCCGTGGCCGGATATGAGCGAGCGGAACAATACCAGGATGGGGATGATCTCCAGGCGGCCGACCCACATGTTGATGATGAGCATGGCCTTCGCCGCGGGGTTCATGCCGATACCTGTTACCCCTGTCGAGAGGCCGACGTTGCCCTGCGCCGAGCAGACCTCGAAGATGACGTTTTCAAGGCTTGCCGCGCTGCCGTTCAGGGTGACCAGCAGCGTCATGATGCCCACGAAGAGCAGGATGAGCCACATGAAGGATAACACGGCGGCCTGACTGAGCTCCTCGTTGGCCTGGTCGGCGGACAGCGTCTTGCTGCCCAGCTTGTGGCCGAAGGTGCTTTTCGGCGGCAGAAATATTTTCTTGATTTTCCAGCCGACGCCCTTGGTGAGCAGGACCGCCCGGAACAGCTTGATGCCCCCGGCGGTCGACCCGGCGGCGCCGCCGATGATCATGGACAGGGACAGCAGCATCTTGGCATCGGCGCCCCATAGGCCGACGTCTGCGGTGTTGAACCCCGTGCACGTCAGCGCCGAGGCGAACTGGAAGGCGGCGTATTTGAACGACTGCGCAAACGAGGGATAAAGGTCCATGTTCAGCAGGGCCAGGACGACTATGCCGGTGAACACGAGCACGAGCAATGCCAGCGTCTGCACGTCGGTAAAAAAATCCTTTATCCTTCCCCGCAGGAAATCGTAGTGGGCGGCAAACGATATGGCGCCGGCGACCATGATGGGGATGAGCGCGATGTGCACCGCCGTGCCATATGAGGTAATGCTGTCGTCCATGACGGAGAAGCCGCCGGTGGTCAGCCCGGTCATGGCGTGGTTGACGGCCTCCCAGATGGGCATCCCGGCGATGAACAGCACGGTGATGGCGATGAGCGTATATATGAGGAGAATCCACCACATGCTCTTTACCGTCGAGATGATGCTGGGATGGATTTTTTCCTCCCGTGCCTCGGAGCGGTACAGCGTGAACGAGCCGGTGCCCCGACGGGCCAGGATGATGAGGGTGAGCACGATGACCCCGACGCCGCCGATCCACTGGATATAGGTGCGCCAGAACTGCAGCGTGTGGGGCAGCTTTGACTCGTAGGTCACCATGGTCAGGCCGGTCCCGGTCCATCCGGCCATGGACTCGAAAAACGCTGACAGCGGGTCCATGTAGGCCAGCGTGTCGAGATTGTAGGGTATCTGCCAGAAGGGAATGCTGCCGATGAGGGAGATGATGAGCCAGGACAGTGCCGCGATGACCATCGCATGCTTTATCTTGGGTTCTCCGTCTCCCCTCCCCGACAGCCAGAAAAGGCCGCCGACGGCGAAGAACACCAGGGCGGTCGCGATGATCCAGGGGGCATACGAGTACTCGCTGTATACCAGCGAGGGGATGACGGCGACGAGGGTGGCGAAGCCGACTGTCAGCAGAACCGCTCCCGTATCCCGGAAAATGATTTTGAGGTCTTTCATGACGCTCACATCTTCTACGTGGAGAACAGTTCCATGGCCTTGTCGATTTTGTCCTCCCGGGCGAGGACGGTAACGGAGTCGCCGATTTTGAGGCGGGTGTCCTCGATGGGGATGATGATGTCCGAGTTGCGTTCGATGGCGATGATGGAGACGCGGCGGGGCAGCTTGACCTCTTTCAGGGTTTTACCGGCTATCTTTGCTCCTTCTGGCAGCACGATTTTGAAAATCTCGGCGTGGCCGCCCAGGCTCATGAAGTCCCGTATCATGGGGCGCTTGACCGCCCGGTAGAGGTATTCTGCCATCAGTGCGTTAGGGTTGCCCACCACGTTGGCGCCTTTTTCCCGGAACATGGTCTTGCTTTCCTCGTTGTTGACCACGGATACCAGCGAGGGAACGCCCCGTTTCTGGGCGATGGATATGACCATGAGGTTGGTGGCGTCGTCGGCGGTGGTGACGACCGCGTCGGCTCGCTCTATCTCCGCGTCCTCGAGGGTTTCCTGCTCTGTTGCGTCGGCGTTGACGATGACGGCGTCGTATTTCTTGGAGAACTCGCTGCATTTGTCCTCGTCTCGCTCGATGACGACGACGTCGTCCTTGTGGTTGAGTGCGAACTCGGTGAGCTTCTGTCCGATGCCGCCTGCCCCTACTATCAGTATGTACATGTTCTCCCTGGCGTAGGAGACCATAAATTGCTCGGTGTTATTAAATCTTTCTCCGATGGCCGGGATGTCTTCAGAGGGGTGGCAGCTCCTCCGTGGGGAGGCCCGCGACGTAGGCCGCGCTCCGCCGGATGATCCACCAGTTGTAGTCCTCCGGCAGCTGCTCGCCGCCCTGCCAGGCGTAGACGTAGCGGGGCACGCCGTAGATGGTGGTGCCGTAGTATTCCTGGATGCTGCCGTTGCGCATGGGCGGTATCTCGGGGTGGTGGCCGAAGATGACCAGGGTGCCGTCGCCGTGAGATGCCTGGACGCCGGCCCATTGCCCCGCTATGTCCGTAACGACCGTTTCCTTGACGGTGCCCCGCCAGGTGTAGTAGTGTAGCGGGGCTATCTCCATGGGCTCCTCCTGGTAGGTGGCAATGGGCGTCACCGTTGCTTCGCCGGCGGGGTACATGCCGGGGCCGCCGCCGTAGACGATGTGCCGCATGGTGCTGCCATGTTCCTGGAAGACCGGGTGGCTGCGGTCGACGCGGGTGAGCAATGGGATGTGGTCTTCGCCGGTGTCCTTCCAGAGATACTGCCATTCCTCCGTCTGGTCGTCGTTGAGGTAGACGTCGACGATGTCGAGCGAGGCGGCGTTGATGAAATAGTCGAAGGCGCCATCCGGATGCTCGATGCCCCGGGAGACGAGGTTGGCGCCGCCGCAGATGCCCAGGTAGCCGCCGCCGTCTTCGATGAACTGTCGCACCGCTGTACGCCATGCCGGCAGGAGGGAGTGGAAGTACTGGCGCCCGCTGGCCCCGATGACCAGGACGTCGTAGCCTTCGAGCGAACCGTCGAGGACGTCGCGCATGCCGATGAGGCTGACCTGCAGCCGGTATGCCTGTGATGCCTGCCATGTGTAGTTCAATGCCTGGCTGAGCTGCCTGACCGAGGGGGAGATGGAGTCGTAGAGCGCGACCTGGATGGTCTGGTTTGCCGGCGGGGTCATGGCGTCTGGAGATTCATGGCCGGGCTGTATCTCGAGCGAGATGGCAACGGGTGTTATGAGAAGGATGGCGGCGAGCGCCGCCTGTACCGAGTTCATCACCAGTGTTAACAATTGTTGTATAAAAACGTTGTGCTACGGCGTTATCCGTTTCAGCCGTATGTATTCGATGCCGTCACCGGCCCGGGCGAACACCATCTCCTTGCGCACCGAGTTGGCGAGCCGCACCGCCCGGCTGACCTCCGTCCAGGTTGACGTGAAATCCTCCGGCAGCATGTGAACCAGGTAGGGCGCATGCCCCTCCCCGATAGGTCTTCGATATACACGAAAATGCGAGCCGAACTTGAAGCCCGTCTTGGGAATCAGGCCTTTTCCCCGCAGGCTCTTATACGCCAGCAGACGACGCTCGATGTCTGGCTGTATCTCCCGGGCATGCGCCATGAACAGCTCGCGTGACAGCTCCTCGCCGTTCCGGTGCACCGTGGCCCCTTTTTCGGCCAGGTACGCGGTCTCCATAAGCGACAGCTGCACCGCGTGGTCGCCAAACTCCCGGCCGACATACTGCTCCTGCAGCTCGTCCGCCAGGGCGACATCCCAGACCATGCTCCGGTCGCCCAACAGCGTGATAATCCCCTGATAGCTGTCGCGCTCCTCCATGGTGCCCTGCATCCGGAAAAACTTGATGTAATAGTAGGTGAGGTCGCCCTCCTCGTCCACGATGCCCACCATCAACCGGCGGCGCTGCAACGCGTGCAGCAGCATGGCAATGCTTTTGATGGAAAACGGGGAGCGCTCCGAGAGCGCTTTGACCAGGAAGTCGGGCTCGTGGGAATGCGGCGCGCCGCCCCGGGGGTACAGGTTCATGGCCTGCTCGCTGGTGTCGGCCACGTAGCCGCGCTGCCTGAGGTCCCGGTACACCAGGTAGCGTATCTCGAAGGCGGGGTCCTGGCGGATGCCGTGGAGCATGAGTTCCTGCAATGACATGGGCTGCCCGTCCCGCAGCACCTCCATCCGCTCTGATTCGACCAAAAAAGCTGCCTCGATGAGGTCGAGGTGCATCGTTGCGCCCTCCATGCGGCCAAAGTAGCCCTTGTTGTAGTGCCGGGTGGCCTCGGACTGCTCGTCGACGACGACCCCGGTTCCCCTGAGATGGCCCGGCATGGTTACAGCGTCCCGATGTAGTCCAGCATTGACTCGAACAATGCCCGTCCGTCAGCTCCGTTGGTATCATTATGCTGCCATGGATGAAAGGAGCGCTCCGGATGAGGCATCATGCCCAGGACGTTCCCCGCCGGGTTGCACAGGCCGGCGATGTTGCCGACGGAGCCGTTGGGGTTCCACGGGTAGCCGGCCTCCCTGCCGTCACGGTCGACGTAGCGAAACACGATGCATTCCTCGTCTTCGAGACGCTGCACGATACGCTGCTCCTCCTCCCGGGGGAACATGAGCTTGCCCTCCATGTGCGCCGATGGAATCAGCCGGATGTCGCCCTCCGGGATGCGGGCGGTCAGCGGGCAGGCATGGTCGTGGCGGAGCAATGTCGGCCGGCATTCGAAGCGGTTGGAGTCGTTCACCGCCAGGCAGGCCTCGGGCGTCTCGCTGACCCCGTCCAGGCCGGGGAGCAGCCCCAGCTCCGTCAATACCTGGAAGCCGTTGCAGATGCCCACCACCGGGTAGCCGTCGTCCACGAACGCGCGAAGCTCGTCCATGAGCAGCGCCTTGATGCGCGCGGCGAAGATGGCCCCGGCGCGGACGTAGTCGCCGGCGGAAAAGCCGCCGGGGATGAAGACGCCCTGGTAGTCGAACAGCGAGGCAGGATTGCGGCGCAGCATGTTGAGATGCACGTATTCGGGCCGGGCGCCGAGCTCGGCGAAGGCCTGATATGACTCCTCCTCGCAGTTGGTTCCCTCGATGCGGAGTATGGCGATATGGATGTCCGACGGATGCACGGTGGTAATAAGGACAGGGATATAAGAAACTAGTCCCCTTCGCCGTCCGGCTATGGCCCGGCAGCAGAGGGAACGTCCATAAGGGTTCTGACGAGACTGACCACGTTGGCCGCCTTTTTCATGAACATGGTGTAGGTGGCATCAGCGGTGCACACCCGCATTTTTTTGAAAAAAATGCCGGTCGTCGCGACGGACTCGATGTCCTCCAGGTCTATGTCGACTCGGCGGGCCCGGGACAGCGGGCGGAACGACAGACGGCGGGTGGTGACAAACAGGGTGCCGACGGCTCTGCCCCTGCCAGCCCGGATGTTCGCCCGCCGCCGCAGGACGATGGCTTCATCGGCATCGGTGGATAGCACATGAACACTATCGAAGGGTGATTTAAATGTTTAGCGCAGGGCTACAGGAACAGCGGCAGGAACACCAGCGATACAATCGACATCAGCTTGATCAAGATGTTCAGCGAGGGGCCCGAGGTGTCCTTGCAGGGGTCGCCCACGGTGTCGCCGACCACGGCTGCCTTGTGCGCCTCGCTTCCCTTGCCGCCATAGTGGCCCGCCTCGATATACTTCTTGGCGTTGTCCCAGGCACCGCCGGCGTTGGCCAGATAGATGGCCAGCAGGAAGCCCGTGGCGGTGGCGCCGGCCAGCAGGCCGACCAGGGCGCCGACATCCCAGAGGCCCATGGCGATGGGCGCCGCGATGGCGACGACGACGGGGAGTATCATCTCGACGAGGGCGCCCCGCGTCGCGATCTTGACGCAGCGCTGGTAGTCGGGCTCTCCCCTGCCCTCCAGGATGCCGAGCTCCCGGAACTGCCGGCGGACCTCGTCCACCATCTTCTGCGCCGCCCGGCCCACGGCGCCCATGGTCAGCGCCGAGAACAGGAAGGGCAGCATGGCGCCGATGAACAGGCCGGCCATGACCTCGGGCTGGTTGAGCGCTATCTGGTCGGTTATCTGAGCGATGGTCCATTCCTTTGCGTCCATGACCGACTGCACGAACGTGAACACCAGTGCCAGGGCCGTGATAGCCGCGGAGCCGATGGCGAAGCCCTTGCCCATGGCCGCCGTGGTGTTGCCCACGGCGTCGAGCGCCTCCGCCTTCTCCCGGATGTCGGAGCCCATGTTGGCCATCTCGGCGATGCCGGCCGCGTTGTCCGCGACGGGGCCGTAGCAGTCGTTGGCCAATGACATGCCCAGCGTCGAGAGCATGCCGACCGCCGCCAATGCGACGCCGTAGAAGCCGACAAACTCGAAGGCCAGGACCATGGCGACGGCCGTCGCGATGATAGGGATGAACACGCTGAACATGCCGACGGACATGCCCTGGATGATGTCCGTGGCCGGGCCGGTCTGCGCCGCCCGGGCGATGGACTGGGTCGGCCGCCGCTCATCAGAGGTAAAGTACTCCGTCGCCAGTCCGATGACGATGCCGTCGACGAGGCCCACCAGGATGGCATAAAAGGGCTCCATGGAATCGAGTATGAAATAGGTCGCGATGAACGCCGCGACGGCGAAGATGATAGCCGAGCCGAACAATCCGTTGCGGAGCGCCGCATACGCGTTTTTGCCCCGCACGAGGATCATGGCCGCTATCGACGAGAACACGCCGATGGCCACGATGATGAGCGGATAGATGTCCACGTTTTCGCCAAACGATGCGAAGTTGTCGACGCCGATGCTGGCGCCGGCCAATCCCAGCAGCGCCAGCGATATCGCGGCGATGATGGAGTCCACATATGATTCGAACACGTCGGCGCCCATGCCCGCGACGTCACCCACGTTGTCGCCCACGTTGTCCGCAATGGCGGCGGGGTTGCGCGGGTCGTCCTCGGGGATGCCCTCCTCGACCTTGCCGACGATGTCAGCGCCGACGTCGGCCGACTTGGTGTAGATGCCGCCGCCCACACGGGCGAACAATGCGATGCTGCTGGCGCCGAAGCCAAAGCTGAACAGGATGCTGCGGAGCGCTTCATCGGCCACGTCCAGCCAGGTCCCAAACGTCCAGTAAAACAGGGAGACGCCGATGATGCCCAGGCCGACGACGGAGAGGCCCATGACCGCGCCCGAGGAAAACGCGATGCGGAGTCCATCCATGAAATGGCCTTTGACCGCCTCGGCCGTCCGGGCATTGGCGCGCGTGGCGATACGCATGCCGATGTTGCCGGCCAGCGCGGAAAAGATGGCGCCGACCAGGAACGACAGCGAGGTCTCCCACGGCAGTTCTCCCGTAAAATGTGAGATGGCCAGCAGGATGCCCATGACCACGACGACGAACACCGTTATGGTCCGGTATTCCTCGTTGAGAAACGTCATCGCACCCTGGTAGATGCTGTCCGACAGCTCGCGCATCCGGTCGGTGCCCACGGGCTTCGACAGGATGTAGTAGACGAGGTAGGCGGCCGTGACGATGGCGGCAACGCCTGCAATCGGGGGTATAATCTCTATGCCAACCATGAGGGGGGAAATAGCGAATGATATTTAAATATTGGGCAGACATATCGACGGTGGACAGAGGAGCTCGTCACGGGAAACATACATCCCGCTACCCTCCCTGCCATCGCCCTCCGCCACAAAGCTGCAAAAAGGAAGCGGCCAGAGCGATAGGCATATATAAACATGGATGGTATGGAGTCATGCCAGAGGGGAAACGCGGCGGAGGCATCGATACCGGGGCGGAGCGAGGGCGGCTGGCGGCCGAGAAAAGGCTCCGGGACGGCGAGGAAACCTTCCGACGGTTTTTCGAGCGGATGCGGGACGCATTGTACATCAGCACCCGGGACGGCACCTTCCTCGACGTGAACCAGGCCATGCTGGACCTGCTCGGCTACGACGACAAGGCGGAGCTCTGCGCCATCGACATACCACATGACTTCTATGACAGCCCGGCGGAACGGGAGCATCTGCTGCAGGAGATAGCCCGGCGCGGCTACGCGCAGGACTACGAGGTCACCGTCAAAAAAAGGGATGGCACAGCGCTCACCGTGCTCGAGACCTGCCACGAGCGGTACGACGACAGCGGAACGGTTATCGGATACGAGGGCATCATACGCGATATCACGGAGCGGAAACGGGAGGAAAACATCCAGAGCGCGCTCTACCGGATATCGGAGGCCGTCCATTCGACGAGGGACTTCGACGACCTGCTGCAGACCATCCATGGCATCATCGACGGGTTGATGCCGGCCCGGAATTTTTTTATCGCGCTCTACGACGCCGAAACCGGCATGTACAGTCTTCCCTATTTCGTGGACGAGTACGGCGAGCGTCCTCCTGCGGATCGCCTCCGGGACGGCATGACGGGCTACGTGCTTCGCACCGGCCGGTCGCTGCTGGCCACGCCGGAAACGGTGCGTCGGCTGGTCGAAGACGGTAAAATCGAGCGTATCAGCACGCCGTCGGTCTGCTGGCTGGGTGTTCCGCTGCGCAGGCGGGGCGCGAGCATCGGGGTGCTGGCGGTGCAGAGCTACACCGAGGATGTCGGCTACGACGAGGCAGACCGCAGGGTGCTCGAGTTCGTGTCAGCCCAGGTGGGCATGGCCATCGAGCGGAAGAAGACGGAGGAGGAGCTCCGCCTGTCGGAGGAAAGCTACCGGGAGCTGTTCGACAACGCCACCGAGGCGATCTATATTCAGGACCGCGAGGGGCGGTTCGTGGATGTCAACGAAGGAGCCGTGGAGATGTACGGCTACCCCCACGATTTTTTCATCGGCGAAACACCTGAGGTGTTGGCCGCCCCCGGCAAAAACGACATGGAGGCCACCCGGCGATGGGTCCGGCGGGCGTTCGAGGGAATACCCCAGCAGTTCGAGTTCTGGGGCCGGCGGAGCAACGGCGAGGTGTTCCCCAAGGACGTCCGCCTGTCCCGGGGCAGCTTTTTCGGGCAGGAGGTGGTGTTCGCCTTCGCCCGGGATGTCACCGAGCGGGTGAGGCGCGAAAAGGGCATCAGGCAGCTGAACGAGGTGCTCGGGCTGACCAACAAGATTCTGCGGCACGACATCATGAACGACCTCAACGTCATCCGGGGTGCCGTGGAGCTCTACATGGAGGATGGCAACCCCGGCATGCTGGACCGGGTTTTCGCGCGCATCGACAAGAGCGTCGGGCTGATACGGCGGATGACAGATCTGGAATCGCTCATCGCCCCCCAGGGACCACTCGGGGCATACGACGCCCGGGGGGAGATACAGGAGGTGCTGGACACATATGACGTGGCGGCCACGGTAACGGGCAGCGGACGGGTGCAGGCCGACGACGCGTTCCACTCCGTCATAGACAACGTCATCCGGAACGCCGTGGTGCACGGCGGCACCGACCGCGTCGACGTCGACATCTCGACCGACGGCGACACCTGCGAGATACGGGTCGCCGACGAGGGCAGCGGCATCCCCGACGAGATAAAGCAGCGGGTGTTCGAGGAACGGTTCAGCCATGGCAGCACCGGCGGCTCCGG
>JAWOAW010000078.1:0-7627 GCA_046498345.1 Thermoplasmatota archaeon
GTCGCCTGATTGTTCTCGCTGAACTGGTAGTCACCGACCGGTCCGGAGTGTTCCATCCCGGTGAACTCCTCGACGAGGGCGTCGGCGTCGGTGCTTCCGGCCGACTCGATCGCTTCCTTGTACAGGTGGACGGCGCGGTACGCTCCTTCGGCGTTGTACGTCGGGAGCGATTCGTGCTCCTCGTAGTACGCGTCCCGGAACGTGTTGTTCGCCTCGGTGTCGGGGACGAACGGGTCGTACCGGGTCGAGGCGTACTCGCCCTCCGGGAGCGGGTTCCCGTCGCTCGCGAGGTCGGTCCCCATCCCGACGCTGAACAGCGTGTGGTCGATCTGGTCGAACCAGCCGGCGTCCTCGGCCTGCCCGATGAAGGTACTGCTTGCCCATGCTGGCGCCCATGGTGATACGGGGCGACGAATTATGCTCCGCATATGGCACCAGCGACGCGCCGATGCCCAGGATGCACATGGGGTCGAGCTCCATGTGGGAATGTTCCTCGGTGAGGGCGTCCTCGTTGAGCGCGATGTAGGCGTTTTCTTCTTCCTCGGTGTCCACGTATTCCACGACGCCGAGGTCGATGAGGTCCATCCAGCTGAGCTCGCCGTTTTCCAGCTGCTCCCGCTGCTCGCTGGTCAGGGCCAGCTCACCGTTCTCGGCTACGAACAGGGGACGGCGCACCCGGCCGGGGTCACAGTTGAGAAAGACGTCGTTGCTGTCGGGGTAGTAGGCGATGTTGACCTCGATGTTGAGCTTGCTGTTGCGGCGTTTCGCCCGGACCTTGTCCGCCAGCTCCTGGCCGTCGGGGTACATGCCCACCAGCTCGCCATTGAGGTACACCCGGGCGTGCTTGGACTCCTTGTGCACATCCTGGAGCCCCATCTCCTGGAGCTCCTCCTTAACCGCCTGCTCCGGGTAGCCCTCGGACACCTCGACGGTCATCGCCAGGTTTTTCACCAGCCCACAGTTGGGTCCCTCCGGCGTCTCGTTGGGGCAGAGCCGGCCCCAGTGGGTGGAATGCAGGTCACGGGCCTCGAAATGCGGCTGCGTCCTGGTCAACGGCGACGTGATACGGCGGAGATGGCTGATGGTCGCCAGATTGGACGTCCGGTCGAGCAGTTGAGACACGCCGGTGCGGCCGCCCACCCAGTTGCCCGTGGCCAGCGCATGATGGATACGCTGGGTGAACACGTCGGTGCGAACGCAGGGCTTGATGCTCAGGTCGTCAAGGTTTTTGCCCCGGGCGTGCAATCGCTCAAGCTGATATTTCATATCCTTGCAGAGCGCGATAAACGCCACCCGGAACAGGTCCTCCATCAGGTCGCCGGCCAGCTTCAGCCGCTTGTTGGCGTAATGGTCCTTGTCGTCCTCCTCCCGGTGGCCGAGCGCCAGCTCGAGCACCGCCTGGGCCATCCGGGCCAGAAACACGGCTTTTTTGATGCGGTCATCGGGCTGGTTGCCCAGATGGGGCAGCAGGTTGCGGTCCATCAGCGACAGGGCGCGCTCCCGCCGGTATTCCTTAGCCTGGCCGCCGGCCACCTTCCGGCCGAAGTATTCCAGTGCTTCCTCCTGGTCGGTGACCTCGTATTCCTCCTGGGATTCCTCGATGTTGGAGAGCACGAAGACCTCCGTCTCCGGGTAGGAGACGATGTTGTCCATGATGTCCTGGGATTCCATGCCCAGGGCGCGAAGCAAAATGATGAGGGGGACCTGGCCTGCGACGGTGGGCAGCGTGGTCATGAGCATGCCGTCTTTTTTCTTTTCCACCACGATGATGGACCGGTAGCCCTCCTTCTGCGAGAACACCTTGGCCGTCTCCACCGTGTAGCCGTAGCGGGTGTTTTTCTCGATGAGCACCCTGTTTGGCGCCAGGTCTTCCAGGGTGATGAGCACGCGCTCGGTACCGTTGCTGATGAAGTGGCCGCCGGGGTCGAGCGGGTCCTCGTGGGCCTCCCGGAGCTTGTCGTGGTATTCCTCCTCGGAGAGCTCACGGCCGGCGTCCTCCTCCGCCATCTCTTTGGAGATGTTGCACCGATCGGATTTGACCATGATGGGCAGCGAGCCGATGCGGACCTCCTCGGGCTCGTAGGGCACGCCGTGTATCTCGGGGATGAACTCCACGAAGACGGGCGCCTCGTAGGTCAGGTCGCGGAGCCGGGCCTCCATCGGGGTCACGTGGTGCTCGTCCCCGGTTGCCTCCTTTACCACGGGCCGGCCGACGCGGATGTCGCCGACCTTGATGCGGTAGCCCTCGATCTCTGTGTGAATGTATCCCCGCTCGAGGTTTTCTCCCTCGCCGATGCGGGTGCTGTCCATGATCTCCTGCATCCGGCGGTTCAGAAAATCATTGTAGGATGCGATGTGATGGTTCGCTATGGTGCGCTCTCCATAAAAGGCGTCTACGACCTCCCTCATTTTTATCTCCTCATTGAACGTAAATTGCGGATGTTGCCCATCCCTTGGCCTACCACATGCCGGTATGCCACGCTCTGCCCGGCGGTGCGGCTGTTCCGGATGACCTTGACGACGTCGCCCTCCCGGGCGCCGATGGCCTGCGCCACGGGGTCGGTCACCACCATTTTCGGCAGGTCCCCCTTGCCGATGTCGTATGCCTCGGTGAGCTCCTGTTCCTCATCCCTCGATAAAATCCTGAAGTAAGGTACCATATCGTGCTTTAATATGTTGAAATGCATTTCTAACTACCCTCCATTGTTATAGGCGTCGATATTTAAGGTTTTTGGTAGGAGACGGGCCTGAGGGGATTTTCGACCGGCAGCGGGCAGCCCGCTGCCAACGTTCGAACCCCTGGCCACCTGGTTAAAAGCCAGATGCTCTACCTAGCTAAGCTACAGGCCCTCTCTGACCCTCATACCATCCAACCTAATAAATGTTATGCTATCACCGGGCGACAAATCGGCCCGCGCGTACCGCCCTGCACCATCCACAAATCTTTAAAGCACGGCGCATTGCACAGGCGTGATATACCTCGGCAAGCTCAAGCTGCGCTGGTGTCATGCCTGCAACGTGCCCGTGCTCGGCGACCGATGCGGCACCTGTGGCGGGGAGACCGAGCAGGTCAGGCTCACGCCGCCGGGAGACGTAAGGCCGGCCTTCCTGCACGACAGGATGCTGCTCCGCGAGGTCATCATGCAGCAGTTCGGCGCCGCCCTGGTACCGGAGGTGGTGATTCTCAACGACGCGCCGGCCGTCGACCGGA
Organism: Thermoplasmatota archaeon; assembly: GCA_046498345.1. Lineage (GTDB taxonomy): Archaea > Thermoplasmatota > E2 > UBA202 > DSCA01 > CAZESS01. Next base: position 3,212 of record JAWOAW010000078.1, read on the forward strand.
TGGACGAGGTCATCTTTGACGGGAGGGTGGCCGGCACGCTCCGCTATGACATAGGCGAGCGGGGCTACCGCTTCCTGCCCCGCATCTGGTATGCGTCGCTGCTGCAGCCCGAGCGAGGCTACGTGGTGGCCGATAAAGGAGCCGTACAGCCGATACTGGGCGGCGAAAACCTGATGGCGCCCGGGGTGGTCGAGGTCAGCGACGACGTCGCAGAGGGAGACGAGCTCGTGGTCTATAGTCCGGAGCGGGAGGTCATCGCCGCCGGCAGCGCCCGGATGAACGGCGACGAGATGCGCCGCAGCCGGCGGGGCATGGCGGTCAAGGTCCGCCGGAAGGGCACCGCCGCGCCGTCGCAGCTGCAGCGGCCGACGTGGGATGACGTGCTGGCGGCCAACGCCGAGGTCATGGACGGCGTGGTGGGCGAGGCCATATCGTTCATCCGGAGCACCGCCGGGTCGCATGATGTCCCCCTGGCGGTGTCGTTCAGCGGGGGAAAGGACAGCCTGGCCACCCTTTTGCTTGTACGCGATGCAGGCTACGCACCCCCGCTATTGTTCGTGGACACCGGCCTGGAGTTCGAGGAGACCGTGAAGCATGTCCATGATATCGCGGAGCAGTTCGACCTGCCATTGCACGAGGAGCAGGCCGGTGACATCTTCTGGGATACCATCGACTTTTTTGGGCCGCCCGCCCGCGACCGCCGGTGGTGCTGCAAGACCTGCAAGCTTGGGCCAACAACGAGGCTCATCGACCGGCATTTTCCCGACGGCGTGCTCTCGTTCATCGGGCAGCGCCGCTACGAGTCCATGCAGCGCTCCCAGAAGGGCCGGGTCTGGCATAATCCCTGGGTTGAGCAGCAGACGGGGGCGTCGCCCATCCAGCACTGGACGGCATTGCACGTCTGGCTGTACCTTTTCCGGAAGCAGCGCGACGAGGATGTCGGATGGAATCCGCTCTACGAGCAGGGGTTTGCCCGTATCGGCTGCTGGTGCTGCCCGGCCAGCGATCTTGCAGAGCTGGAGCTGCTGGACCGCCGGAGATGGCAGCGTTTTGCCAGATATCTGGAACGCTACGCCGACCGGCATGGCTGCAGCGATGCCTGGCTGGAAAAGGGACTGTGGCGGTGGCGGCAGCCGCCGGACTGGGCGGACGATCCGGGGGAGCAGACGCTTGAGCAGGAGCTCGCGGTTGAGGGAGATGACATGCATGTGGGCAACATGCTGGCCTGCCTGGGCCCCGTTGAGGCGACGGAGGACGGCTGGCGGTTGGGCGACATGTCCATCGAGGCTGGAGGCGGGGGCGTCGAGGTGTCGCCCTCCGAGCGGGCCGCTGAGGTCAGGGAGACCGTGGATCGGGCGCTGCACTGCACGGGCTGTGGCGTCTGCGTCGGCCAGTGCGAGGTCGGCGCCATCGGCATCCGGGACGGGCGGGCCTGGATTGACCCGGCGAGCTGTATGCACTGCGGGGCCTGCAGCGACCTCTGCCCCGTTGTCGTATTCGGCCGCCGCGGTTTCCGGTAGCTACAGCAGCGCTTCTTCCACGTGCCGTCTGTCCAGATGGGAGATGACGATGGGCGGCGACACGTGCCCGTCCGGCGTCTCGATCTCGTCGACTGCTTCCACGGCCAGGTTCACCTCGCTGCCGAGCATGTCCTTGTGGTATTCCTCCCTGATGGCCTCGAGCAGTGCCGCGGCTTCGGCGTCGTCGTATCCCTCTCTGAAAACGATGCGTATGCGGATGTCGTCAAGATCATGCTGGACGACCTGGAAGCGCTGTATCTCGAGCGTGGGGAACCGTTCGGCGGCGGTGGCCAGGGGCATGGGAAAGGTGGCCGGGGGGTAGATGGTGCCGTCGGGAAGCACGATGGCGTCTTTTTTGCGTCCTTCGAGCTGTTCCAGCAGCGGGGTCTGCATGCCGCATGTGCCATGCTGCTCGGCGAGAGCGGCGATGTCGTTGAGGCCCGTGTAGCGGATGATGGGGGTGCCGCCAGGGTACAGGCGGGTGATGACCATGCTGCCGAATTCGCCCGCCGGCGTGGGGCTGCCGTCTCTGTCGAGGATTTCGACGTGGACGAAGTCGCTGTTGAGGTGGAACTCCCGGTCGAGGCATTCGAAGGCGATGGAGCCACCCTCCGTCGTTGCATACAAATCGACGACGGGTGCCTCGAAGGCATCCTGGATGTACCGCCGGGAGATGTCGTCGAGGACCTCGCCGCTGGAGATGACGACCCGGGGGGTGACATGGGCGCCGTGGCCGTTTTGCTTGAGCGTCGCCAGGCCCATGAGCACGCTGGTGTAGCCGATGATGAGCTCCGGTTCAAAGGCGTTCATCTGCTCCATGAGCGTCCGGGCTTCTTCGCCGGTGTACAGGTTCTGGTAGTTGTCCAGGGAGAAAAACGTGGAAAGGTTGCCAAGCAGGCCTTTTTTCAGTGATTCCTCGTCGCTGGTGCCGGGCACCGAGAAGTCCCCGATGTTGGTGACCCTGGTCGTTCGCCAGTTCATGCCGTATGCTCTGAGCTGCCGGACGCCGGCCAGCGCTTCCACGGTGATGTATTCCATGTCCTTGTACATTTTCATGGGCTGGCCTGATGACCCGGATGTGCCCACCTGGTAGGCGGCGTCGGTGTCGTAGCCGTGGGGGATGATGCCGTCGGGGAATGCGTCGATGAGCTCCTGCTTGGTGGTCAGCGGCAGCGTCTGCAGGTCGTCGATTGTCCTGATGCCGCCGGGTTCGATGCCGGCTTTTTTCCATTTCTGCCGGTAGAGGGGTACCTTCCACGCGTATCGGATGGTCCGGCGGAGCACCCGGTTCTGGTATCGTCGGAGCTGCTCGGGCGTGGCGCGCCAGGCCCGGCCGGGGTCTCCAAGATATCGGATGAGCATGCGAAGGGCAAATGCAGGGTTGAGGAAGGGGTTCATCGGCCGTTGAATACCCGGTTTCATATTAATGTTACGTTCACGCCGCACGTCAGACAGGGGCGAGAGCATGCGTGGTGAGGGTGGCAGGGAGGGCAGGGGAGGCGAAAAAAGCGGGTGGACGCATGGATGGTTTTCCTGCCCGTCCCATGGATTCCACCGGAGCCATCCATGTGTTCTTACCCCTGCAACGCAAATGTGGCATATATAGTTTTTGTATTTTGCTAACAATTTGTAAGCAAATAGCTGTTATGGCGGGGTGTATAGGCCTGCAAGCCGCGCATTCTCCTTGACCGCCAGGCCGGAATCGCCGACCACGAGCAACGCCGTAATCTCCCCGCCGGCCTCCGCCATCCGGGCCGGAACAAAGGCGCCGGCATCCAGCAGCCGGGGCAGCGACTGCAGCACTGCACGTCCCGCGGTCAGCCGCTCGTTGAAGCCGACGCGGTACACGCCGGAGTCCAGCGTCCACCAGCCGTAGTCGTCACCTGGATGCCGCTTCTCTGCCGGTATCTCCTCCACGGGAGCAGCCCGATACTCGCTGCCGCCGAAGTCGAGCTCTCCCCGACCCGCCGGGCGCCATATCCTGGCTGCCGTAAGATCAACCCTCGCCTCGTGCACCTGCGTCTCCTCATGGATGGCTCCTTCGAGCCCAAGTTTGACACTTTGCACAGCTAATTCTGCCGGGAAAATTAGTTTGACAGTTGCTCCACGGCGGCCGCCGTAGAGCCCATTTGTCACCCAAATGGGTGATTTTGGGCTAAAATCACCTCGGCAGCCGGGCTAAAATTGGAATAAATGTGTCGTTTTGAGTCCGCCGACATGTATTCCACGGTAACTGTCAAATTCATCAACGATAATTTGATGAATTTTGGTGACGTGTGCTTCAACTCCCGGTGCTCAAATCGTATCAACGAGATGAACAACTGGGCGATGAAGCCAATGATGAGGGCACCATAGATGCTCTCCTGGGCCCACACCCGCAACGGGCTGATATCGATCTCGTTTTTGAACGAATGAAAGATCTTCTCCAGGCTGTCCTTCTGACGGTATACTATGAGTGCTTCTTTTGCTGTCAAATCTTCACTCGAAACCAGGCAAAAAAATCCTTCTCGGCCCGTGATAAACCCCTGTTTGAGAATGGCTCTCGCCTCAGGCTCGCTCAGCTGCGCCAGCTTTGTCTGATAGGAATACTGGCAATCGATGAGCGGGTTGTTGATTTGGTATCGTTTTGGGAGCCCCCGGTTGGTGTCGATGGACCGCTGGACCTGCAATGCCTCGTCGAGCAGCCGCTCGACCTTCCGGCGTTTCGAGGACATTTGCTGCATGTAGAGCTGCTCGGAGAAATAGAGATAGGTTGTCCGGCTCGGATATGTTCGCTTCAACCCATAAACGCCACGGTCGGCGTCCACCAGCTCAGCCTTCTCTTTGTCGAAGTCCTTGATCCATGTCTGTTCATCGTTCTTGTTGATCTGCCGAGCGGTCACATAGTTCAGCTTAT
>JAWOAW010000083.1:0-2903 GCA_046498345.1 Thermoplasmatota archaeon
GTAGTTGTCGTCCAGGTCGGGATGGGTGTAGTCGATGCCGGTGTCGAGCACGGCGACGTTGACGCCGCTGCCGGTGACCGCACCGGATGCGATGACCGTCGAGCCGTCGCTGCCGCCCCAGACCACCTCGGCGTCGACGCGGTCGATGCCCCAGGGCAGTTCTTCGGCATACAGCTGCACCTGTTTATCGACCTCCACATAGGATACCTGTGGATTGTTTTCCAGCGCAGCGGCTGCCTTTTCGGGCAGTTCCGCGGCTATCGCGTTCGTGATGCTATATTGGTGGTGTACGTGGCCGCCGTGGGCGCGTATCAACGCTGCGTTGGGTGCTCCCTCGAAGCCAACGAGTACGTTTATCTTTTCCGGTTCGGCTGCATCGGCAAAAAGCGGTGTGGCAGACAGTAGCATGGCTGTAGCTATACATACAACAAATAGTTTCTTTTTTTGGTGCCTCATTGTTGGGCCTCCGCCTACCGTATCTACAATAAATTTATAAGGGTATTGGTAACAATTCACGTGATAGAGTTGGTATCGGTTTGTGCGCCGCTAGAGGGGGCTAAAGAGGCATAGAAGAAGAGGATACAGCGAGGTTTACTGGTAGGGCTTGACGACCTCGATGACCTCGGGATAGTCGATGCCCAGCTCCCGGAGATGGTCGATGGTGGGGACGCCGTTTTCGTTCCAGCCCCGCCGCTTATAGACCGCGTCCATCAGCGTCTCATACTGTTCCTCGCGGTGCTCCCGGAGCATGGCCAGCTTTTCCTCGGTGGTCTTCCCGGAGATATCGTGGCCGAGCTCTTCGAGCTGCCCGTCGTATCGCTCCATCCGTGACTCGTATTCATCCGGAGTGACGGGGCCGACCGACCGGTAGGGGATGCTGTCATGTTTCCGGGTGCCCTGGCCCATGCGGAGGTTGAACACCCGCTGGAAGGTGTAGACCCGTTCGCTCTGCAGGATCAGGTCGTCGGGCTCGACGTCCCAGCCGGTGACGGCCTTGAAAAACGTGGCGTAGTTGCGGACATGCTCCATGACCTTGGCGGGCTCCTCCGTCTCCTCGTTGTTCTCCGGCACGATGTCGTTCCAGGGGAGCTTGCACAGCCCGTTGAGGCCGAACCAGGTCCGCCACATGGGGAACCAGTGCAATGCCTCGGCTTTGTCCTCGAACGACGGCAGGTACCCGTGGACCATGTCGAGGAAGATGAGCCATGCCTCGTCGTGCTGCGGTCCCTTCAACGCCAGGCCGTAGCCGCCCTGCTGCGCCAGGGACTCCTTGGTTATGTATTCGCTGTACTCCAATCCCTTGGCCTCCATGCCGATGTCCTCCATGAGGCAAGGGTCGACGCCCTGGTCTGACAGGTATTGCTTGAGGTAGCGGATGCCTCTGCCGGCGTGTTTGCCGAACCCGCGGCCCTGGGCCATCTGGTGGAGCAATTCCAGGGCTGCCTTCTGGTTGCCGAAGGTGAGCTGGAGGCCGCCGGTGACGTCGTCGTCGATTTCACCTATCTCGTAGAGCTCCATGATGAACGCCGTTGTGGTGCCCACCGATATGGTGTCCAGGCCGTAGGTGTCACAGTAAAAGTTCATCTCCGCGATGTGGTAGGGGTCAAAGATGCCGCAGTTGGAGCCGCAGCCGGCAATGGTCTCGTATTCGGGGCCGTCGACGTAGACCGTTTCCCCCTTGTAGGGGCCGCTGGTGAGCTCGAAGTTTTTGATGAGATGGCTGCAGGCAACGGTGCACCCGCGCCAGCATCCATCGAAGCCCCGATCGAACAGCTCCTCATATTTCGCTTCGCCGATCTGATCCGCATCCTCATGCCGGCCGTAGCGGTAGTTGTTGGTGGGCAGCAGGTCGTACTCGTTCATAATGGGCACCAGATGAGTGGTGCCGACCACGGCCATCCGGTTCTGCTTGGGGTCCAGCTGCACGATTTCCTTCGTGTGCTTCTTCCCGATCTCCTTGAGCAATTCCGGGTCAGCCGGGTTGTTGCTCATCGGCGACACCCCGGTATGCTTGACCACGAGCGCCTTGACGTTTTTGTCCCGGAACACGGTGCCGGTGCCCCCGCGGCCGGCCTGCTTGTACCGGACGGCCTGACGCTGCGGGTCATACCAGGAAAAGTTCAGGCAGCCGAAGTAGCAGGTGTCGGCTCCGCTGCCCGCGGAGACAACCGAAACGGACTTGGGGTCGCCGTCTGCGAAAAGCTCCGTCAGCTGGTCGGCCAGCAGATGGCTGTCATCCGGGAGCCCCGGAATGTCCAGGATCTGCACCTGGCCCTGGTCGCCGTCGACGTATATCACGACGTCGTTGTCGGCCTTGCCCTGCACCTCGAGGGCATCCCAGCCGGAAAACTTGAGATAGGGGCCAAAGTAGCCGCCGACGTTGCTGTCAATCGGGATACCCGTCAGCGGGGAGATGCAGGCAACGATGCTCTTGCCGCTCCCCGGAAAATTGGTGGTCCCGCCCAGCGGACCGGACGAGATACACAGCGCGTTGCGAGGATCATTCCATGCAATGGCCTCGTCGCGGGGAAACGCATGCCACAGCAGCCAGAGGTCGAAGCCCCGGCCGCCGACGAACAGCTCCTTCATGTCCCCGGTGACCTCCTTCGCCCTGATTTCGTTGCGGCCAAGGTCGACATACAGGGTTTGATTGGTATAGCCCCGCTCCACCTCCGGCACCTCGTACTCATATGCTGCCAGCCTGGTCACGTCAGGAGTCATCTTTTTTTCACCTCAAAGCGTGTATGCACGTATTCGCCCCGGTCATAAAAAGTTATTCCCCTGCCGCCTGCCTCAAACCGATGGTGCTGCTACCATCCGGGAAACGCGTAGGAGAGAAAAATCGGGAGATGCAAGAGCTGGTAGATCATCCAGCGGGCGTACATGCCGGGATGCCAGCTGTT
>JAWOAW010000066.1:0-7412 GCA_046498345.1 Thermoplasmatota archaeon
CCCTTCGAGTAGGCGCCGACTTTTTTGTCCATGTCGCCGCCGAGCCCCACCATGTCGAGGAGCTGCTCGCTCTGCGACACGTCGGCGTCCCTGAGCTCCGCGTAAAACGCCATGGTCTGCCGCCCGGTCAGGTTGTCATAGAACGCCACCTTTTCCGGCAGATAGCCGACCTGACGCCGGGCCATCTTGCCCTGCCGCTGCACGTCGTAGCCGTCGATGGTGATGGCTCCGGCGGAGGGTGTCAGCAGCCCGAGCATGGCCTTGATGGTCGTGGTCTTCCCGGCGCCGTTGGGGCCGAGCAATGCGAACACCTCTCCCTGCCGGACGTCCATGCTGACATCGTTGACCGCAGGGATGCCGTTGTAGCGCTTCACCAGTCCTTGGATGTCGATGATTCCCATTGACCGGGCAAATGTGGTATCCTTTAAAAGGTTACCGTTTTAGCGGTCATCCGTTCTACAGGGGAAAAAGAAAACAAACTATTTAAGGAACGAGATATTGCGGACACATGCCCCGGCTCTCCCTGGTGGTTCCCACGTACAACGAGGCCGACAACCTGCCCCATCTGCTGGAGCGGGTAGCCACAGCGTTGCAGGATGTCGACTTCGAGCTGGTCATCGTGGACGACAGCAGCCCGGATGGCACCGCCGACCGGGCGGAGGAGTTCCGGGAAACATATTCCTTTCTCAGGGTGGTCCGGCGCACCGGGAAACGCGACCTGGCGCTGTCGGTCATCGAGGGCTTCCATAGGAGCAGCGGCGACATCCTTACCGTCATGGACGCCGACCTGCAGCATCCACCGGAAAAGCTCGTTGACCTGCTGGCGGCCATTGATGACGGCGCCGACGTGGTGGTGGGCAGCCGCTACGTGCCAGGCGGCGAGATAGAACAGTGGTCGCTCCTGCGGCGCCTGTCCTCCAAGGGGGCGACCCTGATGGCGCATCTTTTGCTGCCCGGCTGCCGGACGGTCAGCGACCCGTTGTCCGGGTTTTTCATGCTCCGCAGCAGGGTCATCGACGGCGTGGAGCTTCGCCCCGTGGGCTACAAGATCCTGCTCGAGATCCTGATACGGGGGCGCTGCGCCGATGTCCGGGAGGTGCCCATCGTGTTTCAGGACCGGGAGCGGGGGAGCAGCTCCCTGGTGGCCAACGAGTACGGCAAGTATCTCCGGCATCTGCTCCGCCTGTCATGGGACACCGGGGAAATCGTTCGCTTCATCAAGTTTATGCTGGTCGGCGGCAGCGGCGTCCTGGTCAACCTGGGCGTGCTGTGGCTGCTGACCGAGCGGGCGGGCCTGTTTTACCTGTTCTCGGCGATGTTCGCCATCGAGCTGTCCATCCTGTCCAACTACGCCCTGAACGAGGTGTGGACGTTCCATGACCGGGGAGAAAAAGGCCTCCGGAGCGCCGGGGCGCGTCTCCTCAAGTTCAACGTTATCAGCTCGCCCTCGTTTCCCATGCAGCTGGGGGTCATGGGCATTCTCAGGGAGGTATTCGGCTACTACTACCTGTTTGCGGCCGTTATAGCCATCGGCGTGGTGTTCATCTGGAACTTTTTCGCCAACAACTTCTGGACCTGGTTCAGGTGACCCCGTCGCGGCGAAGGTAGATGGTGTAGGTGTCCCGGCTGAACCCCGGGGTGTATCCGTCGAACGAGAACTCTCCCCGCCCGGTGATGACCTCCTGTTTATGCCAGCCGTCGTTCCGCTCCAGATATTGTTCTACCTCCGGTAGATTGGCCAGATGGTAGTACAGCACGACGGCCTGCACCTCAGACGAGTTGAGCCAGAACAGGACCTTGTCCGCCGTGGTCGGAGGATAATGGAAGCGGGCCACGTTTGTCAGGTTATGCGGCGCGCTCCGGTCGGCGAGCACGTTCACCAGCGGGTTCCCGGCGACGACGAGCGCGTCGTCGGGCGTCTGCTCAGCTATCACGTCGGCCGTGTCATCTGCAAGAGAGGGCGGCGCCGTCGCCGTGAAAAAAAGCGATATGCCCAGCGCAAAGGCGATGAACCCGGCCAGCAGCGTCTTTTTCCGCATGTTCCAGCCGCGGACGAGCACCACCGCGGTGAGCACCGCGAAGGGAAACGACACGTATACAAAGTGATGGGGCGCGGTCATGCCCTGCACCATGACGGGCACCACGATGAGGAGGATCCAGGCCAGCAGATACCGGACGCGACGGTCCCTCAGATTCCATCTCCGGAACGTCGACAGATATATGAAGTTCATCCCCAGAAACAGGAACAGGCTCCACTTGCCGTACAGGTCGAAGGGCCGGTCGGCCTGCCGCAGCAGCATCCCGTGTACCAGCTCCGACGGCGTATACGCCAGCAGCAGAAGCAGCGCCGGCAGGAGCAGACCCGCGAAAAACAGGAGCAGATGCCGCCAGTGTTCCCGGTACCAGTAGAGCAGGACGGCCACGGCGAACAGCACGACGAACGCCGGAACGAGCTTCGACAGCAGCGCCAGCGAGAAAAAAAGACCGGCACCGGCCGCCAGCCACCCCCGCCGCCGTTGCTCATATGCAACAAAAAAACAGGAGCCGATGCACAGCAGCGACGCGGAGAACATGTCAAGGCTCGCGAGGCGTGACTCCCGCAGCAGCATGAAATCAAGGGAGACGAGCACCACGGCGACAACGGCCACGTTCCGGTTGAACCATGCTCCGATATAGTATACGGCGGCCAGGGCGCCCAGGAACATGCCCACGCTCACCAGCCGGCAGGGGACAACCGCTCCGTTGAACAGCGCATAGGTCAGCAGCGTCAGGGGAGGCTGGTCGCCCTCGAGCATCCCGTAATAGCCGTGGCCGCCGGCCATCATCTTCGCCTGCAAAAGATGGATGCCCTCGTCGACGCCGTTGGTCGAAAACGCCTGGTCGATATGATACAGCCTGAGCGCGATGCAGAGAGATACGACAACGGCGAGCACAAAAAGCTTTTTTTGCCGTGGCGTCATCGCCTTCCCCGCCGCCCTTTCCTGGCCTTGACGGGGTGCATGGCGCCGCACGCCTCGCATTTGAGCAGCAGCGTGCGGTTTTTCTTCATGAGCTTGGTGTCAGGCCGGCCGCATTCCCGGCAGACCACGAAGGTGTTGACGTAGGTCTCGATGCGCTTCTGCACCTTCTTCGTCGATATCTTGCCCTGGAAGATGGCGCGCTCGTTGTCCAGCTCGCCGGCGGTGCCCAGCTCCTTGAGCAGATACGAGAGCAGATGCTGCGGGTCGCGCCCCAGCCGGTCGGCGACGTCCAGAAAGTTCCGGATGATGGTGGTGTTTCCCTCGTGGAAGATGTCGCCCTCCGGCATCTGGAAGCGCTCCTTCGACGTCAGGTCCTCCGGCAGGGAGTCCATCGACCTGTCCAGCAGCTCCTCGTAGTCGTACGCGGTCATCACCATCGCAACATCGCCCCGTTTAAAAAGCTTATTCCAGCGTGGCGTGCCGCTCCCGCATGTCGTCCTCGCTCTCGCCGGTGCGTTCCATGAGCTCGGCGATGATGCCGTCGAGGACCACCCAGGCCGACGCCTCGAACAGGGTTCCCAGCGGCGCCAGGTCGCCGTCGCCGTTTGAGACGTCGAGATGCAGGAGCACGTCGGCGGCCCGGCTGATGTGCGACCCCCGGTCTGCGGTCACGGCGATGATCTTGGCGCCCAGCTGCTGCGCGATGTCGGCGGTCATGGCCACCGGGATGGTTTCCCCGGAGCCCGAGACGAGCACCACGAGATCGTTTTTTTGCACCGGAGCCGTGATGGTCTCCCCGATGACAAACGTCTGAAACCCGAGATGGACCAGCCGGATGGCGAACGCCCGGCTCACCAGCCCGCTCCGCCCGGTGCCGTACACGAACACCCGGGGCTTGTCCATGAACAGGTCGACGGCGCGCACCACCCGTTGTTCGTCCACCTGTTCGAGCACGGCAGCCATTTTCCCGTGGATATATGAAACCGATCTTTCAAAACACATGGTCTATCACGATACTTCCATGGCCCGGTCCACCAGTATCTGGCCGTAGACCGCGTCGTGTTCAAGGATGGGCGACTCGGAGATAACCGTCACGTTGTAGTCGTTCTCCACGATGCATTCCATGAGCTTGATGACGGGCATGTCGCTCTTCCGGACGGGCACATGATAGATCTCCCCCTCGGCGTTGTAGCGCACCCCGGTCAGGTAGACCAGTTGATGGTCGAGCTCCAGCGGCGCCACCGCCTCGAACACCATCTGGAAGTCCTCTTTCTCCTGCAGCCGGCCGTTCTGACGGGCGTGGATGTGCGCCATGTCGAGCACCGGATGGATGCCCCGCACCCGGGTGCACAGCTCCACGACCTCCTCCAGCGAGCCGAACACCTCGGGCTTCCCGATGGTTTGCACCCCGACGGGTATCTCGATGCCCTCCATCTTGAACTCGTCGCGGAGCTCTCGAAGATTGTGGGCCATCCGCTGCATCGTCTTCCGCCTGGACAGCGAGCCGTAGAAGCCGGTGTGCGTGGTCACCATCCGGGCGTCCATCAACTCGGCGAGATGCATGGAACGCCGTATCTTGTCTTTGCTCATCTCCACGTTTCGCGTGTCACCGGTCAGGTTGATGTAGTAGGGCGCATGGATGTACAGGTCTATGCCGCATTTTTTGGCGGTCTCGCTGATGTCCAGGGCCTCCTCCCTGCCGATGAACCCCCGGGAGAGCTGTATCTCCATCGCTGCCAGGCCGAGATTGCGGGTGTAGATGACGCCGTCGCGGTTGGTCCGATCCTTGCACGACAGCGGAATACCGGCGGCACCTATTCGAATCACTGCAAAGCAAATGCCATCGGCCTTAATATACGTTATGTAGACAGATGCCGGGCGGAAGGGAAGGCGGCGGGCAGGTAGCTTTTAGCCGGCTGAAAATCGGGGAGTGGCCTAAACCAATCGAAATAAAGCTCTGTTCATCGACCGCTGGCGGGATATCACCGCGGCCGTATCCTAGTCGCGGTAGGTAGCACTGTAATGTCCGATGATCGAGCCTATGACAATTCCCACCCCGACGCCTATAGCTGCGGTAATCCCGGTAAATGTCCCGCCGATGAACTCAAGTGTCGCCCCGACGCCTACGCCCACAATCAAACCAAGTGCAACCCACTTCGAATATATCTTTTTTTCTTCCTCGTCCATAAAAACGGGTTACGATGCGCATCCCTATAAACATTGCGACATCTATTACGGCCATTCTTGCTGCAACTTCTCCCGCTAGGGGATAATCTCGGTCGTGTTGTTGAACGGCGGATAGAGCAGCTCCTCTTCATGACCGGGGAGCAATGATTCCACGAGGGGCAGCGCTGCCTTGACGTGCTCGACGAGATGCCGCGTCAGCCGGCAGAGCAGCCGGAAGCCCTCGTCGCCCCAGAGCCGTTCCTTGTAGGTGAACAGGCAGCGCCCGCCGCAGGCCGTGTAGATGTCACACGAGATGCAGGGCTCCCCGATTGCGATGGACTGCACGCTGGACAGGTCGCCCATCTGGTTCCAGCCAAACTCGGCCGCGACGGGGCAGCCGACCACGCAGCCGTCGGTCGTGATGCTCATGGCATCTTGACCGGCGCTGCAGGGCAGCCCCGTGCCGCCCCGGATGAGCCGCTTCGCTATGCCGAGGAAGGGCACGATGCCCGGCACCTCATCCTGCTCCATATGTCTCGTCCACGATTCGGCGAGCCGGTCTATGCCGGGCAGGTAGGATTGCTGCGTCCATCGCCGAAACGCTGGCAGGTTCCATAGCGGCGACCAGACGGCGTCCAGCTGCCAGTGGACATGGGGAAAAAACTGCAGCAGATACGTGACATCCCGGTAGATGTCAGTGTGTTTCGACGCGGCCATCCTGGCGATGATGTCGCCCTCGAAACCCTGCATGGTGAGCCACCGATGCGCCTGCATCACCCGGTCGTGGCATCCCTTGTCCCGGTATCGGTCCGTTGTCTCGGGTCGGCCGTCGATGGACAGCAGGATGCCATCGAATTTGTGCACGTCGTCGCCCAGCCGCTCGATGTGAAACCCGTTGGTCTGCAGCACAAAGCGGTCGGCGGGCAGCACCTCCAGCATTTCTTTTACCCGTTCTGGCCGGAGCAGGGGCTCGCCGCCGTAGAACGCCACGATGGTCTCCTCGTCCTCGTCACCGTCGCTTTTGATGAAATCCACGAGCCGGCCTACATCGTAGGTGATGTCCCGGGGCATGGTCGCCAGGCTGCCCCCGCAGTAGCTGCACGACAGGTTGCACTCCGCCGTCACCGTCACGATGTAGAGCACAGGCGACAATGCCACAGGTCATATCAAGGTTTTGCCCCAAACATTTATTAAAAAACAGGTGCATCATCTGGTGATGCTCAGGGTTTACAACACGCTCGGCAGGAAAAAGGAGCCGTTTGAGCCAGTGGAGGACGACCACGTCCGCATGTACGTCTGCGGGATGACCGTGTACGGCGACGCGCATATCGGCCACGCCCGGACATATCTGGCGTTTGACATCGTCAAGCGCTACCTGGAATACCGGGAATACGAGGTCACCTACGTGCAGAATGTCACCAACGTGGACGACAAGATCATCAACGCCGCCCGGGAGCGGGATATCCCGCCGCTGGAGCATTCCGCCGAGTATACGGAGCGCTGCCTGGGCGACCTGGAGGCGCTGGGCATCCGGCCCGCCGACGTGTACCCCAAAGCATCGGAGCACATCGAGGACATGATAGCGCTCGTCGAGGATATCATCGAGCATGGCCATGCATATGAGGCGGACGGCGACGTCTATTTTTCTGTGGAGTCGTTCGACGACTACGGCAAGCTGTCCGGCCAGCGGGTGGAGGAGATGCGGGCGGGCGCCCGCATCCAGCCCGGCGACAAAAAACGGAGTCCGCTTGACTTTACCCTGTGGAAGGCGGCGAAGCCCGGCGAGCCATCATGGGAGTCGCCCTGGGGCGAGGGTCGCCCCGGCTGGCATATCGAGTGTTCGACGATGAGCACCTGCTATCTGGGGGCGCCGTTTGACATCCACGGGGGCGGCCACGACCTGGTGTTCCCCCATCATGAGAACGAGATAGCGCAGGCGGAGGCCGGACTGCAGGAGCAGTTTGCCCGGTACTGGCTTCACTCCGGGATGCTCAACGTCGCCGGCGAGAAGATGAGCAAGTCGGAGGGCAACTTTGTCACCATCCGCGAGGCCCTGCAGCGCTGGAATGCGGAAACGTTGCGCTTCTTCTTTGCCAGCTACCACTACCGGAGCCCGGCCGACTACAGCGAGGAGAACATGGAGATGGCCCGCCGCCGGCTGGAGCGCATCCACCGGCTGCGTGACGACCTGCGGACGGCTGCCGCGGATGCCGATGTCGATGAAGAGAAACTGGGCGAGCGGGATGAAACCTATCTCCAGGTGATACGTGGCTACCGGGAGCGTTT
>JAWOAW010000003.1:0-6071 GCA_046498345.1 Thermoplasmatota archaeon
ACTTGACTTCGCCAGTTGAGTAGTGCTCAAGGGGAAAGAGATATGGGCGGGCGAGCCCATATCTTTGTATGAACAATAACAAAACCTTCCCCTTGGGCGGTATTGTAATGATCGACAAGGTAGAAAAAGACTTCGGTCTCTTTTCCCACGTTTTTGAGGGCATCGAGGGACAGGCCACCGACTTTATCCCCCAGGTCCAGTTTCATGTCTACAACAATCTCAGCCATAGCGTGTCGGTTAACCAGCTTCACCAGACCTATCCACCGGAGGCCATGCACCGACTGGGCATGAAACAGGTACCGTCCAAGCGGACGCTCTATCGAACCCTGGAGCGGATCGGGAAATATTTTCCCGTTATCCTGGAACGATTCCAGGATTTCATCGCCATCCATGGCCTGGCCGACGATCGTCAGGTCATCGATTTCTCATCCAGCTATGTCGAAGGCGATCAACTGTCGCTCGCCCAGTACGGCTACTCCCGGGATAGACGGCCGGATAAAAAGCAGATCACCTATGGTATCGCCACCGGCATCAATGGCATCCCCACGGCGTTGACCATCCAGAAAGGGAACACCCAGGATAAGAAACATATGCGGATGATGCTCACCGTCGTCGACATCGTCATCCCATCGAATGCAGTGCTCATCTTTGATGCTGGAGCGGATACCCGACAGAACAGGGCCACGATACGCCGGATGGGCTACCATTTCCTCACCCTCAAAGCAAAACGGGTCAGCACCTACAAGCAACACCTCCAGTATTTCACCATGCATATCGACGATGTCCACCAGTGTGAGATACATGATACACCCTATTACTGCGTGAAAAAACGTGACGGCGATACGATACAGTATATCTTCTTTTCCCCGCAGCTCTATGCGGACCAGATAGCCATCAAGGAACGAAAATTTGAGCGAGCGATCGAGAAGGGCAATGCGTTGCTGCGGAAACGAAAATGGCAGCGATTCCCATCCGACAAGGGATGGGTGGAGCTGATACCGCAGCTGCAGACAACGCTGTCCAGCCCCGACAATCCCTACATCAATGGCCTTGAGGGCTTCTTCATCCTGGAGAGCTCCATTGACGCTGATCCAGAGCACATATTGCGGTTGTACAAGCATCGAGACAAAGCCGAGAAGTTCTTCCGTGACCTGAAAGAAGGCGTCGAGCTGCGGCCCATCAGGCACTGGAACACCTGGTCGGTCATCGGTATCGTGTTCGTCTGTTTCCTCACCAATTTCCTGATCAATTTGACAGCGTTGTTGAGCGAAAATCCTTCTGTGAGAAACGCGAAGCTCCTCAAAAAATACCTATTAAATTTGACACTCACCGTGGTCTACCCGCCGGGTGGCTTTCGATTCCACGTTTTGAGCAATGTTTCAGCTGCCATTTTGTCTCTTTTCGGTGATTTTGTGTGGAAATACCGCGATAAAAGCCTGGCATTACGGTGGTGATATGCCGTAAAACCGTCATTGGCAAATTGTGCTATGGCACTCTGTTAGCGTGAAAAAGACCACATGGCGAAGTCAGGGTTCACCATGCCCCGCAGCTACGCGGCGGAGCCACGCCGGGTCATCGGGGGATACGCGGCCGGCGTCACCATCGGCGTCCTGTGCTACCATCTCTCGCAGTGGAGCATGCATCACATGGCCGCGAAGGCAGCCCTTGTCATATTCGGCTCGCTGGCCGTCGGCCTCGCCATATTCGCCATGGCCGTCACCAACACCGAGCACGCCCCCGCCGCGGGTATCGCCCTCGGGCTGGTCATCAACACGTGGAACATCGGCACCGTCGGCTTCATCGTCGCGGCAATGCTCTGGATGGCCGCCGTCCGGCATCTGCTCCGAGGTCGCCTCATGAACCTGACGGCGTTCCAGCCGTAGCCCGCTACTGCCGCTGGACCGGGGACCGCCAATCCAGGCCGATGGTCCGCATGCCGATTTTTGCTACCAGGGGCATGCTTCGTTTGTGCTGGCTCCGCCGCCGCATCTGCTGGACGCGGTGGACCTCGCTTTCCTCGATATCCGCGGTATGAGCGATTTTTTCCACGGGCCATTTCCGCTCCAGCCCGTAGAGGATGCGGTCCAGCTTCTCGTAGGAGATGCCGAGCTCCTCCTCGTCGGTCTGCCCCTTCCACAGGCCGGCGGTGGGCGCCTTCTCGATGATGGGCTCAGGGATGCCGAGATGCTCAGCCAGCTGATATACCTGCGTCTTGTACAGGTCGCCGATGGGCAGAAAATCGGTGCCTCCGTCGCCGTACTTGGTGAAATAGCCGATGAGCATCTCCGTCTTGTTGGAGCACCCGCACACCAGGCTGTCCTTGACGTTCGAATAGCCATACCACAATAGCATGCGCAGCCGGGACTTGATGTTGCCCAGCGCCACCGCGTCCATCTCATGGGGATATATCTTCCGGATGGAATGAATAAACGGCGAGATGTCGATGGTCTCATACTCGATGCCGAGCTCGTCGGCCATCAGCCGGACGTGCTCGATATCCTCAATCGGGGTTGACACCTCAGGCATAAAGATCGCGTGGATGTTTTCCCTGCCCAGTGCCATGGCCGCCAGCCGGGTGGTCACCGCCGAGTCGATGCCGCCGGACAGGCCGATGACCACGCTGTCCACGCCCGCGTTGGCCGTATAATCGCGGATAAACGTGGTGACCAGCGCGGTTGTCTCCTCTACATCTATCTCGAGCATATGGATAACGTTATATGCAGGGGCGATATATGGTTTTGGGATTTGTATGCAGCTCTCACTCGTCAACGTTCATCCGGCCGTGAGCAACAAAAAAAAGAATCTGAAAAAGATGCGCAAAGCCCTCGACGCCCTCGAGGCAGACATGGCCGTTTTCGGGGAGCTCACCTCGACGGGCTACACCTGCAAAGACGAGTTTCGCGACCTGGCGGAGCCCCTCGACGGCCCCACGGTGCAGGCGGTCCAGGACATGGCCGCCGATTATGACACGTCCATCATATATGGCATGCCGCTGGAGGAACGCACCGGTCTCATCCACAACGCCTCGCTCATGGTGCACCCGGACGGCGAGGTGCAGGCCTACCGCAAGGCGTTTCTGCCCACCTTCGGTCCCTTCGAGGAACGCTTTTATTTTACCCCGGGCGAAGCGTTGCCCGTATATGACACTCCCCACGGCACAATCGGCATGTGCATCTGCTACGACCTGTTTTTCCCCGAGCTCCTCAAGGGCATGGCGCTCAAGGGCGCCGACATGATTGTCTGTATTTCCGCATCACCCTCGATTAGCCGGGAGTATTTCGAGCAGGTGCTCCCCACCCGGGCGATAGAGAACACCGTGTTCGTGGCCTACGCCAACCTGGTGGGCACGCAGGAAAACCTGGTGTTCTGGGGCGGCAGCCAGGCATATAGCCCCCGGGGGGATCTTCTCGGTCGGGCGGCCTACAACGAGGAAGACACGCTGACCGTTGACCTCGACTTCGACCTCATCGGGGAGGCGCGAGCCGCCCGCCCCACGCTTCGTGACACCCGGCCGGAGTTGTTCGCCGACCTCTACCGTATCGCCAGAGCCGAGCCGCTCCATCACGACTACGCGGCCATCGCCGTCCGGATGGGCCGCATTGCGGCGGAGCGGATGAAGGTAGAACGCATCGAGGTGCACGGCCCGGGGGAGATGGTCGACGGCGTCATGTACGCGACAGCCTGCCCCCGGGAGCAGATATCGGTGGAGCCCGGAGAGCAGATACGCGCCACGTTTTACTCGGAGGATGACACGCTGACGGTGGCGCTCACGTCGTCCATGCATCGCCTCATAGAGCAGGGCGTGGACCCGGCGATGCTTTCCGCCATCGAGGCAGAGGAGCTGTTCGACGTCTCCGCGTAAGCGAAAACGGGAAGCGAAAATTATAAGATGCCCATCGCTATTATAGTAGCGTATGGATTTCACCACGCTCACGATACTGGCAGTACTATCATTCATACTGGCCTGGTTCGGCATAATGATTTTTACCACCGAGACCAAGGAGGGCGACGAGGAAGAGCCGTCCTCCCGGCAGCCCTCGCAGCAGCCGACCGGCCAGGAAAACGACAGAGAGGTGCAGAAGGTCGCCCGCGTCGCCGAATCGCCGGCAGTGCAGGAGGCCAGCGAGGACGAAGTCGTGATGTACCAGAACATGGTCGAAAAATACCGGGGGATGGTGCAGCAGCTCCGCCAGAAGGTCGAACGCCTGGAGCAGACCAGCAGCACCTCGGGCATGTCCAACGACCAGCTCATCGACTGGATAGCCGACCTCCGCCGGGAAAACAAGTACCTCAAAAACAAGCTGACGGACCTCGAAAACGAGCCCGTGCCGGACATGGCCATGGATGCGTCATCTGACGCCATCGCCACGCTCAAACAGGAAAACGAGCATCTGCGGGAACGCCTGGAAAACTACCGGGCCCGGGTCACCCAGCTTGAAGGCGAGATAGAGGAGCTCAAAAGCGACCTCCACTACTACCGGGACATGGTCAACAAGCTGCAGGGCAACTATACCGTCATCAACAAGTACAACTACCGGGCCTGCATCCGCGATCCCGAGACCGGCGAATTCCACTATGAGCTCGTCAAGTTCCCGCCCGACTTCGACCCGTTCAACCCCACCTACATCAGCCAGGATGGCACCGAGATATACGAGCAGTACGGCATCAAGATACCCACCAAGCTCGGCGACCTCGTCCGCAAGGAGTTCAAAAAGCGCGCCGCTGAGCCCTGGGAGGAAGCCGAGGCCGACTGGACAGTTGGCCGGTAGCGGTACCGATGGAAAACTGGACCGAAAAATATCGACCCCGCCATCTCGATGACGTCGTCGGCAACGACAAAGCATTGCGGCAGCTCCGCAGTTGGGCGGAGCAGTGGCGCCAGGGCCAGCCAAAACACAAGGCAGTTGTTCTCTCCGGGAAAGCCGGCATCGGAAAAACCTCGGCAGCCCACGCGCTCGCCAACGATCTCGGCTGGCAGACCATCGAGCTGAATGCATCCGATGCAAGGAGCAAAGACGTCATCCGGCGCACCGCGTTCTCCGGGGCCACCAACGAAACGTTTTCCCCTGACGGCGAATACTGTCCGTCCAGTGAGGGCGGCGGCACCCTGGTCATCATCGACGAAGCCGACAATCTGTATGAAACCAAGGGAGACCGGGGGGGCACCGGCGCCATCATCGACACCATCCGGCAGACCCGGCAGCCCGTCGTCCTCATCGTCAACGACTACTACCAGCTGACCCGGGGGGCCGGCACGCCGCTCAAGTCGCTGTGCAAGCACATCCAGTTCAAGCCCGTCGGCGACGAGATGACCGAGGCATTGAAACACATCTGCCGGGAGGAAAACATCCAGGTCGACAGCGACGTCATCCGATATCTTGTCAGCCGCGCCGACGGAGACGTCCGGGGCGCCATCAACGACCTGCAGACGGTCTGCCAGGGAAAACGGCACGTGGACATCAACGCCGTCGCCCGCATCGGATACCGCAACCGTGAGCAACAGATTTTTTCCGGCCTCCGGCGCATCCTCCGCGCCCGCAGCATGCAGGACGCCAGCGAGGCCGCCCGCGGCATCGACGAAGCGCCGCCCCACATGATCCTGTGGATAGACGAAAACCTGCCCGTCGAATACAAAAAACCCCGGGACCTGGCGCGCGCCTACCGCTATCTTGCCTCGGCGGACATTTTTCTGGGGCGAACCCATCGCAGGCAGCACTACGGCCTCTGGAAATACGCCTGCGACCTCATGTTTGGTGGTGTCGCGGTCGCCAAGACACGGCTCTACCGGGGGTACACCCGCTACGATTTCCCCTCATGGCTCCGCAAGATGAGCGCCAGCAAGGCACGCCGGGGCAGACGCCGCCATACAGCCACCAAGATCGGTCGCCATCTGCATATGTCGAGCGACAAGACGCGGGAGATCCTCCCGTATCTCGAAGCCATGCTCACCCGCGACGAGGAAATGGCAGCCGTCCTCGCCCGGTGCCTCGATCTCAGCGCCGACGACCTCGCCCCGCTCGTGGGCGGCGACGCGGCAAAAAACATCGTCCAGCGGGCAGAAAAAGGCGACA
>JAWOAW010000047.1:0-15412 GCA_046498345.1 Thermoplasmatota archaeon
AGCGTCTCGATGTCCCGGGAGAGCGGCCGGTCATCCTCCACGACGGACACCTGCTCCCGGATAACCGCCCGGGCTGCCATGGATGCCGGCGACGGCTGCTCCTCCCGGAACTCGAGGGCCTGAGCCGCCGTCAAAAGCTCGATGGCGATGACCCGGCGGGTGTTGGCCACGACGTCCCGGGCGTGCCGGGCAGCGGTGGCCCCCATCGACTGGTAGTCCTCCTTGTTGGCCGACGTCGGAATGGAGTCAACCGACGCGGGATGGGCCAGGCTCTTGTTTTCGTTGACCAGCGACGCCGCCACGTACTGCGGCATCATCAGCCCTGAATGAAGGCCGGCATGCCGGGTCAAAAAATGCGGCAGCCCCGAGAGATGGGAGTCAACGAGCCGGGCCACCCGGCGCTCCGCCATGCTGCCCAGCTTCGTCATGGCGATGGTGAGCATGTCCAGCGCCACGGCAACCGGGTCCCCGTGGAAGTTGCCGCCGGATATGACATCGTCGAACACCAGCGGGTTGTCCGTCGCCGCGTTGATCTCGACGGTGAGCACCCGCCGCACGTAGGCCAGGGTGTCGTAGACGGCGCCCATCGCCTGGGGCATACACCGGAGCGTGTAGGCGTCCTGCACCCTGGAGCAGTCCCGGTGGGAGGCGATGATATCGCTGTCCCGGGTGAGCCGCCAGAGGTTGGCCGCAACGCTGACCTGCCCGGGATGCGGGCGCGCCCGGTGTATCTCCTCCCTGAACGCCTGGTCGGTGCCCTTCAGCGCCTCGAGCGACATCACCCCGGCAATCTGTGCATGCTTGAGCACCGCGGCGGCGTCATGCCAGGCCAGGCAGCCCAGGGCGGCCATCAGCTGCGTGCCGTTTATCAGCGCCAGCCCCTCCTTTGCCTCATAGGCGATGGGGCTTATCTCTGCCCGCTCCAGGGCCTCCATGGCCGGCATCCTTCGTCCGTTGAAAAAGGCGCTACCCTCTCCCATGAACGCCAGGGCGACATGGGCCAGGGGGGCGAGGTCGCCGCTGGCACCGACGGAGCCCTGCGAGGGAACCACCGGGCAAAAACCGCGGTTGAGCGCCATCAGCAGCGTTTCAACCACGTCCGGTCGAACGCCGGACATGCCCCCGGCGAGCGAGTTGGCCCGCAGCAGCATCATGGCCCTGACCACCTCCTCCGGCAGCTCCTCGCCGACGGCGCAGGCATGGCTCCGGATGAGATTGGACTGCAGCTCCCCTATCTGCTCCCGGGATATGCGGACGTCGGCGAGCTCGCCGAAGCCCGTGTTGACGCCGTACACGGTTTCATCTGTCTCTAGAAGCTCCGCTATCTTTTTTCTGTTCGCCGCGAGCATCTCCCGGTTCTTCTCGGGAAGCCCGGCCGATTCGCCATGTCGGGCGACGGCCACCACGTCCTCGATGCATAGCGACGAGCCGTCCACCGATATCATGGTTGCTCCATGGGAATATGGATGTCATGCTGCCGGGCAAACATGATGGCCTGCTCGTATCCCGCATCCGCGTGCCGGGCGACCCCGATGCCCGGGTCGGTGGTGAACACCCGCCTGATGCGCTCATCCGTCTCCCGGGAGCCGTCGCAGACGACCACCATGCCCGCATGCGTGGACAATCCAATGCCCACCCCGCCGCCGTTGTGAACCGAAATGCTGTCCGCCCCGGCAGCGCAGTTCAACAGCGCGTTGAGCAAGGGCCAGTCGGCGATAGCGTCGCTGCCATCCCGCATGCCCTCGGTCTCCCGGTTTGGCGATGCCACGCTGCCCGCGTCGAGATGATCTCGGGTGATAGCAATCGGACCGATGTCCCCGGAGCGGACCATCTCGTTGATAGCCAAAGCGAAGCGGTCGCGTTCGCCGTAGCCCAGCCAGCAGACCCGGGCCGGCAGCCCCTCCCACGGCAGATATTCCTCGGCCAGCATGGTCCAGTTCACCAGCGTCTCGTTGTCGGGAAACATGTCCATGACCAGCCGGTCGGTCTCCAGGATGTCCTCCTCGTTTCCCGTCAAAGCAAGCCAGCGGAACGGGCCGCGCCCCTCGCAGAACATCGGCCGGATATACGCCAACACGAAGCCCGGATAGTCAAAGGCATGGTCCACGCCGGCATCCCGGGCCTGACCGCGAAGGTTGTTGCCATAGTCAAACACAACGGAGCCGGCATCCTGAAACGCCAGCATCGCCCGGCAATGCGCAGCCATCGACCCCCTCGCCCGGCGAATATACTCCTCGGGATCATTTTTCCTCAACGCAACCGCCTCCTCGAGATTGCCGCCGTAAAAGCCGGCGGGCACGTAGCCATGCAGGGCGTCATGCGCCGACGTCTGATCGGTGACCACGTCCGGCACAACATCGCGCTCCACCAGCCCGGGATGCACGTCGGCGCAGTTGCCCAGCAGCGCCACCGACACCGCCTCGCCCGCATCGGCCGCAGTGGCAACAATGTCCAATGCCTCGTCGAGGTCGTCGGTCTTTTCTTGGCAAAAACCCGCCTCGATACGCCGGTCGATCCGTTTCTCGTCGCATTCAACCACCAACGCTGCGCCGCCGTTCATCGTTATCGCCAGCGGCTGCGCGCCGCCCATGCCTCCCAGGCCTCCGGATAAAACAAAACGGCCCTCCAGGGTGCCGTCGAAATGCTTCCGGGCGAGCGCCGCAAACGTCTCATAGGTTCCCTGAATGATGCCCTGGGTGCCAATGTAACACCACGAGCCCGCGGTCATCTGGCCGTACATGGTCAGGCCCAAATCTTCGAGCTCGTAGAAGTCCTCCCATGTGCTCCACCGGGGCACCAGGTTGGCGTTGGCGATAAGCACTCGGGGGCTGTTCTCATGCGTTTTGAACACGCCGACCGGCTTTCCCGACTGCACCAGCAACGTCTCATCATCCGCCAGTTGCTTGAGCTCCCGGACGATGGCATAGTAGCAGTCCCAGTCACGGGCCGCCTTACCCGTCCCCCCGTACACGATGAGCTCCCCTGGCACCTCTGCGTTCTCCAGATTGTTTTCCAGCATGCGGAGGATGGCCTCCTGGCGCCATCCCTTGCAGCGCAGCTCCTCGCCACGCTTCGCTCGTATCTCAGTCATATGCGTTGTAACATCGAAAAAATACTTAAGTGTTAGCAAGCAGTGTTTGCCTTACCCCTGGGTTGGACCCTAACTCTGATTGCTTCAGTTTGAGCTAGTGGTCATATTCCTTTCTCAAACTACTCCTATCTTTAGGATTGCTTGGAATTCAATCTGTTCATCTTCGGTCACGCGACCTCGTTGTTCAATGACTTCAAACCAATGTACATCCTTTGTTTTTTTCATAGACGTTATGGCGTTCCGAACAGCTGCACAATAACTTTCGTTGGAGATTCCAACCTTTTCTACAATCTCAAATTCCTTCATACTGGTTCACCTCAAAACATATTTAATCCCTAAATGTTTTTGAGCTATTTATAGCTTACTCGAATCTTGATGTATTTTGCATATTTTCAAGAAAAACTGCCATTTTTCTGTATGGTAGAATGAATGTTGCCAACATCATCTTGGCGATAATATATTGTAATCAGTATTGTTTTATATTGGCTTCATGTTCGTAAGACGGAGGCTTATAATGAGAGAAATAGGGAAGATTGTGGCGGGTATACTCGTGACAATAATGCTTGTACTGCCGATGACGCCACTAGCAAACTCGGTGAAAAACAGGTCAATAAATGAAATAGGCGAGGATAATACCCCACCAACGATTGACATTGTAAATCCAACTGAAGGCTATTTTCATTTCTCCGGGATTAGACTCTTTCCCACCCAACTAGACATTGTAGCGGACACCATGGGATTTGGCGGATTTAGAGTAAAACCAGTCCAAGTACAGGTCACTGATGACGTTGATTCTCCACAGGACATATCTGTATACATGTATGTATATGAGGATGAGCAAGGCCCGATGAACTACAACAGCAACAACGACCTGCATGAAAGAAAATGGATCGGTCCATATTTAGGTGTCTTCACGCTCAATATCACCGCTGAGGATACCAGTAACAACGTCGGGAACATGGAAATGGAAGTATGGTATTTCTGCTTCATACCTGAAGCCTGAATCCATCAAGAATTGAATCAGATAGCTGCTTATGCCAACAATCGCCTGTAAGACCACAGTCTTTCCCCTTGACCAGGGCGTATCTAACCGGATTAGCATCCTCTACCATCCCAAACCATCTTTGCTTCCCATACTTCATAGAGATGAGGATGTGTGCTTTTCTCCTAAGCTACAACGTAGACCAAATAAAGGGTCATCAAAAAGAGATAGACAAAAGAGGATACAGCGTTTTTAACCGCGTACGGGATGGCTCCTTCTTTATCATCAGGTGCATACAACGCGCTATAAAAGGAAACAGTGAACGGGATGAGGGAAAGGATGACAATAACCCAAAAATTAATCCTTTCTGTGAGCCAGTTACTCAAGGCCAAAATAGTGAAATATATCGTTGACACCACATAGAGAGCCATGACGAGCCGGAAAGAAAACCGTCGGCCTTTCTTCACAATGAGATTGCTTTTTCCCGCATGGAGATCAGCCTCCCGATCAGGAATCTCAAAATTTAATATCACAGTTAGAAAAAAGAGGCCTATCGGTATAGCAAAAATGAATAGTTTGAAGTCAAGGGTGCCTGTGATAACAAGGTATCCCCAAGCTGGGATCATAATGCCAGCTAGCAGATGGGGTGGCTCCCCCAATCCACGATAACATAGCTTTATGGGTGGTGCGGTATAAAACCAGAAGAAGAATACTCCTATGGCGATGTAGCCTATCGTCCATATTGGGAGCGATGCCAGCCAGGTAAAGATGGCGGTAAGCAAAAATGAGATAATAAATAGAAAAACTGCCGCCCATTTAGCAAATCGGCGGAGCTCTGGATGTGCAAGGAGCACGCCACTGCCCCCAGAAAAACCAAATTGCTCGTTATATTTATCCCCCTCATAATCAAAATAATCATTTGCATATGCTGCCGCTATGGCATTGAGAAACAAGATAGAAAAACCCCATATGACGTTTTCAAGGATGAATTGTGCTCCAGTGGCCATGGCAAATAAAACGCCTACGAAAAACATTGGCAGAAGCGGCAGAGCAATAGGCAATCTTGCAAGCTTAACTATTTGGAAAAGAGTGTATAGTTTTGGATACGTCTCATCATCGATGGCCATTTTCTGCGTAGATAACGATTAAGATATATTATATTTTTAGTATAAATTGAGCGTTTGACCTTTTAAACTCTCGAGTTATTTATTCATTGACAATACCACCGCGTCTGGCATACACACGTTGGTGGAGAAATTCCACGTACAAAGATGTGCAATAGCAGTGATGTAGAGATAAGCCTTACCATTTGATTCTTTCATTCGTTGCGTACCACAATTGTTACGATAGCGTTAGAATAGAAGGATTTCGATTTTACAATGGAGAACCCCTGTTTTTCTAAAAGTGCATGGATGCCTCCATTCTTCCGAAAGTGATGAAAATTTTTTCGATGATCATCTAATGTAAAACTTTCGACCATATATACCACGGCATGTGATATTATTCCTTTCCAGCTCTGTATACATCCAAAATCTGTCAACACAATAATCCCCTGTCCTTTTACGATACGGCGGGCTTCCTCCAGAATTTTTTCTCTAACCTCACTGTTTTGTGCATGGAGCACGAGTGAAATGATGCAACAAGCAAATTGGTCGTCATCAAAGCCAGTGGCACGGCTGTCAGCAACATGATACAAAATTTCTGGTGGACTCTCTTTTCGCGCTACCGATATCATGCGCGGCGAAATATCAATGCCTTGGATGATAACTCCAGGATTCTGGTGCCATATATGTATACATGGTCGCCAGTCCCACACCCAAGATCGACTACCTGACAACAGGTAAAACGACTGATAAGAGTGGCGGTATATTTTCGAACTGGAGCCAGCACGACTCCAAAGAGACTGTCATAGACTGAAGCGAACTGGCCCTCAATGTTATCAGTCATCACTGATATATCTCCTGTTTTTATAAGGATAGCGTTAAACAGTGAACCCGTTGTCCCGTAGCATTTCTGTTTAGTGTGTAGCATTGATTGCTTTAATTGCGCTCTGTTCCTTGTCTTTGATTTCCAGCATCACATCGAATGCGCGGTCTTCTGTTCTTTCAATGAACTCTATGAAGTCCGCTATGTCTATGTGTTCGGCATGTTTTCCGGCGCGTTCACCGGGCTCCTGTGAACTGTAATCATAGATTGGCAGCCCATCATCTTGTTTCCAGGTCGCATTGACCTGGTGTAATAGCTGCGTGAGGGCGCCTTTGCTGGGTTTGACTTGGTGGTGTAGGTAGTCGAATACTACGGGGATGCCTGTCATTTCATTGATATGTAAGCAGTCTCCTATGGTATAGGAAACGTCGTCGTTTTCCACGACGAGTCTCCGCTTGATGCACTCATCCAACGTATTGTAGCGTTCTGCGAATCGATCCATACTCTTTTCTTTGTCACCATAGACGCCGCCCACATGTACCTGAATCTTTGCAGTGGCATCCAGCTTCATGAGGTCGAGCGCATCCGCATGGTAGCGGAGTTCCGCCACGCTTCTCTCATACACATGGTCGTGTATGGAATTCAAAACAATGAACTGATCTGGATGCATAGACACCCGCATGCCATGCTCCTCTATCATATCTCCAAGCTCTTCAAACTCATCCTTGAAATACCCCTGCCAATCAAACGCATTGATTTCATGAGAGGCAAAGGGAACCAGATCTGAGGTGATACGAAAGAAATAAATCTTGTGGTCAACGTTAAATTGCAGGATGTCTTTCAGACAATGAAGATTATTACCCAGCGTCTTAATCAATCTATCCTCTGAGTACGATTTAAGCCTGAAGGTTTTGTTTGCACTGCAATCAAGCGTCCGATTTATACAGGGATATCCTATTCTCATGCCACATGCTCATCATAGTGCGGATATAAGCCTTTTTCTGGTTAAACTTTCTGGACTGAATAGGCATAAAAATACCTCCCCGCAATGCTTTTTCTAAATAACATACCTGGCTTGTGTTGCATTCAATTCTTTCACCAAGTCCGTAAATTTGGTGATATTGTTTGGCAGGGTGTTCTTTGCTTGAAGCATCGTTTTTATAGGATAGCGTTCGGCCCGTTCAGAGCCAGCCTCCAAAATTATTCTGATTTAACATACAATGTTGCTTCTTGCCCAAAGTTGCCTGTTCCGTGTAGCTTACCTCTCTTTCCCCACTGGAACGGAACCGGAGGGTGCGGCGAAAGGGTTATATTGCACAGGATGCTTGGTATATGGGAGGTAGAAAAATGGCTACACGGCTTTTTGCCATATGTACGGTCGTGCTCTTTGTCGGAATAGGGTATAGCTCGGCCGGAGTCATGCAGACATCGGACAGCATACATTATATCGCCGCATCTGACGGCGACGCGTTCCCGGTCATGCGGCCTGACCCTGAGACGCTGGCACTATGGGAGCAGCAATACAGCGAGGCAGCCCCGGCGTTCATAGACCCCGGCCTGAAAACGGAGGTGCAGGCCACCGCTGACTACAGCATACTCGACCTGCTGGAATATGTGCCCGAAGAGCACAACCAGGGGGCCTGTTCCAACTGCTGGGCGTGGCCCGCCACGGCTATCCTGAGCATCGCGCTGAACGTGCAGGAGGATATCCGGGAGCGGCTGTCCGTCCAGTATATCAACACCTGCGGCGAAGAGGTCAACACGTTTCCGCAGATTGAATGCTGCGAGGCCGGCAACCTGAACATGTTCGCCTCGTTTTATCGGGCGACCGAGAAGGCGATACCATGGTCGAATACCAACGCGTACTGGCAGGACGGCGGCCTGATAAAATGTCGGCTTGAATGCGACAGCATCTCGAAAACGCCGTTTTATGCCATCTCCGGTATCCGGACGGAGACCATTGCCATCCGGGATGTCGAGGAGGAAGCGGCGATCGGCAACATCAAAAACGTGCTGCATCAGGACAGAGGCGTCTACTTCACGGTGCTGTTTCCGGATGCAAACGACCTGGGGAACTTCAACGAGTTCTGGCGGGAGCGGGACGAGGAATACGTCTACGACCTCGACTATTACTGTGGAAACGAATATGTGCCGGAGGAAGCCGCCGGTCACGCTCTTCTCTGCGTTGGCTACCATGATGACCCGGCCCCGGATGACAGTGACTACTGGATTCTGCTCAACAGCTGGGGGGTCACCGGCGGTCGTCCCAACGGGCTTCTCCGGGTTGACATGCACATGAACTATAGCTGTACATATTCCAATTACAATGCCTTCGGCGCGCAGACGTTGAATGTCTCCTTTGCGTCAGATGCGGAAGCCCCTGAGCCCCCGGTGATTTCGGGCCCGCTGGAGGGAAGAGTGCGGCGGGATCAGACGTATAATCTGTCCGCGGACGACCCGCAGGCGGATGATGTCTATCTGTTTGTGGACTGGGATGACGGCTCGGATAGCGGATGGCTGGGACCCTATGCATCCGGCGAGGAGATAGCTGTGAGTCATTCCTGGTCGCGGAGAGGCGACTACACGATACGGGTGCAGGCGAAGGACAGCGGGGGACATGAGAGCATGTGGTCGATGCTGCCGGTGAGCATGCCGCTGGTACGTGAACCATTCCTTGAGCGTATCATGGAGTGGCTCTGGACGATTCTCTTTCCGCTGCCCTGAAAAGCCCGCATATCTTGGTCGTGAAGGACCCTCAAACGGAGCGTTCTGGCAGGACAACGCATGCGTTGCAGCGTATAGCGTCTTCCGGAGCGTCCCCGGTGGCAAGACGTGGTTTTTCCCAGGTGACACGACGATATGTAGCCCGCCGGACTTGTACAAGCAAAGTGGGGAAATGCATGCCGGCAAACGATTTATATCGCGCCGATGATTGCAGCCCATGATTATAGCGGTCTGCGGGTACAGCGGAACCGGGAAGACCTCGTTCATCGAGCGGCTGCTGCCCCGGCTGGAGGATTACAGCGTGGCCGTGGTCAAGCATACCGCCCATGAGCATGTCGACACCCCGGGAAAGGATACTGCCCGGTATCGCGATGCCGGCGCCTCGGCAGCGGCCATTGTCGCCGCCGACGAGACAGCCATCTTTTTTTCCGGGCAGCGTTCGGTTGCCTCCCTCGCTGGTATGCTCGACGTGGACGTGCTGCTGCTGGAGGGATTCAAGACGTCGGCGTATGAAAAGATATGGCTCGGCGAGGATGGCGGCAGCAACGTGGTCCTGCGGAACCCGTCGGTGGAGGAAGCAGCCGTGTACATCCGGCGGAAAGCGGATGTCGAACGGGCGCTGGAGCGGCTACCGGGTCTGGACTGCGGTGACTGCGGCTACCGGAGCTGCCTGGAGCTTGCGGAGGCTGTGGCGGCCGGGGATGCATCGCTGGGTGACTGCGCGGTGTCGCATGGCGGGGTGACGGTGACCGTTGGCGGTACGATGATTCCTCTCAAGCTCTTCGTCCAGCGCTTTATCGATGAGACCGTCCGGGGCATGCTCCGGCCGTTGAAGGGCGTCGAGGACACCGCGGGCCAAACGGTGCACGTTGAGCTGCCGGGCCAGTCATAGGATTTAAAATATGCAGCCGCATTAGGCATGATGCTCTTCGGGTTGACCACCGCGCTGTTGCTCGTCGTCATCCTCGCGCTGCTGGCCGGCGGCTACATGGCGTGGAACATCGGCGCCAACGACGTGGCGAACTCGATGTCGACGGCGGTGGGAGCCAACGCTATCACGCTCCGGCAGGCGGTGGTCATCGCCTCGGTTCTCAACTTTATCGGGGCGGTTTTTCTGGGCAGCCATGTCACGGAGACGGTGAAGGGAGGCATCGTTGACACGGCGATGATTGGCAGCGCGCATTCTATCATGCTGGGCTTTCTGGCTGCCATTCTGGCTGCATCGTTTTTTGTGACCGTTGCCACCTGGCTGGAGCTCCCGGTGTCGACGACGCATTCCATCATCGGCGGCATCACGGGCTTTGGCCTCATCGCGGGCGGCATGGAGGTCATCGTCTGGAAAAAGCTGGGGGAGGTTGCCGCGTCGTGGGTGCTGTCGCCGGTTGTGGGTGCGGTCATCGCGTTTATCGTGTTTCGCCTCATCGTTCACTGTGTGTTCGCGGCCGGGGAGCCCGTGGAGGCGGCCGAGAAATTCGGCCCGTTGTTTGTCGGCCTGACCTTTTTTATCGTGGCGTTTTCGCTGTTCACCAAGACCGATCTGGGCACCATCCTGTTTGACGGATTGTACCAGATCGTGGTGGCCTCCGCCCTGATTTTTGTGGCTGCCGTCGGCGTCGGCGCCGTGGTGATACGCCGCCTCACGTATGGGGAGGGATATGACGCGGTGGAGTTTTTGTTTCGCCGCCTGCAGATCATCACCTCCTGCTATGTGGCGCTCTCCCATGGGGCGAACGACGTGGCCAATGCCATTGCTCCGCTTTCGGTTGTGCTGAGCTCGGCGCTTGAACGGTCGGGCATCGACGTCGGCGGGCTGTCCTATTATCTGCTGGCGCTGGGCGGCGTCGGCATCGCGGTGGGCGTGATGACCTGGGGGTACAAGGTCATCCGAACGCTGGGTTCCCGTATCACGGATCTGACGAACACGCGTGGTTTTTCGGTTGACTTTGGGACGGCGACGACGGTGCTGGCGGCCTCGAAGCTCGGGCTGCCGATTTCGACGTCGCATACCGTGGTGGGTGCGGTCATCGGCGTGGGTCTTGCCCGGGGGCTGGATGCGGTGGACCTGACGGTGATTAAGAAGATTGTGTATTCGTGGGCGGTGACGCTGCCGGCCACCGTGGTTATGTCGATAGTGATTTATAGGGTCCTCATCTTTGTATGGTGACGATGGCATCGAAAAATGGGATGACGGGGCGAACCCCGCTTTCGGATGTGTACCGGAAAAAGTCGCCGCTGGAGGGGCTGCTGGACCATATGGACAAGGTCAAGGAATGCGTCTCCATTCTCGAGGAGTCGCTCGTCGAATATTATCAGGGGCATACGGAGGATTTCCATGAGACGGCGAAAAAGATCGCGAAGCTGGAGCACGAGGCGGACCTGATAAAGGGGAACATCCGGGCGCATCTGCCCAGCTCCATTCTGATGCCGGTGGACAAGAAATATTTTTTGTGGCAGCTGCGGGAGCAGGACGCCATCCTTGACCATGCGGAGAACCTGGCGCAGCTCGTCGACATGCGGCATACGCAGATTCCTATCAGGCTCAAGGAGCCGTTCATCGAGCATGTGCATCTGGTGGCCGAGACGGTGGAGGCGATGGAACGGGCGGTGGGGAAGTTCAAGGACCTGGTGGAGAGCAGCTTCGTCCGGAGGGAACGGGAAAAGGTGAAGGAGATCATCCACGAGATACACCGGAAGGAATGGGAGGCCGACCAGAAAAAATATGAGCTCACCCGGGAGATATACAGGCTCGAGGACGAGCTGAAGCCCATGGACATCTATCATTTGCTGAAGACGGCGGACTGGGTGGACGACATCGCCGACCATGCGGAAAACGTGGCGGACTGGATGCGGGCCATGGTCGCCAAGTAGCCCGGTCGCAACAATACTTATATATCGGTACCGCTATGTCGGTATCGAAATATGCGTGTGCCGTTCCTGAAATACTTCATCCTCAAAACCCTCTCCACAGGGGAGGCAACCGGCTACGAGGTTATCAAACAATGCGAGGAGCGCCTGGGCTACCGTCCCAGCACCGGCTCCGTCTACCCGCTCCTCAAAGACATGGAAGCATCAGACGTCATCCAGGGAGAAAAACACGGGCGGCGTACCTGCTACCAGCTCACCGAGAAAGGGCGGCGCATGCTCGAAGAAGGAGAACAGGTCAAAAAAGAGGCCTACCAGAAGCTCCGGCAGTACGCACTCCAGCTCGCAGAGATATTCGAGGATGAAGCGCTGCGCCACATGATGCGTCGTTTTGACGAATCCCACGAGGCGTTTCCCCTCATCTACAAGATACGGACGCTATCCGAGGACCTGCATCGACAGGGAATAGCCCGCGACAGGATACATGCCTGCCTCGCCGGCGCCTACCGGCGGCTGCAGTCACTCACAGAGGGAAAACATGAGGCTAACTGAATGGATTGCCCACCACCCGAAAACAAACATCGCCGTCGTCCTGACCATAACGGCGGTCATGGCATTCTCCATATACGCCGGCGGCCTCGAATCCACGTTCAACGAAGGGTCGTTCGAGCCCGACTTGCCTGCGGTCAACGCCCAGAACGAGATAGCCAAAAACTACAGCGGCGACTACACCATCCAGATACTCGTTCGCTCCCGGACGGGCGACCTGCTGAACAACCAGGCCATGGAAGAGGTATTCCACCTCGAGGAAGCGCTGCTCGCCGACGAAACCATCCGAAGCAGCCTGCAGGAGCCCTCCTACCCGGAGATGAACGTGGTCAGCCTGCCCACCACGCTGGCCACCATCCGCATCGTCGGCGAGGCCATGATGCAGGGCATCCAGAGCGACCAGCTGCTCTACCACCCCTACAACATCACCCAGCTCCGGAAAGCGCTGCTGGGAGAAAACATTACCATCCGGCTTGAAAACCAGACGGTCAATCTCTCCTTTGAACATTTTTCGTCAAACATGACCATCAAGCAATCTATCCGGGAGCTCCAGAAGTTCTCCATATTCCCGGAGGCACAGGTGGCGCTTCAGCAGATAGCGCGCACCCTGACCAGGGACTTCAATCTGTCCTGCAGCACTCTCACGGCCGAGGGCTGCATCGTGCTCATATCGCTCGATGGCGACAACGCCACATTGGCCGTCGAGCAGGCCATCGACGACATCGTCGAAGGACAGCAGCCGGAATATGTCACTTTTTCGACCATCGGCAACCGGCTGGTCAACGACGAAATACTCCGGGCGTCCAACGAGTCGATGCAGATTCTGATGCCCATCGCCATGCTCATGGTCATCATCGTGTTGCTCATCGTATACCGCAGCGTCGTCGACGCGGGCATCAGCCTGCTGGCCCTGGCGTTTTCCATCATCTGGATGTACGGCTTCGGGGTCGCCATGGGCTTCGACTTCAACCCCATGACCACGGCGATTCCCATCCTGCTCATCGGGCTGGGCATCGACTACGGCATCCATCTCACCATGCGGTACCGCGAGGAACGGGACAGGGAAAGGAGGGAGCGCGTGCGCATTACGATACAGACGGTGGGCGTAGCCCTTCTGCTGGCCACCCTGACCGCCATGATCGCGTTTCTCTCCAACCTCGTCTCTCCCATCCAGGTGCTGCAGGAGTTCGGCATACTCTGCGCGTTCGGCATCCTGTCGGCGTTCATCACCATGACCCTGTTCGTGCCCGCGGCGCAGCAGCTCCGGAAAAAGCCACGTCCGACGCGGCCGAAAAACGGCGCCGTCCGGCAGGCCAAACGGGTCGTCCACCGGGTCGTGGAGCTCGGGGCAGCGGCGGCGGAAAAAATGCCCGTCGCTGTCATCGTCATCGCCGTCGTCGCCACCGCCTTCTCCGGCTACGCGGCCACGCAGCTGGAAACAAAGTTCGACATGGACTCCTTCCTGCCCGACGACCTGGAGATAACGCAGGACATCCAATACCTGATGAACCATTTCGAGTTCGCCGGCGGCGAGGCCAGCAGCTCCTACATCCTCATACAGGGAGCAGTCACCTCTCCGTCGCTGTTCGCACAGCTCAACGCCACCGTCAGCAATGTCGCCGACGACGTAGGCATCGTCATGGTGAACGGGAGACCCGACGTGACCTCCATCGCCACGGTCATGCAAGAATACGCCCAGCAGGCCTCAAACCCTGCCTTTGCCGCCCGCTACCGGGCCTGCTTCACCGACCCATACACGCCGAAGGAAAGTGCAACCGCGGCGGACATCGATATGCTCTACACCATGCTCTACCAGGGCAACCGGCAGCAGGCCACCATGGTGCTCAACAAAAACGGTTCCTACGACGGCACGCTCATCCGCATCGCCACCCGCACCGACCTGAGCAAGGAGGAGGCAAACACGCTGTACGACCAGCTCAAGGACGACGCGGCGGCGCTCACCGGGTACGAGACAAAGGCCACCGGGGACACCATCGTCAGCATCGTGGTGGAGGAGACGCTCAACGAGGGGCAGACCCAGTCGCTCATCATCACCATCCTGGTCTCCTTCGTCATCCTCACCATCATCTTCTACCTCCGGGACAAATCAGCCATGCTGGGGCTCATCACCGCCGTCCCCATCATCTTCTGCGTCGGCTGGATTCTCGGCGCCATGTACCTCATGGGGCTCTCGCTCAACGTCATGACCATCACCATCGCCTCGCTCACCGTCGGCCTCGGCGTCACCTACGGCATCCATATATCCCATCGCTTCGTCGAAGAGGTCCAGCGGCGCGATATAGGCGAGGCGGCCCATGTAACCGTCCGGCATACCGGTATATCGCTGTTCGGGGCCGCGGCCACCACCATCGTGGGATTCGGCCTGCTCTCGTTTTCGCTCATGCCCCCGCTGCAGCAGTTCGGGCAGATAACCGCGCTCACCATCCTCTTCGCATTCATATCGTCCGTGCTCGTCCTGCCGTCGTTCCTCATCCTCTGGGCCCGCAGGAAATACGGCCAGGCTAGACCTCAACGCCAAAAAAGCTCCTGATGGCAAACCCGATGGCAAAGGTTACCGCGGCGATGCCCAGGCTGATAGCCGCCATCTCCCCGAACTCCCGCCAGAACGACAGGTCACGGGTCACCGACGTATAAAACGTGAACAGCACGATGACCACCAGCACGTTGGCCAGCATCACGGCCAGCGCCAGGATGACGTCGCCAAGCAGAAAATACGGGAAAATGAGAAACAATACCACCAGGAGATACGCGAGGCCCGTGTACATCGACGCCGTGAACGGGTTCTTGTCCGTCTGCTCCGACTTGGAGCCCAGATATTCGGAGCCGGCCATGGAAAGCGAGGCGGCGATACCCGTGATAAAACCCGTGGTGCCGATGAGCGACGTATCGTTGAGCACGAACGTCAGGCCGGCCACCGCCCCGGAGAGCTCCACCAGTGCATCGTTGAGCCCCCGGACGATGGAGCCAATGTAGCGGAGGCGACGCTCGTCGATCATATCGACCAGCTCCTGCTCGTGCTCCTCCTCCTCGCTCACGATGCGCTCTGCACCCGGAATCGCCTCGGCCAGCTCCTCGTAGGTCTCCTGCGCATCTTTTTCGCCGCGCTCCATGAGCTTGACGGCGAAGGTGATACCGAACACCATGGCGATAGCCAGGTACAGCCAGCGCTGCAGGCGGCTGGGCGCCACGTCCTGGCCGGTGTGCGTGCGCCAGAAGTCGTAGTGTTCTTTTTCCTGCCGGGCAATACGCTGCACGGC